>JARLIJ010000195.1 GCA_031291795.1 Acetobacteraceae bacterium | reverse complement strand
GATACGGTCCCATTGATCGTCACGAAGGGCATAGCGGCGCATCGGTCAGCTCCAAATTGGCTGACTGCCTATGAATCGAACTTTGCGCCGCGCCGGAATCCCCTATTTCCGGAATCCCCTATTTGACGACACGCCCTAGCTATCGACCGAAACGAATGGACCCAGGACGGCAAGAACTACATCAACGGCGTGTTCAAGATGCTGCATACCGAGGGTTCGCATCCCGGGCTCTCCGACGAGGATCACAGCACGTTTCGGCTGCACTTGGTCCTCATCACGGCACGGACGTTCCTGCGCCGCCTCCAATTCGGACGGTGAGCTGCACATGCCAATGGATCTATCAGAGTTTGACGACCGGTTCCTGGCATCGTTTGTCCTGGGCTCGCCAGACTATGACGCCCAACTCTACGCCATCCGCGGTTTGCTGCGACTCCATGGCCAAGCCGACGAAGCGCTTTCGAACGAGATCAAAGCGATCGAAGCCTTCGCCAAGCGTGCCTCAGGCAGCGCGAACGAGCGCGCCATCGATGATTGGGTTGATCACCTGCATCAGTCGGTGTTCCAGGATGCCGCGCACAGCATGGCGGCGGTGGGCATGTTGGCTCCATTCGTCGAGTCGCTATTCAAGCAAGCCTTCCCCGGCATCCGCGATCTTTGGGATCGTAACGGCCGGGCTCCCATCCCCCATGCGCGATGGACCATGCCGAAAGACAAGCAGTGGGACTGCCGTCGCGCGTCCCCGGATCGGCCGCATCTGGTCGACGGCATTGCAGAGCTGGCGGATGCGACCGGACTTGCCGCCGATCTGCCAGCTGATCTGCACAAGACACTGGCCGCGCTCTTCGGCTACCGGAACAAGATGTTCCATCTCGGCTTTGAGTGGCCCGACAATGAGCGGAGCGCCTTCGAACGCAGAATCGTGACCGACGGCTGGCCACAGGGCTGGTTTAGCCAGGCGACCAGCGACGGCAAACCGTGGGTCTTCTATCTTAGCGACACGTTCGTGCAGCACTGCTTGGCGACCGTCGATCAGATCTTCGCCGGGCTTGGGGCCTTCGTGCGACGGAACGATTGCGCTCAGTCGTGAACCGTTCCCTACCTGCCCTTCCTCCAGAACTGAAACTTGCCTCAGCCAGGCTGATCATTCCGCGGCCTCGCGGTTCTTTTTTTGGTCGCGATACCGGCGGCGAACCCCCGTCCGAAATATCGGTGCTTGTTCCGCCGGAAATCCTGTTTCCCGGAACCACCACAAGTGAACAGGCGCTGCTCGACACGCTGGTTCATCTTAGTCGCGACGACACACTATTTGAGTGCGCGCGCGCCAACATCATCGTCACGGGGGCCAGCGCCGACGATTCCACTGGGCGTCAACAGAAGCTGATCAACCGGCTGCTGACACCGGAGGACATTGATAAAATAAACGCGTTCGCCCGCGATCATGGAGGGCGGCCGCCGATCGTCTTTTTCCGCGGCCAGTTGTTGGAGCTGATGCGCTGGGTTGCTCGGCACTGTCGGAACCTGCCGGGCGACGGGACGACCTATGCCGATCCGAACACCCGCTGCAACTTCGTCAAGGCTGCGCTTATCGCCGGGATGCTCTGGAGCTACCGAATATACGGGACGCGGCTCAAAGGCGACGGGAACATTGAGATCCGTCGCAACCGCGCCATGGGAGCCTTTCGAAAGGCGATGGAGGAATCCAACTTCACCCCAAATCTTGCCAGAATACTCGGTCGCGGTTGGTTGCTCTTCACCGAATACCTACCGCGTCGCTACCCCTCGTTCCACGCCGAGTTCAGCGCCGCGTCGGATTTGACCATAGATCAGTTCTTAACATGCGCGGCTGCTCTCGGCTGCTACATGATCGTGGACAATCCTCAGGGTCCATTGTTCATCGCACATACCGTTGCGGCGGCCACCTCCTACAACGCCGAGTTTGAAAGCTACCTGGAGCGAGAGGCGCAGGTCCCCAACAGGCTGGCAACAACCCTGTGGGATGACTTCGCCAAGGTTGGATACAGATATCTGAGGCAGCGCCCGGTAATGATCACCACCGACGGGCGGGGCATCATTCCCGATCCGTGCCTCTTTTGCGATCGCATCACGATCGGGCCCCTCTTCCACCTGGTCAGCAAAGCGACTGGAAAGAAAGCGAACGAGATCTTCGGGGCTTTCGGCCTCGCCTTTGAAGACTATGCGACAGACATTCTGCGCCGCATATACCCGACCAGCCCTGGTCTGGTGGATCGCCTGCATTGCAACTTGAAGGGTGAAAACGCTGCACATCAGGCTTTCGAGATCGACGCAATCCTAGATGACGCCCGCAAGGTCATCACCTTCGAAATGAAGGCATGCTTCCTGCGCGAGGAGGCTATCCTGGATGAGAAGTCCGAGAATTTTCTCGACCATCTGAGGGAAAAATACGGCGCGACGTCGAAGAAGGGCGAACGCGGAAAGGGCGTCGCGCAGCTTGCTCGGATCATCGGTGCCATCGCTCGGCGCGAATGGTCGGACGCGTCGACCGGCTGCGCCGATGCCACCACGATCTATCCAGTCCTTGTGACACACGACTCCCGCATGGACACGCCGACGCTCGGGAAATTCCTCGCCGACGAGTTCACGAAACTCCTCGGGACGGTGCCGGCCCTGCCAAGGATCGAGCCGCTCATAATCATGACCGTCGACGACCTCGAGAACATAGAAGTTTCAACCGATAACTTCAGCATCGCGGAGCTGCTCGGCGACTATTCGTACGAATGCCCGGATCGCATGCGTTCTCTACACAACTTCATCCGGTATTCGCCAAAGTACCAAGCAAAGATGCTTGCAAACATAACGCTGACGAAAAAGGCGACGGAACTTATGGCCCAGGTTCAGGGCCGTCTGTTTCCATCGGACTCCGAGAATTCGGACGCCTAGCCTGACGGTTGTCTCGGCGGCGCTTCATCGGCTCCTTCACGCCCATCAAGGATGCGCCGCCAGGTACGGTTCGCGACCTGAACTAGATACAAATCGGCGACTTGCTTGGCGGTGCGCAGGTTGAGGGAAAAGCCTTCCCCCTGGCCGGTGCCGAAGTCGCCGGCACACCCCCATCTGCGGGGAGACCCCCAGGCCGCGCAAAAACGCAGGCGAACAAAACGGCTGGCGGTCGCGTCGTCAGTCCGGCGAGGCATGGGGGTTCGGCAGGTCATGGCGCGGCCCATCCGGCGCACTGTTCCAGTGTTTCTGGTAGTAGCCTGGACGACATCTGACGATCTTTTTGAAGGCCGCGCTGAAGGCGCTTTCCGATTCATATCCAACGGCGGTTGCGACCTCCGAGAGGCCAAGTTTTCCTTGCTGGAGCAGATCGCACGCAACCTGCATTCGCCAGGTCACGAGATAATCGATTGGCGCAACGCCCACGAGTTTCTTGAAATTGAGCGCGAAGCCAGCCCGGGACATCCCGGCGGTCTTGGCCAACGCTTCGAGCGACCAAGTCTTGCCGTAGTCGGTGTGCATCGCTCTCATAGCTTTGGATAGCTTCGGATGGGACAATGCGGCGAGCCAGTTCCGGTCGTCCTTTGTGGACGCGAGATAGATCCGCAACGTCTGCAAGAGGATGATGGGCGCGAGATAGCTCATCATCAGAAAGCGACCGGCGCTCAGCCCGTGAAATTCCGCGCCGAACCGGTCCAAGCTCCAACGCAGGACCGCCGCTTGGTCCAAATGCGCGGGGATGTGGATGACCGGCGGGATGGACCGGAAAGCAATCTCTGAAAAATGACCCTCGAATCTGAAGACCGTTCCGATTGAAAGGACATCGCCTCCCCCGTTGCAGACAGAGACGCCATTCTCTTGCTTGGCGTGGGCCAGGGTCTGGGCGGACACCTTCGTTCCTGCCTTGAGGTCCTTCGCCATGACGAAGCTTCGGCCTTTGGACACGAGGAAGCAGTCTCCCGTCCTCAGGTAATAGGGCGTCGGTTCGCCCTCGACAGCGAGCCAACACTCGCCCCTGGACATGACCTTGAACATGAGGGCGTCGGTTGCGGGGAATTCGATGGCCCACGCACCGCCCGCATCAAATGCGCCGGTGGCGAACGCCTCGAGTTTCAGCTGCGACAGAACGATGGACAAAACGTCGGCGGCGGATGCCGCTTTGATCCACATTATTTAGACTTTCCAGCATAAGTTTGCGTTGAAAACGCATTATCACGGCAGGGTAGGTCGGTCATTCTGGATTCGTCTACAGTCAACGCAAGGAGCGGCTATGCGCGTATTCGTCACGGGAGCGACCGGTTGGGTCGGGTCCGCCCTGACCCGGGAGTTGATCGACGCGGGTCACCAAGTCGTGGGACTTGTTCGCTCCGAGGACAAGGCGCGCGCGCTCGCAGCCCTGGGCGGGGAGCCGTTGATGGGTTCGCTCAGCGACATCGACGTCCTCAAGGCGGGCGCTCGAGCGGCCGATGGCGTCATTCACACCGCCTTCGGTGTTGGCCTGGGCCAACCCGCCGTTTTCGCAGCGTCAGCGAAGGAGGATCGCCAGGCCATCGAGGCTTTTGGCGAGGTCTTTCAGGGGTCCGATCGCCCGATCCTCGTCACCGGCGGGATCGGCGTTCTGCCTCGCGGGCAATGGTTCACGGAGGAAACTCCGCCGCCGCCGCCGCCGCCCGAATTTCCACGCGAATCCGAGCAGACGGCCCTGGCTCTGGCCAATCGCGGGCTGCACGCAAACACGGTGCGACTACCCCGGGCGGTTCACGGCGCGGGTGAGACCCATGGCTTTATTCCGCGGCTGATGGCTTTGGCGCGTCAAAAGGGCGTTTCCGGCTACATTGGGGACGGCCAGAACCTTTGGCCGTCCGTTCACAGGCTCGACGCCGCGCGCGTCTATCGCCTTGCGCTCGAGCGCGGCGCCGAAGTCGGTCCCTTTCATGCTGTCGGCGAAGACGGAATTGCCTTCCTGCAGATCGCCGCGGCCATCGGTCGTCGCCTCGATCTCCCGCTCAAGTCCATCTCGCCTGATGGCGCGGCGGAGCACTTCGGCCCGATGGCGATACCCGTCGGCGGCAACGGTCCGGTTTCAACCGACAGGACGAGGGCGCTACTCGGATGGCAGCCTCGGGAGCCTGGCCTGATCGAGGACATCAGTCATCCGGAGAACTATAAATAGTCACTCCAGAGAAACTACAGTAGAATCGGTTTGTTAATCCAGGTGGAGGCGGGCTGTGAGCTTCATCGATGGCGATATGCCGGGAACCGCTCTTTCGCGCGCCCCGGATCGGCAGGTGCAAGGGACAGCAGTGTTTGCACGCTGTCCTCGCCAAAGCTGCCGAAAGAGTCTTGCTCCTCGACAGAGACGTCCAGCGCGGGCGTGCATTTGTCCGACATCATGTCTTCAGGCTTCCTGGAAGAGTTCGGTCTGCCGCTCGCGTTGGAGCAGAATGCGCTTTCGGCGAACGCCCCAGCGATAGCCTGAGATCGAGCCATCTTTTTTCACCACGCGGTGGCAGGGAATCAGGATCGCGATCGCGTTCGAACCGATTGCCTCGGTAACGTCGCGGGCATCGCGTGTGCCGAGCTTGGCGGCCAGGGATCCATAATTCGTGGTCTCGCCCGCGGGAACCTCGCGCAGCATCGTCCAGACCTGCTTTTGGTAGTCGCTGCCGCGCATGTCGAGAACGATCCCTGGATCCTGATCGGGGTGATCGACGAGATGCTCGAGCTTTCCGACTATGTCGGACAGCCCGCTCCGATCATCCACGATCGCGGCATCGGGAAAGCGCATCTGCAATGTGTCCAACATCGCCGTGCCCTGCTCGCCAAACTCGAATGCGACCAAGCCATCATCGGAAGCGGCGGCGATAAAATCTCCGAGGGAGCTGCTCCCCCAGGCGTAGCGGATACGCTCTAACATCTTGGCCTCCATTCGAAGCTCTTGCGTTGAAGTGATCGTGGCTAGAAGGCGCTATTTTGCGTCGTGGAAGATGATGCCGACGGTGTACCGCATTCCGGACCGGACACGGCTGACGCCGTGCCGGAGATTGACGCGATAGTTTCCTTTGGAGCCCTGAACCGGCCGGTTGTGGACCGCGAAGGCAACGGCATCTCCCTGGCGCAGCGGAACGACCTCGGCACGACTCTGCATCCGCGGGCGCTGCTCGGTCAGCACGAACTCGCCGCCGGTGAAATCCTTCCCCGGCTCGGAAAGAAGGATCGCCACCTGGATCGGAAATGCGAGGTCGCCGTAGAGATCTTGATGAAGGCAGTTGAAGTCGCCGGGGACGTATTGCAGCAGCAGGGGCGTGGGGCGCGTCTGCCCTTGATCGTGACACTGCTTGAGGAAGGCGGCGTGTTCGGCCGGGTAGCGCTCGTCGATGCCCATACGGCTGTTCCAGTCGTTGGCGACGCCGGCCAGGCGCGGATAAAGCGCCGTGCGCAGGCCGCCGAGCAGATCAGGCAGCGGATACCTGAAATACTGATACTCGCCCCTCCCGAAGCCATGACGGGCCATATGGATATGGCTGCGGAAGTGACCTTCCTCAGGGTAGAGTCCGGCGATCAACCGGCATTCTTCCGGCGACAGAAGCCTCTCGATGACCGCGCAGCCGAAGCCGCCAAGCTCGTCGGAGAGGGTTTTCCAATCGTACCGAGCGACGCGCGCCTCCGCGGACTCGACCGCTGAAGTCGGGGAGATGATCCTCGAAGGGACGTTCATGCCACGGCCTCCCTATTGATCAGCGCCCGCTTGCGCTCCACGCCCCAGCGATAGCCCGAAATGGTGCCGTCGCTCCGGACGACCCGGTGGCAAGGAATGCCCAAAGCGATTGCGTTGGCTGCGCAGGCGTTGGCAACGGCACGGGCCGCGTTCGGCATGCCAATGCGCTGGGCGAGTGCGGCGTAGGTGACTCTGGCGCCGCAAGGGATCGCAAGAAGAGCGTCCCAAACCCGGCGCTGAAATGCCGTGCCGTGCCGAATGTCCAGCGGCAAGTCGAGCCCTTCGCTCGGTTTTTCGATGAACCGCGCGACCTTGGACAGATCATCGTGAAGTTGCTGCTCGTCCGCGACCAGTCTGCTGTCGGGAAAGCGCGTGGCGAGATCGCTGCTTAGCTCGTCGGTGTCTGATCCGATCAGGATCGCGCAGACCCCGACGACGCTACGGGCGACGAGAACTTTGCCCAGGGCGCTTTCGCCGATTGAAAAAGCAATCTCGTTAGAGATGGTTGCGCTTTTACTCCCCTTTACCTGAACTTGCCGAGAAGAGATATCAGTGTTGATGAGATCCATTTCCGTAACTCCATGATCTTTCCTCACCATCGACACTAGAGATGCTGCGATCGGCTCTCACTCCGATCTTTGCTTTCAAATCGAGATCTCTTCTTCCGGCGAGGGCTATATGAAAATGGCCGGGCGCGAGGCGTCCGGACTGAAAACGGATCAGCGATTGTCGAGTTTGCGGTCACATGACGCGCGTCATGGTCGCATCTGCCAGCAAGAAGACCTCGCCGCTGAAGAACCGCAGTTCAACGTCGCCGTTGTCCAGCATGGTCCATTCTGCGTGGCCGTCGCGCACGAACTGGCCGATATGGATCATCACGAACGCCTTCGCCGGATCGCCGTAGAAGCGGCCAGCGATATTGTCGGGCGCCGCGACATTTCCGCCGGTCTTCGCGCGTCGCGTTCTGGCGTCTCGTCCGCCAAGCGGAAACATCGTCTGAAAACCTCCCTATGCTGGCCCTTCGACACCGGTGAAGCATTACGTGCTTTCGAGCAGGCGTGAATCGACCCCATCAAATCGGATCAGCACTACACGGCACGATCGGCGTGGCACTCCGATTGTTGCTTTTAAATTCGAAGACGGTGTCGCTCGGAGACTCCGCCTACAGAGCGCTCCGAAACGTAAGATTGATCCTCATCCGGCCCATCTTCTCGTGCTCGCCCTCCTTCAGCTCCGGAACACCGTGGTAGCAGAGGCGCGACCGCCCACCCCAGACGGCAATGTCACCGTGACGGAGCGCGAACTTCCGGACGGGATCGTTGCGCTTCAGGCCACCAAACTGGAAGGTCGCCGGCAGGCCCAAGGACACCGACACGATCGGATTTGCGAAATCGCGCTCGTTCTTGTCCTGATGCAGCGACAGACGGGCGCCGGGCTCATAGCGATTGATCAGGCAGGCGTCCGGCACGAAGTGCGGATAGCCGGCTTCAGCAGCCGCCGCGATGGCGAGTCCAAGGAAGCAATCAGGCATCGCTGGCCACGGCTGACCGCTTTCGGGATCGATGCGGTCGTATCGATAGCCGGTGCGGTCCGTGATCCAGCCGGCGGCGCCGCAATTGGTCATCGCCACCGACATGACGTAGCCGCCCGGCGTGGTCATGTGCCGGAACGGCGCCTGGCCGACGATCGCCTGTAGCGCGCTCAGGATATCAGCCTCGAACGACAGGGCGCTGCCGCGCAGAAGTATGGCGCCGTCGGCCATGACTTCGCGAGATGGGTCACGGGGTTCGATGGCATCGAACAGATCGTTCATGATGGCATCGCTTCGGCCGCGAATGCTGCGAGCGTCGGATGAAGAATTGGCCGATAACCGGCTCGGAGCGCCATGAACGTCGATGGCGGAGTCAGTAGGCTGTCGGCATCGTGTATCGCCTCCGGCCGCTCGTAGCCACATTCGGTCCAACGGAAGGCGCGGCCGGCAGCGATTGTGTAGGCTGCGCCAGACACCACGACGACCGTGCCACTGGGCAATTCACGGAGCGGCGCCGGCATGGCGTGAACGCGCCTTCGTCCGCCGGAGATCCGTTCGCGGTGGAGCACAGCGTCCATGGCAGCGGCGGGGGGCTTCCCCATTTCCGCTCCGGCCGCCCAGGTCGCCCGAAACGACTCTGCCGCCTCGCGCCGGCATAGGAAGCAGGGACGATGTCCCGCGGCCAGCGCCACCGCCTCATCCAGGAAGAAGAGTTCGGTCCAGCTCCGGCCGGCCATGACGTCCCGACGCCGGCCCTTGTAGTCGCAGCGACAGATCAGCCACGCCTTGCTCGCCCAGCGCTTTCTTTGCAGGGTCTTGGTCAATGGGTCGTGGATGATGCCGCGATTGCCCGTGAACATCCCTCTTTGAGGGATCGCCACAATATCGCCGAAGGGGGTGACTCGATTCTGCAAGGGACCCTCACGTCCGAGCCCGTTCATTTGAGGACATTGCCGCGCTCGCGGGGCATGCGCCAAAGATACCAGGCGGCGACGGTGCGATGGGGCGCCCAGGCTTTCCCGATCTCGCGTAATGCGTTCGGCTTGGGCTGTTCCGGTAAGGACTTGAGCACCCGATACCCTTCGCGCACCCTGAAATCGTCGGCCGGTAGAATGTCCATGCGCTCCAGCGAATACATGAGCAGCATTTCGACGGTCCAGCGGCCGATGCCCTTGATCGTCACGATTCGTGCGATCAACGCCTCATCGTCCATCGTGCCGGCGACATTGCGCGGTGGGATCAGGCCGGACAGTGCGCCTTCCGCGATGGCCTTGATCGTGGCGATCTTCGTCGCCGAGAAACCGCACATGCGCAGGGCGTCGAACTCGGCGACCGTGATGTTCTCGGGCGTCGGGAAGGCAGTGTCAGGATAGAGCGCCTTCAATCTGCCGATGATGGCGTCGCCGGCCTTCGCGGTGAGTTGCTGATAGCCGATGGCCCGGACTAGCGCCTCATAGGGTTCGCGCGCCGCCTTGGGGTCGTGCAGGCAAGGCCCGACATGCGCGACGAGCTCGGCCCAGTCGTCATCGAGATCGCGGAGAAAGGCGATGGAGGCGTCGTAGCGGGCAAAAGCGCTCATCGTTCGCCGAGGGCCGCCTCCCGATCGAGCAGCACGCGCTTGCGTTCCACCCCCCATGCGTAGCCGGACAGCGATCCGTCATTCCTCACGACACGGTGGCATGGAATTGCCACCGCGAGATTGTTCGCGGCACAGGCGCCGGCGACGGCCCGGACCGCCTTGGGCGAGCCGATCCGGCGGGCGACCTCGGTGTAGGAAACCGTCTGACCGACAGGGATCTCCTGAAGCGCCTGCCAAACCCGCTGCTGGAACGCGGTGCCACGCACATCGAGCGGCAAATCGAGACCGAGATTCGGCGCCTCGACAAAGCCGACGACGGTCGCCACCAGGGCTTCATAGTCGCCGTCGGCCCCGATCAGACGAGCCTTGGGGAAGCGGTCCTGAAGATTGCGCACCAGCATGTCGGGATCGGCGCCGAGAAGAATCGACGCCACGCCCTTCTTGCTCGATGCGACCAGGATGGCGCCGAGAGAGGTTTCACCGACGGCGAAGCGGATCTCCTCGTTCGCACCGCCGGCACGATATTGCGTCGGAGTCATGCCCAGCAGACCGGTGGATTTCTCGTAGAAGCGCCCACTCGAATTGAAACCGGCATCATACATCGCCTCGGTGACGCTGTTACCCGAGTCCAGGCCTTGGCGGACCTTCGCCGCGCGATGCGCAACGGCATAGTCTTTCGGCGTCAGGCCCGTGATAGCCTTGAACATGCGATGAAAGTAGCTGGGGCTCCGTCCGACCGCTTCCGCGAGATCGTTCAAGGATGGCTCATCCTCGCTCTCCTCAATCAGGCGGCAAGCCTGCGCGATTATCGCCGCATTTTCTCCCTCGATCGAAATTCCGTCTGGGTTGCAGCGTTTACACGGGCGGAAACCGGTCGCCTTGGCGGCCGCGAGCGTGTCGTGCAGTTGGACATTCCTGCGGTTCGCGGTCCGCGACGGACAGGACGGCCGGCAGTAAATCCCGGTCGTCGCCACCGAATACCAGAAGCAGCCATCCGCCGTCTTGTCGCGAGCGACGATACGGGCCCAGCGCGGATCATCGGCCATTTCTGGCGGCCTGGTTGGCTCTGGCCTTTCGAGGGTCATGGTCATGTCGGTTCACTTCGTCGTGGATGCTGTAGGACGATCATGCCGCCGCACGGCGCCCGCCACACTCCGGTCCTTGCTTTCAAATCCAATTGGGCCTCGTGGGAAGGGCGAGGGCTTGGCGGTATTCATATAGATGGCCGTTCCGACACCACCCGGCCACCCGGTTGCTGCGGCTGGTGGCCCCGTTTCCAGGCACGGATGCCTTTGCTGGTCGCGGCGTAGTAGGCAACCATGAAGATGAAGATCGCCACTGCCGCTGCAGGATGAACGAACCACCCGAGGAGGCCTGCAAGGACATAGAGCAGCACCCCGACGAGAGGTCGCGCGACCTGGGCGGCGAACATTCCCGACGACACGCTCGCTTTCACCAGGGTCGGGTGACGGTGCAGGTAGACGAACAACGGCACCCAGGCGGCTGACATCAGGCCCGCGATCGATGCGTAAAGCACGACCGCAGCCTTCTGGTCCATCAGGTCACCATCCCGAAATGCCCCCGCCAACACGCCCGTCGGGAATGGAATCAGGGCGGCGGTGCCCAGCACGCCGAGATTGATCCAGTTCAGGGCAAAATCCACCTTCTGGAGCTGTTCAAATAGATAGTGATGGTTGAGCCAGATAACGCCGACATAGAGAAACGCCACACCGTACGCGATATAGGACGGCCATTCCCTCAGGAGTTCCCGCGCCAGCGAGCCGGGCTCGGCGCTTGGGCGATGGATCTCCAGGACGAGCAATGTGATGATGATAGCGAAAACGGCGTCGCACAGCGCGACAAGCCGGCCCGTGTCTGTGAAGTCGGCATCGGGTTCCTGCTCAGGTGGCTCTGCCCCGGTGGGGCGGTCAGCGCGGAGCATCTTAGTTTGCAGCTCGTGCATGGAGATCTCCCGATAACCGCGGGGATTCAAAGTGCGCCGCCATGGCGCTGGAGAGAAATGAGGCCCGCACACGGACGTACGGGCCTCGCTTGTCACCGAAGGCGATCAGCCGCCCGGAATCATGGACGACGGCTGACTTCGATCACGCGGCCTTGAGAAGGCCGAGTTGGGTGAGCGCCGTGACGCCGTCGTCGAGCCCGATTTCCTCCACGATCTTGCCGTTCACGACCTTCAGAACCGTGGTGCCGGTGAAATGCATCTTCCGGCCGGTCGCGGCAGGCAGCGAGCCGACGAGGAAGTCGCCGAACGCCGGGCCGGTGTGTGTGCCGCCGCCTTCCCACTGGCCGACGACATAGTCGCCTTCGGCGATCAGGTCGGCGGTGGCGCCGAACTGCAGGTCCGGAAACGCGGCACGGAAATCGGTCATGAAGGCCTTGATGTCGTCATGGCCCCGGCGCGGCTCGTGCAGCGAATACTTCAGCAGCATGTCCGGCGACGCGATGTCGTCGACGACACTGAGGTTGACGTTCTCGCCCCAGAAATCGGTGAACCACCGAACGACGACGGCCTTGTTATCGTCTTCTTTGCTCATTTGGAATCTCCTGAATTGGTCCCGTGAGGACACCGACATCGGTCGATGACCTGCGCAAAGGGGTAGTCCGATCGATTGGGGTTCAAACTCCGGTTCTTACCCCGCAATCGAAGGTGTGCGGCCAGGACATCGCTAAGGGCTAGTCGCCACGGTCAGGCATCGTGGGTCACCGGGCGCACCCTGAGAGCGGCGGCGGAGATCGGTTTTCTCAGGACATGGTCGAACTGATCGACTTGTTCCGGCCGGCGACGGAAGCTCAGGCTATGCTGCCAATCTCGGAATGGCGGTCTCAACCAATCGCAAGAATCGGGTGTTGCGTGCCCGCGCAACTGAAACTGCCCGCTAGATGACGAGCGCCAGCGCCCGCGTTGGCCGTTAGACAGTCGTTCTGTTGCGGGGGAGCGATTTGAACTTACGCGCGGCAAGCCGCAATACTCGCGCGTCGGGGACCCGGATCGCACGGTGTGTTCCTACCCCAAGTATCTAATGGAGAGGGCGACTGACCGTGGCGGCGAATGAGGCGAAGAAGCATCATTATGTGCCGCAGTTCTACATGCGTCGCTTCGCCTGCGCCGACGATGAGAACAAGGTCATGGTGCTTGAGCGCCATCGCGATGTCGTGGTCGCCGGTCGGAAGTCAATCGAGGGCATCGGCTATGAGGAGCGCCTCCACGACTATGACGACAATGGCGCGCCGGCATCGATCGAACACGGTCTGAACAAGGCGATCGAGACGCCATTCTCCAAGAATACGACCTGGCTCAAAATCAGCCGCGGAAACTGTGCCAGCCTCGACGAGTCCGATCGCCTGCCGCTCTACGGCTTCGCGCGGCACCTCCAGCTCCGCAATCTCGAGACGCTGTGCTTCGTCGAGACGCAGCACGCCCGCTACCTGACCGGAGAGTTGGAACAAGAACTGACGGACGAAGAGCGAGATATGCACGCGTGGATCGCATCCGACCCCGGCGCCGCGCACGAGCTGTTCCGAGCCGGCGCGATGGAAACGATGCTCCCCGCCGACGCCAGCGCGATCAATGTCATCGTCTGCCAAACGCCAATCGCAATTCGATCGTCCACCAATCCCGCTATTCGCCTCTCCCATCCGGGAAACGACTCCATCTTCGGTGCGATGTTCAATTCGCTACGGACCTGGTGGCTTGCCCTGGATCGCCACTGGGGCGCGTTCATCGTTGCCGGCGGACCGTCTGGCTTCAGCACCGCGGCTGTCCCACCGGACCTCGCCCGCGTGGTCAATCGCCAATATCTTGTCCAGCTCTTGGAGGGCAGCGCGCGATATATGTTGGCCGACGACGACTTCCTTGGCGAAGATCTCGAGTGGGCAGGCTTCACTTTCTCGCAGCGGACAGCCCGCGGCTTCCGTTATCGGAAAGTCACCTCAGCCTCTTGATCACCGACCGAGCAGAGCGCCACATGCCACGTGACAATTTCTCTCAACCCGTCAAGACAGAACTTTCGCTGAGGGCGGCGCATTTCTGTTCGAATCCCCGTTGCCTGCGGCTTACCGCCGGGCCGCGCTCGGGTGTGCTGCGAGGATTAGCGACGGGTCACGCCGCCCATATCTCCGCCGCGTCTCCCGGAGGTCCACGATATGACCACGATCAAAGCGAGGCTGAGCGACGCTCCGCCGCCAACGGATTATGGCTGTGCCGCGAGTGTGGCGACATGGTGGATAAGGATGATGGGGGCTTCTCAGCGGACGAATTGCGCGCCTGGAAGCGCGACCACGAAACCATGATAGCTGAGGTCCGGCAGCAAGGCTGGTCGCGCAGCATCGAACTTCTCCGTTCAGGGCAAACCGCTCCGGGACTAGCTCGCGACATCGTCGCTCTTATAGAGGATCGCCGCGCCTTTTGGGCGCGCTTCGACGCCGAATTTCCCGAGCGCGTTCGAAACTCTCTGGACGGCCTGCGTCATGACCTAACCCGCCTGCGACGCGACTGTGCTCCAGGCAGCCCAGTCGATATCGTCATCGTTGCCTTAGCTCAGACGATCCGCAGGTTCTTCGAATCAGTCGAGCAGTTCGATCTCACGACGTTGCGATGCGATAGCCATGATCCCGACTGGCTGGCATTCGAGTCGGCTCTGCGGTCCCTGCGCAAATCGATCGCTTTTCAAATCAACGCGCTTGCCAGCTCCTATTCCATTCCTCTTCAGGGGGAGCTTGCGGCATATCTGCCGCAAGGGTCGTCCAGCAACGCTTAACGCTGCCGTCGGCTGGGCCGAGCGATGCCCTTCGTGACACACCATGCACTCGCGCTGGAGCCCGTGAGAACCGCCTTCGAACGTTTGCCGGCGCCTGGACAGTCACTTCTGCTTTGTGCGCCAGCTCAGACCAGCCGTGGAAATTCACGTTTAACCTTGGCGGTCAGTTCGTGGTCGGGGAAACACTCTATCGCCGCCCGCCAGACCTCCACTGCCGTCGCGGCGTTGCCGCTGTTCCAATGGGCACCGCCAAGATCGAACATCGCGACGGCATAGTGTGGATCCAGCGCGAGCGCCTTCTCATAGGACTCGACGGCCTCGGGCCAGCGGCCGAGGCTATGGTACGAAGAAGCGACCTGAAACCAGCTCATGGCGTCAGGCTGCACAGTGTGAGCCTGCTCCAATAGCAGCGGCAGGCTCTCCTCAAACCGGCCCAACTGCTTGAGCGCGATCCCCAGGCAATAGCCGTAGTCACCCCCCTCCAAATCATAGGCCTTGCGAAAGCAGCGTTCCGCCTCTGCCCAGTCGTCTTCATCCTGCGCCCAATGACCCAACCGATCCCACGGCAGCGCCGCGTCATCGGCGATGAGGTGGACGATATGGCGGTCAAATTCGGCTCGAAATTCGCTGTAGTTCCTTCCGACATCCTCTCCTTGTCCGCGGAGATAGAATGTCGACATTAGGAGTTCGC
This sequence comes from Acetobacteraceae bacterium, assembly GCA_031291795.1. Taxonomy (GTDB): domain Bacteria; phylum Pseudomonadota; class Alphaproteobacteria; order Acetobacterales; family Acetobacteraceae; genus Rhodopila. The sequence goes on along the minus strand of JARLIJ010000195.1, from coordinate 26,887 downwards.
GCGTCGCGGCGGAATGTCCGGGATGGGCATTGATGAAGCGCTGCCAGAAGCGGGCGGCTGGCCGGGCGTTTTCCACACTCGCTCGCCCGAAGGCAGCGACCAACCGGGCACACCAAGGCCAAATCCAATCATGCCGGTCGGCCTGGCTCATAAGGCCGTTGATCTCGCGGAACGCCGCCTGTCCGTCACCGAGGTTGAAGAGGACGTTGGCCCGCCAGCCGATGACCGCCGACGTTCGACCCTGCTTTCTCTCTGAGAAGACAACCTGGTCGAAGTGGCGCAGGGCGTCTTCGTAGCAGCCCAGCCTGACGTAGTGGTTGCCAAGGGCGTTATGGGCTTCGGCGAGATCCGGGGCTAACCGAAGCGCTTCACGGTAGTGATCGACGGCCTTTTCTTGCTCGCCCAGCAACCCGTAACTTGAACCAAGATTTTTGTGGATCTGAGCCGCAAGTTCGGGGAGGCGTCCGAGCGCAGGATCTTGGAGCGCTGCCTTGAAGGCGCGTTTGGCCCCTTGCTCGTCCCGGAGCGCGTGGAAGGCGTTTCCGATGGTGTAGTGGACGGTGCCGAGCTGGTAGCGGCTGCCGTCGAGCCTCGCCCGGAAAAAGCCGATGGCATCCTTGATCCGCTGCGGGTCGCGGGCCAGGCCATCCATGCCGAGATTGATCTCGGCCATGTAGCAAGCGCCCATGTCATCGCTGTCGGCGCCCAGTACGGCCGCAAACTTGTCGAAGCCCGTGCTGATCGCGTCGTCAGCATCCTTTTCATACAACAGCCGTAACAGGTCCTGCGCCAGGGCAAGATCCTCCGGAACGTGGACGTCTGGTGGGGAGGTAAGAATCTGTCTGGGTAGGTCCTCCAGAGTGGCGCTGGTTTGCTCGGTCCGTCTGTCACGCGAGGATATGGCCCCGGATCGGGCGATCGCCGCCAGTTCCTGCAGGCGCTCAATAGTGAGCTGATCGGTGAACGAAACCGTTAGCGTGTCCTGCTCTGTCCACGGCTTCCTTCCATGCTCATATTGCCGAAGTACGCTTGCGACAGGACGGATCAGCAGCAAGCCAGACGGCACGTGGTAGCAAACGTAAATGCTGTAGGGTTGCATTAGTAGGTAATTCAGGTTGGTGCGGCGCACCTCGACGCTGAGCGATCCGTCTGCATTCAGGGCTCGCTGGGTTCCCTTAAGCTGAACGTGGACCCTGACGTTGGTCGCCTGCCCACCGGCAATCACCTCGATCTGGCAGTCGGTCCCGTAGTCCTTGCGATCTGCACCTTGCAGAATAAAGACGCCGCTCTCCGCGAGCTTCGTCTGGAACGCGACGATCGCCGCTTCCTCTAGTTCGTGGGTTCCGTCACGCTGCGGCAGGTCGTCGAAGTGGCCCATAGCACCAATTTTTGCAGGTTCGGGTGGCTTCTGCCATCCATGTGCGATGCGTGCCGGCTTTACGTTCGACGATGGCCAAGCAAGCCCGGCCCCGGGAGCCGCCGATGGGCGAGAAGCTGAATTCGCCCGATGCAGCACGCTGGAGCCACCCTGCGTTTTCTCTCAACTGCTTACATAGTGCTTACATTTTTTTCATCGCCAGAATGTAAGCACCAAAAGCGAAGGGCCGCCTTGCGGCGGCCCTGTCATAACGCTCTGATTTCCTTGATGGAAATTTGGAGCGGGCGAAGGGATTCGAACCCTCGACCCCAACCTTGGCAAGGTTGTGCTCTACCCCTGAGCTACGCCCGCGCTCCGATCAGGGCGCGGGTTCTATGCGGCTTCCGTCCCAATTGCAACACCCTCCGGCCGGATAAAAACGACCCATCACCGAACCGGCCAGGGAGCCCCCAAAAACCGTCCACTCTGGACGGCTGCCCCGCACCTCGGCATGGTCCGGCGAACCCCGGCCGGCGCTTGCATGGCGCCTGGCCCGCAACATCTCTACGTCCAACACGACCTCCGGTCAGGAACACTCAGCTATGGACCACATCATCGGCCAGACCCCAACCGAGGGCGCCGCTGCCGACATGATCATCGAAGGCGACCAGAAGACCTTCATGAAGGACGTCATCGAGGCGTCCCGCACCATCCCGGTGATGGTGGACTTCTGGGCGACCTGGTGCGGCCCCTGCAAGCAGCTCACGCCCACGCTGGAAAAGGTCGTCCGCGCCGCCGGCGGCCGCGTCAAGCTCGTCAAGATCGACATCGACGCCAATCGCGCCCAGATCCAGCAGCTCACCCAGCTCGGCCTGCCCATGCAGTCCGTGCCCACCGTCGCCGCCTTCTGGCAGGGCCAGATCGCCGACCTGTTCCAGGGCGCCCTCCCCGAATCGGAGGTGAAGCGCTTCGTGGAGGGCCTGCTGAAGGCCACCGGCGGCACCATGCCCGCCGCCGACCTGCTGGCCGAGGCCCGCGCCGCGCTCGAGGAAGGCAACGCCCAGGAAGCCGGCGAGCTGTTCAGCGCCCTGCTGCATGACGAGCCCGAGAACGGCGACGCCTGGGGCGGCCTGATCCGCGCCCTCATGGCGCTCGGGCAGGAAGACCAGGCGGCCCAGGCGCTCGCGCAGGTGCCCGAGAAGCTGGTCGACCACCCCGAGATCTCTGGCGCCCGCAGTGCCCTGGCGCTCGCCCAGGAGGGCCGCAAGGCCAAGGACCAGCTTGCCAGCTACCAGGCCCGTCTCGCCGCCGACCCGGCCGACCACCAGGCGCGCTACGACCTGGCCACCGCGCTCAACGCCATGGGCGAGCGCGAACAGGCCGCCGAGGCGCTGCTGGAGATTATCCGCCGCGCCCGCGGCTGGAACGAGGACGCCGCCCGCCTGCAGCTGCTGAAGTTTTTCGAGGCCTGGGGCTCCGAGGAACCTGCCACCGGCACCGCCCGCCGTCGGCTCTCGGCCCTGTTGTTCAGCTAAATGGCGCAACTCGAACCGCACGAGGCGGAGCTGCCCGCCGAATTCGCGGTGTTCCCGCTCGCCGGCGCGCTGCTGCTGCCCCGTGGCAAGCTGCCGCTCAACGTCTTCGAGCGGCGCTACCTCGCCATGACCGAGGATGCCCTCGGGGCAGGGCGGCTGATGGGCATGATCCAGCCGGACCCGAACGCCCAGGCCGGGGAGACCGGTCCCGGCCTCTACCGGGTCGGCTGCCTCGGCCGCCTGTCGTCCTTCAGCGAGACCGATGACGGCCGCTTCCTGATCACGCTCACCGGCCTGATCCGATTCGCGATTGCCGCCGAACTGCCGATGGTGCGCGGGTACCGGCGCGTGCTGGCAAGCTATTCGCGCTTCCTGGCCGACCTCGAGGAGGAGCCGCAGGCCACCGGCGTGGAGCGGGAAGCGCTGCTGACCGCGCTGCGCGGCTATTTCGCCCGCCGCAACTTCGACGCCAACTGGGACGCCATCCGCCGCATGCCGGACAATGCGCTGGTGGTGACGCTGGCGATGGTCTGCCCATTCGAGCCCGCCGAGAAGCAGGCCCTGCTGGAGGCGCCGTCCGAAGCCGACCGTGCCGCCACGCTGCTGGCGCTGTTGCAGATGGGCGCCGCCGAACCCGACCAACCGCCCGGACGGGCGGCAAGCTGAGGTACCGCCATGAGCGAAACCACGCACGACGCCCCGATCGATCCCCGCCTGCTGGAGATCCTGGTCTGCCCGCTGACCAAGGGACCGCTGGAATACGATCGTGCGGCCAATGAGCTGATCAGCCGCAAGGCCGGCCTGGCCTACCCGGTGCGCGACGGCATCCCGATCATGCTGCCCGAGGAAGCCCGCAAGCTCGACGCGTGAGCCGGGACATGGCGACCCAGGTCCCCTCGGAGATCCGCTACGACCGCGCCAGCCGGACGCTGCACGTGGCGTTCCCCGATGGCACCGCCTTCGCGCTCCCTGCTGAATACCTGCGCGTGGAAAGCCCCAGCGCCGAGGTGCAGGGCCACGGGCCGGGCCAGCGGAAACTGGTCGCTGGGCGCCGCCATGTCGGCATCATCGCCATCGAGCCGGTGGGCAACTACGCCGTGCGCCTGACCTTCGACGACCTGCACGACAGCGGCATCTTCTCCTGGGACTACCTGCAGGAGCTCGGGCGCGAGCAGGGCCGCCGCTGGGCGACTTACCTGGACGCGCTCGCTGCCGAGGGACTGAGCCGGGATCCGAACTGATCGCGGCCCGCTACCCGACGACCAGTAGCTCGCTGACGCCCATCGCCAACACCCGCAGCAGGTCGGGCAAAGCCAGCGCCACGCAGCCCTTGGTGGGCGCGTAATCCGTCCTTGCGACGTGCAGGAAGATCGCCGACCCGCGCTTGCGCTCCACCGGGGCGTCGTTCCAGCCCAGCACGCCGATCACATCGTACAGCCCATCCGACCGCCAAAGCTCCTCGCACCGCCCGTCATGCGGCAGTCGGACCATGCGGTTGTAGTCACGGTGGCCGGGGTCGTCGCACCACCCGTCGGTCTGCGCGATCGGCTCCAGCGGCACGGTGCAATCGGGCGGGCGCAGCCGGTCGGCGCGATAGAGCACCCGCCGCAGCGGCAGCACCCCGGCCGGCGTCGCCTCGTCGCCTTCCTCCTTGAACGTCAGCACGCCATGCGCCCCGAGTGCGGCCCGGAAGACGTGGCCGCGGACGACGAAGCGGCCGTCGGGGAAAACCTGGGCTTGCATCGGGTCAGTCAAGCAGGTGGCCGAATCGGGCCGCCTTGGTGTCGAGGTATTCGTCGTTCACCCCGTTCGGCGCGAAGGCATGCGCCTCGCGCCCGACCACCTCGATGCCGCAGGCCGTCAGCGCGGCCAGCTTGTCCGGGTTGTTGGTCAGCAGCCGCACCCGCTTCAGCCCCAGCGCGTCCAGCATGGTGGCGGCGATCAGGAAGTTCCGCTCGTCCGGCCCCCAGCCCAGCACCCGGTTGGCGTCCAGCGTATCCAGCCCGCGGTCCTGCATCGCATAGGCGCGCAGCTTGTTCACCAGCCCGATGCCGCGGCCTTCCTGGGCGAGGTAGAGCAGTACCCCCGATCCTTCCTTCGCCATCCGGCTGATCGCGCCGCGCAATTGCTCCCCGCAATCGCAGCGCAGGCTGCCCAGCAGGTCGCCGGTGAAGCATTCCGAGTGGATGCGCACCAGCGGCGCATCGGCGGGTTCGGGCGAGCCGATCACGATCGCCAGGTGCTCGATGGCGGAGCGCTCGGAGCGGAACGCAATCACCTGCGACTCGGGCGCGCCGGCCAGCGGCACATGCGCCGCGGCGATCTGGCGCAGCCCCGCCGCGTCGGTGGCGGGATAGGACAGCACGTCCTCGGCCGCGACCGTCAGTAGGGACCGCTGCTCCAGCAGCGCGCGTATGTCGGGGCGGGCAGGGACCGCCAGGACCGCCGGCAGCAGCCGCCCCAGCTTCACCAGCGCCAGGGCCGCCCCCGCCAGCTCCGGCGTCGGCGCCGGCTCCAGCAGATGCAGGCCGGGTAGCCGGGGCACCGTGGGGTCGGCCAGGCTGCGCAGCGCCTCGGGCGTCCGTAGCGACTCGGGCAGCCGGGTGGCCACCGCGGCCGCGGCCTGTTCGACCGGGCGGTGCAGCACCGCGGCGGCCCGCACCGGCGCCAGCAGCAGGACTGGCGGTTCGGTGCCAAGCGCCGTGAGTTCGGCGAACCCATCAGGCCCGGCGGTTTCGGCGGCAAGCAGCACCAGCGGCGCCGCGCCGTCCAACAGTACCGGCGTGCCGCGCCGCAGGTCGGAGGCGGCGCGATGCACCCGCCGCAGCCGCAGCATCGCGGGATCCGGCGCATCCCCAGGCGGGACGGCCGGCGGTAACGTCGGGGGCAGGGTGGCCGGACTGGAAGACAGGGTCATGCGATTACGATCACGCGAGGCGACTGGTTGTGCAACAATGTTGGCTCATTTTGGTCATGATTGGCCCTGAGGGTGCAACTCGGCCGATCCACTGGGCCACCGGACTTCTGATGTGCGAACCCGCCGAAAGGGATATAAGGCGGTGCGGAGGCGTTGTCGCGATTGTCCTCACAACCTTGTGAGCAATTGTGCTACGCGCCAAATCGTGATCAGCGAACCGTGCAATCCGTGTCGCAACCGTTTCCAGTGACCCGGTGAGCATGGTTAAGGTGTGGGAGTAAGTGCGTCGGAGCGAAGGGCGTGAGCATCTGCCGCGTCCGACACTGACAAGGGGAAGTAGAGCTATGTCGGCTGAACGACCGATCCTGATCGTGGATGACGACGGTGATCTCCGCATGACCCTGGCTGAACAGCTTGCGGTGGACGGCGAGTTCACGGCGACCGAGGCCGCCTCGGTCGAAGAAGCGGAGCAGAAGCTGCTATCGAAGGACGCTCGGTTTGACGCCGTGATCCTCGACGTTGGCCTGCCCGACGGTGACGGACGTGACCTGTGCGTCAAGTTGCGCAAGCAGGGCCAGAGAATGCCGATCATCATGTTGACCGGCTCAGATGCCGAGACGGACGTGGTGCGGGGCCTCGATTCGGGGGCCAACGACTACATCGCCAAGCCGTTTCGGCTGAACGAGCTGCTGGCGCGGCTGCGAGCCCAGCTTCGCATCTTCGAGAACAGCGAGGATGCGGTGTTCTCGATCGGGCCATATACGTTCCGTCCGGCGGCCAAACTGTTGCAGGACCCGGCGAAGAACCGGCGGATCCGGCTGACTGAGAAGGAAGCCGCGATCCTGAAGTTCCTGTACCGCGCCGGCACAAGGGCGGTGGCGCGCCAGGTGCTGCTGAACGAGGTATGGGGCTACAATGCTGCCGTCACCACGCACACGCTGGAGACGCATATCTACCGGCTGCGGCAGAAGATCGAGCCCGATCCGGCCAATGCAAGGCTGCTGGTGACGGAAGGGGGCGGCTACCGCCTCGACCCCGAGGGTATCCCGGCCGCCGTCGTACCGGCCCCCATGCCGGTCCACGCCTGAGCCTGCCCGTCGCGCCAGCCTGTCCGCCACGTCCCGGCCGGGGCGGCTGGCTTCGCTGATCGGAAGCGTGCCGCCGCCCGCATTCTCCCTCTCCCCTTGAGGGAGAGGGGCGGGGTGAGGGGGCGACCCGGCACCATCAGGCGCGGTTTGACCCCTCTCCCCAACCCTCTCCCTCAAGGGGAGAGGGAGAATTGGGGGGCCGCTTAGTCCCGGTGCCTTGAGCGCAGGCCAGGTCTGCCGGTCAGCCTGAAACCGCTCTACAGAGCCAGCTCCACGCAGACGGGCACATGGTCGGAGGTCTGCGGCCAGTCGCGTGCATCCTTCAGGATGACGTGCTTCGACAGCGCCCCCTGCAGATCCGGCGTTACCCAGACATGGTCCAGCCGGCGACCGCGGTCTGACGCCCGCCAGTCGCGGTTGCGGTATGACCACCACGTGTAGAGCTTCTGGCCCGACGGCACGAAATGCCGCACCGCGTCGACGAAGCCCGTCTCCTGCCAGGCCGTCAGGCCTTCGGTCTCGGGCGGCGTGTGGCTGACGACATCCAGCAGTTGCTTGTGGCTCCAGACGTCGTGCTCCAGGGGGGCGATGTTCAGGTCGCCCACCAGCACGCTGCGCGTGAATCCGGGCCGTTCGGCGAACCAGGCGCGGGTCTCGGCGATGAAATCCAGCTTGTGGCCATATTTCGGGTTCATCGCCCGATCGGGCACGTCGCCACCCGCCGGCACGTAGAAATTATGCAGCTCGATCGGGCCGCCGGGGGCGTCCACCCGCGCGGCGACGTGCCGGCAATCGTCCTTGGCACACCAGTCCGGCGCCGCCTCATGCACCTCCAGCGGCAGCCGCGAGAGGATCGCGACGCCGTTGTAGCCCTTCATGCCGCGGAACACCGTGTGGTCGTAGCCCAGCGCGCCCGGCGCCTCCACCGGGAACAGCGCGTCGGGGACCTTGGTCTCCTGCAGGCAGATCACGTCCGGGTCGAGCGCCGCCACCAGTTCCTTCAGTAGCGGCAGGCGCAGCCGGAGCGAGTTGATGTTCCAGGTGGCGATGCGCAGCGACGGCATCAGACGATGCGCGTCCTGACCGTTCCGACGCCCTCCACGACACCCTCCAGCAGGTCGCCACGCTCCACCGCCGCGACATTTTCCGGCGTGCCGGAATAGATCAGGTCGCCAGGAGCCAGCGTCACCAGCCCGGACAGGTAGGCGATCATCTCCGGCACGCTCCAGATCATCTTGGACAGGTCGGAGGTCTGGCGGACCTTGCCGTTCACCTTCAGCTCGATCAGCCCCTTGGCCGGGTGGCCGCACTTCGCCGCCGGCACCATCAGCCCGATCGGGGCGGAGAAATCGAACCCCTTGCCCATGTCCCAGGGCTTGCCTTCCTTCTTGGCGGCGTTCTGCAGGTCGCGCCGGGTCATATCCAGGCCGGCGGCATAGCCCCAGACATGGCTGAGGGCGTCGGCCTCGGCGATGGCCGCGCCACCTTTGCCGATCGCCACCACCATCTCCATCTCATGGTGGAGCTGCTTGCTCTGCGGCGGGTAGGGCATGTCGGCGCCGTCCAGCAGCAGCGCGTCGGCCGGTTTCATGAAGAAGAACGGCGGCTCGCGGTCCGGGTCGCTGCCCATCTCGCGCGCATGTTCCGCGTAGTTGCGTCCGACGCAGAAGACGCGCCGGACCGGGAAGGCGCCGCCGCCGGCGACCGGCACGGCGACGATGGCGGGCGGTGGGATGACGTAATCGACCATGACATTATCCTGCGAGGAGTTGGCCTGCGACGAGGGCGGCGCGTGGGCCTGTGACGAGTGGGAGCGCGACCATACAAGCCGTCGCCCGGTCTGGGAAAGGCCACTGGGAAAGGTCACCCCGACGCGGCGCGGCGCGGCGGCAGGTCCGGGATGGGCTCAACTGCTGGTCATCCGGTTCCAGGCATCCAGCGCGGCGATCTTGTAGGCCTCTGCCAGCGTTGGATAATTGAACGTGTTTTCAATGAAGTAGTCCAACGTGCCATGCAGGTTCAGCACCGCCTGGCCGATATGGACCAGCTCCGTCGCGCCCTCGCCCACGATGTGCACGCCCAGCAGGCGGCGAGTCTTCAGCGAGAAGATCATCTTCATCATGCCGGTGCTGAGGCCCATGATGTGGCCGCGCGAGGTCTCCCGGAACCGCGCGATGCCGCATTCGTAGGGGATGCCGCGGCGGCGGACTTCCTCCTCGCTCATGCCCACGGTGGAGATCTCCGGCACCGCGTAGATCCCGTACGGGAAGAACTCCGGGGCCGGGGGCAGCGGGATGTTGAAGGCGTGGCACGCCGCGATCCGCCCCTGCTCCATTGAGGTCGAGGCCAGGCTGGGGAACCCGATCGCGTCGCCCGCTGAGTAGATATGCGGCACCGATGTCTGGAATGTATGCGGATCCACCTTCAGCCGGCCGCGCTCATCCGCCGCCACCTCGCAGGCTTCGAGGTTCAGCGTGTCGGTCGCGCCCACCCGGCCGGCGGCATACAGCAGCGACTCGGTCCGGATGCGGCGGCCATTGTCGAGGATGGTCACCGGCCAGTCGTGCTCGAACTCGATGCGGGCGACCTTGGTGCCGAACCGAATGGCGATGCCGCGGTCGCGCAACTGATGGACGAAATCCTCGACCAGCTCCTCGTCGAGGAATTCCAGGAAGCGCGGGCGCGACTCGATCAGGGTGACGTTGACGTCCAGCGCGCTGAAGATTGTCGCGTACTCGACACCGATGACGCCGCCGCCGACCACGGTCAGGCTGCGCGGCAGGTGGTTCAGCTCGATGATCTCGTCGCTGTCCAGCACGCTGGTGCCGTTGAACGGCACGTCCGCCGGGCGATAGGGGCGGGTGCCGACCGCGATCAGTATCTTGTCGCCGCGCACGGTGCGCAGGTCGCCGTTCTCCAGCGTGACCTCGACATGGTGCGGGTCGGCGAACCGGCCGGTGCCGCGCAGCGTGGTGACGTTGTTGCGGGTGAACTGGTGTTCCAGCACGTCGACCTCATGGTCGAGGGTCATGTGCAGGCGGATCATCAGGTCCTTGGCGCTGATGTCCTTCTTCACCCGGTAGGCCCGGCCGTAAAAGCCGCGTTCCCGCCAGCCGGTCAGGTTCAGCACCGTCTCGCGCAGGGTCTTGGACGGGATGGTGCCGGTATGGACCGACACGCCGCCGACGCGCCGGCCTTTCTCGACGACCAGCACGGAGCGTCCGAGCTTGGCGGCCTGAATGGCGGCACGGCGGCCGGCGGGGCCGCTGCCAATGACGATGAAGTCGTGGTTGGTGATGGTCATGTCAGGGCGTCATGGCCGTGCGGGTTCGGGTGCGGGGAAGGGCATGCATATGCTGGGCCATACGCCAGGTACTGGATAGTGATGTCCCGATGGCAGTCGTTGGTATCCCGATCCCCGGGTCGCGATGGACCCCCACGTTGCCCCGGCGTAGAACCGCGCACCGAGGCTGTCATTGGCGCAAGCTGCCATCAGATAGGCGCCAGACCTTAACAAAGGCCGAACCGGGAGGCCCCCCATGCCCGATAGCATCTCCTCGACCGGCGACACCCTGATCGTCGATATGGTCCGCCGCTTCGCCCAGGACCGCCTCGCCCCGCACGCGGCGGAACGGGAAAAGGCCGCGCGCATCGAGCCGGAGATCATCCGCGAACTCGGCGAGCTGGGTATCCTGGGCGCCACCACCCCCGCGGAATGGGGCGGATCGGAGATCGACCCGGTGACCTACGCTCTGCTGCTGGAGGAGATCGCGGCCGGCGACGGCTCCGTCTCCACGCTGGTGTCGGTGCACAACTCGCCGACCTGCATCGTGCTGGCGCAGTACGGGACGGCGGCCCAGAAGGACCACTGGCTGCGGCCGCTGGCAGCCGGGGAGGGGGTCGGCTCGTTCGCGCTGACCGAACCGCAGGCGGGATCGGACGCGTCGGCCTTGCGCTCCCGGGCGGTCCGCCGCGGCGACCGCTATGTCATCAACGGGGCCAAGCAGTTCATCACCTCGGGCTCGATCCCCGGCAGCACCGTGCTGTTCGCCGTCACCGATCCGGCCGCCGGGAAGAAGGGGCTGTCCTGCTTCGTGGTGGACAAGGCCACGCCTGGGTATGTGGTCGCCCGCAAGGAGGCTAAGCTGGGCCAGGCGGCATCCGAGACCTGCGCGCTGCTCTTCGAGGACATGGAGGTCCCGGCCGACCAGATGGTCGGTGCCGAGGGAGAGGGCTACCGGATCGCGCTCTCCACCCTGGAAAGCGGGCGAATCGGCATTGCCGCGCAAAGCGTCGGGATGGCGCGGGCCGCGCTGGACTATGCGATCGGCTATGCCAAGGAGCGGTCCTCCTTCGGGGGCAAGATCATCGACTTCCAGGCGGTCGGCTTCCGGCTGGCCGACGCCAAAACCAAGCTGGAGGCCGCCCGCCAGCTCACGCTGTATGCCGCGCGGCTGAAGGCGGCGGGCAGCCCGGCGCTGGAGGCGGCCTGCATGGCCAAGCTGTTCGCCTCCGAAGCGGCGGAGGCGATCTGCAGCGCCGCGATCCAGACGCTGGGCGGCTACGGCTTCCTGGCGGACTATCCGGTGGAGCGGATCTACCGCGACGTGCGGGTCTGCCAGATCTATGAGGGCACATCGGACGTGCAGAAACTGATCCTGCAGCGAATGCTGTGACGCTGCACGAAGCGACCGCTGCCTTCGCGCCGCACGAGGCGCTGGCGGCGCAACTGCTGTCCACGCTGGGGCCGGCCGGCACCGACGGGTCGCACGACCTGTCGCATTTGCTGCGGGTGTGGCGGAACGCCGCGGCGATCGCTGCCACCGAATCGGGCTGCGACATGACGCTGCTTGCCGCCGCGGCAATTCTGCATGACTGCGTCGCGGTGGAGAAGGATTCGCCATTGCGCGCCCAGGCCTCCCGCCTCGCGGCCGCCCGGGCGCGGGAGATCGTCGGTGCGCTGGGCTGGCCGGGGCCGCGCGTCGATGGACTGGCTCATGCCATTGAAGCGCATAGCTTTTCCGCAGGGATCGCGCCGGAGACGCTCGAGGCGCGCATCCTGCAGGACGCCGACCGGCTGGATGCCATCGGGGCGATCGGCGTCGCCCGCTGCTTCTATGTCGGCGGGCGCATGGGATCGGCGCTTTACGACCCTCTGGATCCCGACGCCACTGCCCGTGCACTGGACGACCGCCGGTTCGCCTTCGACCATTTTTCGGCTAAGCTGTTCCGGTTGGCGGATGGGTTTGCGACCCGGGCCGGCCAAGCAGCCGCCACCGAACGTGTGGCAACCATGCGGTCGTTCGTGGCGGCGTTTCGATCGGAGGTCGATCGATGAGTTGCCTTGGAAAAGCCAGGGTGCGGGGTTCAAGTCTACGCAACGAATGACCGCCCGGCGGTCCCCTGTCCTTTGAGGCTTTGCCATGCGCCCTCGCGCTGCCTGTCTTTTCCTGTCGGTCGCGCCCTTGGCGCTATTCGCTGCGTTGGCATTTGCCGCGCCGGCTGCTGCGCAAGAGGGGTTTGACCGCGAGCATTCCCATGGGCCGGGTGGCGGTCAGCCGCCCCATGGTGGAGGCGGTCCGCCGGGACAGCCGCCGCACGCTGGTGGTGGCGGTCCGCCGGGGCAACCGCCGCACGGTGGTGGCGGGCCGGGGCAGCCGCCGCATAGCGGAGGCGGTCCGCCTGGGCAGTGGTCGCATGGCGGTTTTCCGCCAGGTGGTCCCGGCCCGCACGGTCCACCGGGACACGACTCGCATTTTTCTGGTGGCTACGAGCGCTATCACCCGGGTCCCGAGGCCTGGCGTGGCGGTCAATGGCATCATGAGTGGCACGACGGGCGCTATGGCTGGTGGTGGGGCGTGGGGCCGACATGGTTCTGGTACGACGCGCCGGTGTACCCGTACCCAACCTATGTCGAGCCGCCACCGGTGGTGGCGGAGCCGCCGCCACCAGTGGGCGGTGTCCCTCCGTCACAGTTCTGGTACTTCTGTGACGATCCCCAGGGTTACTATCCCTACGTCCCTGCGTGTAATGGGCCATGGCGGGAAGTACCCGCAACGCCATAGAGATAAGGACGTTCCCTCATGTCATCTATGAAGACGCCGGCAGCACTTCTGGCTTCTCTTGTGTTGCTCAGCGCCTGCGTCAGCCAGCCGATGGGCCCCAGCGTCGCGGTCATGCCGGCGCCCGGCAAGCCGTTCGACGTGTTCCAGTCGGACCAGGCCTTGTGCAAGCAATATGCCGACGGCCAGGTTGCCGGCGGGGCGCAGCAGGCCAACAACCAGCAGGTTCTGACCGGGGTGGTCGGGACCGCGCTGGGGGCCGGCCTGGGGGCCGCGATCGGCGGCGGCCGGGGGGCTGCGATCGGTGCGGGCGCTGGCGCGCTCGGCGGGACTGCCGTCGGCGCCGGACCCGCCCAGCAAGCGCAATACTCGCTGCAGCAGCGCTACGACATGGCATATTCGCAGTGCATGTACTCGCGCGGCAACCAGGTGCCGGGCTTCACGGCGGCCCCGAGCTATCCGCCGCCGCCTCCGGGGTACCCGTCGGCGGTCTATCCGCCGTCGCGTCCGTAACAGGACACCGGGTGCCGCTGCCGCGTGGCTTCGGCCGTGCGGCAGGCCGACCGGGCCGCTGGCGCCGGTTCGGGCGCCTCGCAGTTTTCCCCGCGGCGGCGCGGGCGTCGGCGCCGTCCGCCGCTTTCCGGCCAGTGGTCAGTGCGCCAGGAAAACCGGCACGGTCATTTCCGACAGCAATGTCTGGGTGACGCCGCCGAACACCATCTCCCGCGCGCGGGAGTGGCCGTAGGCGCCCGCCACGATCAGGTCCGCGCCGATATCCGCGGCATAGGACAACAGAGCCTCGCCATCGGCGATGTCGTGAGCCACCGTGTGGGCCGCTTCCGCTCGCACGCCATGGCGAGCAAGGTGCAGCACGATATCCGCTGCCGGTACGTCCCCATGGCCGGCAATCCCGTGCTTGGGATTGACCGCGACCACCGTGACCAGACTCGCCGTTTCCAGCAGCGGCAAGGCGTCGTTGACCGCGCGCGCCGCCTCCCGCGTGGCATTCCAGGCTACCAGCACGCGACTGCCGACAGCGGGGAACGACCCGGCGAAGGGCACCCCGAGGACGGGTCGCCCGGAGGTCATGATCGTGTTCGCCACCATGGCGTCGATCCCGACATTCTCCTGCGGCGCGTAGCGGTTGGACTGGCCCAGGACCGTCAGGTCGGCATAGCGCGCGTGCAGTGCCACAACGGCCGGCAAGTGGCCCTCCACCAATCGCCACTCGCTATCGAGCCCCTCGGCGCGCATCCGCTCATGGAATGCCGCTTCCACGGGGGCAACCACCGCTATGGCATCTGCGCGCATGCGCTCGACCACTTCCTCGGGGCCGGTGCCCGCGAACGGCATGGCGGAGCCGTAGAAGAAGTCAACCGACGGCAGGTCGATCACGCCCAGACCGGTGAGATGGGCTCCATGCCGGCGCGCCAGTGCCGCGGCGACTTCCAGCCGAACGCCGCTACGTGCCCCGTTGTCGAGATGAACCAGGATATCTTTCAGCGCCATGTCTGCCTCCCACGTAGAATTCGGACAGAATCATGTCACCGGCGGTGGCGGTGTGCCTTGATCCAGATCATCCGGATCCGGCCGTGTCAGCCGCGTTGGGGCACCGGCAGGCGGACGATGTTGGAGCGCGGACGGCCGCGGGCGGCCAGTCGGACCACCAGCGCCTGCAACTCGTCGATGGTGAACGGCTTGCGCAGCAGCCCGTCCAACGGGCTCTCGCCTGCGTCCACTTCGGCCAGTTCGGCATAGCCGGTGACCATCCCGATCGGCACGGTCAACCCGTCTTCCCGCAGTCGTCGTGCCAAGGTGAGGCCATTCATGCCCGGCATGGCATAATCCACCAGCAGGATGTCCGGCGGCTTGCCGGTCTTCGCCAACAGGGCGAGCGCCTCGGCGCCGCCAGGCGCCTGCAGCACCTCGCAGCCGAGGTCGCGCAGCATCTCCACCGTCACCTGGCGCACGGCCTGGTCGTCATCGACCACCATGACGGTCATGGCCGGCAGCTTGTGCCGGACCGGGGCGGCGGCGTGGGGCGCAAGCGTGGCCGCGGTGGCTTCGACGTTCGCACGCGGCAGCAGCAAGGTGATCTCGGTGCCGCTGCCCGGCGTGCTGCGCAGCCGCACGGTGCCGCCGGCCTGACGGACCATGCCCTGCACCTGGCTTAGGCCGAGGCCGGAGCCCGCGTCCCCTTTGGTGCTGAAGAACGGGTCGAAGGCTCGGCGCTGCACCTCGGGCGTCATGCCGGTGCCGGTGTCGATGATCGCGATGCTGACATACGGGCCCGGCGGCAGGGCATCATCGGCCGGCAAGCCAGGCGCCGCCATCTGCGGGGCCGTCTGGCCGGCGGTCACCATCGTATTGGCCGTCCGGATCGTCAGCGTGCCACCCTCGGGCATCGCATCCCGCGCGTTCAGGCACAGGTTAAGCACCGCCGCCTCGACCTGGCTGGGATCCACGTGGATCGGCCACGGTGCCTCTTCCAGCTCCGTGACGAGGCGGACGCGCCGGCCCAGCGCGCTGGTCGCCAGCGTGAGCAGATCGGTGATCAGGCGGTTGACGTCGGTCGGACGGGCGTCCGCGCGCGGCCGGCGGGCGAAGCGCAGCAGCCCCGAACTGAGGTCGGCGCCGCGTCCCACCGCGGCGATGGCACGCGTGATCAGGGTCCGCAGCCGTTCGGCATCCGCCTCGGTCCAGCGTTGCGGAACGGTCGCCACCCGCCGCTCCATGAGTTCCAGGCTACCCAGGACGGTGGTTAGCATATTATTGAAATCGTGGGATATTCCGCCTGCAAGCTGGCCAACGGCCTGGAGCTTCTGGGCATGGTTAAGGGCCGTCTCGGTCTTCTCGCGTTCCGCAATCTCGACCTGCAGGCGGTTGTTGCTGCTCGACAGCTCCCGGCTGCGCTCCGCCACCAGGGCGGTAAGCCGGTCGGCCTGCTGTCGCTGTGCCTGCTCACGGGGTTCCAGCGTGGCGGCCATGGTATTGAACGCGCCCGCGAGGTCGGAGAAGGCGCCGGCGCTGCCGGCGATCTCTGCGCGGGCATGCAGATCGCCGTTGCGCCAGCGGTCGGCTGCGGCGATCAGGGCCTCGGCGGGTCGGTCGAGGAAGCGGCGGCCGAACAGCCAGGCAAGCGCAAGGGCGACCAGCACGGCAGCGGCCATCAGGCCCCCGTTGCGCCAGACCGTAGTTTCGGTGTCCGCCATGGCGGTGGATCGGTCGAGGAATTCGACGGCCATCAGCCCGACGGGGGGAAGGCTTCCCGGGATGAAGGCCGCCAGCTCGCGGCCGCCGTCCACGCTGGAGACGACACCCGTGGTCGGTCTGGCCCCCGTTATCAACGGCCGGACCCAGTCGGGCAGGGGACGGCCCGTCCATTGTTCGGCCTCGGGAAAGCGGGCGATCACCGTGCCGCGACGGTCCGCTAGCGCCAGCGTGGCGTTGGGCAGCCGGGAAGGCCGTTCGAGTTGGGTCTCCTGCAGGTGGCGCGATAGCCACCGCAGGTCGAGGGCGGCCACGATCAAGCCCCTCTCGCCTGGCAGCGGTACGCCGATCGGGAGGAACGGCCCTTCGATGTCGGGCGCGGTGGCGTATTCCCCGATATCCGATCCAGGCTCCCCAAGCAGGGGGGCGATCCAGGCCGGCGCCGCTGTTTGCGGGGCGATCAGCGGGTTGCTGGACGCGCAAATCGGGCGGCCGGCGGCATCGGTGACGGCGAAGAAGCGGTAGGCGGACAGGCTGCGGTGCAACGCGGCCAGACGCTCGTTACAGTCGGCGACCGGTCCGGCGCCCGCAAGCCCGGGATCCGCGACGACAGGGTCCGCGACGACAGGACCCACATCGCCAGGACCAACAACTGTCAGGTTCATGACCTCGGGGAACGTGCCGATGACGCCGCCGATCTGTTTGGCGCTGTCGATAATGCTCGTCAGGTCGGCGTTTGCCAGCTCGACCTGGCGAAGGGCGGCGTCATTCAGCTCCGTCTGGCGCTGCCGGTAGACGCTGGCCTCAGTGTATATCTGCATGCCCACAACCGGGACGAAGCAAACCAGGACGACGAGCACCAGGCGGGTAGAGAGCCGCATTTTATGACCGATGGCGTAAGACTGCCGCTTGCCGGCCGGGGCGGATGCCCCGAGGCGTTTTCGACGATAGCCTATCACCACGGTTTCGTGCGCGCATGCGAGTATTCACGCCGCGCAGACATTCACGATTCCTTGATCGGTCTATCAGGGGCGCGCGTTCCGGATGGCCTGGATCAGGCTGATTCCACCAAGCCGTCGGCGCTGCTGAAGGTAATCCGCGTGCCATCCGAAAGCGCCACGGTGTGGGGACGGGCGGTGCCGCGATCGACCGGCGCATAGGCCGAACTGCCGGAGACACGCGCTTCGCGGTCGAGCGAGATGGCGTCGAGGCGGCGGCCGCCGACCACGCCGCTCATGCCGAGGTCCGGCATCGTGAACAGCACGGCGAGGTCCGGCCGGTTCGGGCCTGGTGCAGTGTCGCTGCGGCGGGCGCCGCCCTCGACGCTGGGCGTGTCGGACAAGGGGGCAGGGCGCCGTCCTGTGCCGCGGACGCTATGCGAAGTCATCGGAACCATCCTCCAAGGCGCAGGCGGCAAACGCTGCCGCCTCACCTGTCTCATGGTCCGGATTTCTATACAAAGTGTTAATTTACCTCATTTTTTGAGGCATCCCTCGCGGGTAGCTCCAAATCTAACGCAATGGTACGCTCACGCTCAGGCCAGGGGTTTGGATCGGCCTGCGGTCCTCGGTCGATTCGTAGCGCGATCCGGGCAGGAAGCCCCGGCTCCCGTCGTAGCGATGCACGCGATAGAGCTGCAGCTTCACCTGCGTGGTCGCGTCCGCAACCGTCACCGGGGCGCGCATGTCGTCGTCGGGAACCGGCGCCGCCGTATCGGTCGGCGGGTGTGTGGGCGGGATCGGTGGGATCGGGAGCATCGGCTCCGGTGCTGCTGCGAGCGTGAGCAGGCCGGTGAGCAGCAGAAGGGCGGCACGGATCATGGTCTGTCCTCAGCCTTGTCGCTGGCCGGTATGGCTGGTGCCATGCGGTGCACGCCGCGCGGATCGTGGGCCGGGTTGCCGGCGGGCGCGGCGAGCGGGCCGGCGCCGCCTTCGCGCCAGGCCTGCAGGGCCCAGCGGACGGTCGGGAAGGCGATTTCGTCCCAGGGAATCTGGTGCCAGCGGAACAGCGCGACCTCCTGGCTTTCCACGCCGGCGGCGAAATGTGGATGGGCGGCATCGGCGAAGCGGCCCCGGAAGATCACCTGCACCTGGTTGATACGCGCCACGCTGAACACGCCCAGGATGCCGTCAAGCACAATCCTGGCGTGTGCTTCCTCCATTGCCTCGCGCGCCGCGCCCTCCTCGATGGTCTCGCCGAGTTCCATGTAGCCGGCGGGCAGGGTCCAGAAGCCACGGCGGGGCTCGATGGCGCGGCGGCACATCAGTACGGCCCCGTCGGAGACAACGACCGCACCGACGATCACTTTGGGATTTTCGTACGCGACATGGCCGCACGCGGCGCAGACCATGCGCTCGCGGTCGTCACCTTCCGGGATTTGGCGGACAAAGCCGGACATGGTTCCGAAATTGAGGCTTTGACGCGCGGCGATCAAGCCCCAACACGATTGTCCTACGTACCGAACGGCTATGCGGGGGCGAACGGGCCCGCCGGATCAGACGGCGAGATCGACCAACGAGCCGCGGGGCAGGGGGCCGGGGGCGTGGAGGCTGGTGCCGAGCGGGAGGACTGGGGTGGACGGCCACACCGTCGCGGGCGTGGTGGTCGTGCTGACAGGGGCATGCCAGGTGCCGCTTGGGGGGGCTGCCTGGCCTAGCTGAGCCAGGCCGACCGACGACGTCACTCTCCCCAACGGCGTGTTGCTGGCAGCGAAGGCCGCGAGTGACGGGGACGAGAGCATATGAAGGATCGTAAGCCTCATTCGTTAATGATAGTCTAACGAATGAGCCGAATGCTACGTCTTTCTTAAATCATTATTAATTATTATCTAAAAAATTAGTATAATGCCATTTCCTTCTGTGCGGCGGCCCGCAACGCCCAGGTCGTGGCCTGCAATGTGGTTTCCAGCTCTGCCGCCAGCGCGTCGGGGCTGCCCATGCCGGTGGCAGGGGCGGCCATCAGCGCCCGCAGCTTCGTCTCCAGCGCCGCCATGCCGTAGCCCGCTGCCATGCCGGTCATGGCATGCGCCTGCGCCGCGACCTCAGCCATTCGGCCGGCTTGCAGCGCCCGCCGCAGTACCGGCAGCCGCCGTTCCAGGTCCGCCAAGCATTCCTCGATCATCATCCTCAGCGTGTCGGCCGGCAGGTTGGCACGCAGTTCCTCGATCCGGTCGGCGGCCAGCACCGGCGCGGTTTCATCGCTTCCGGCAGCCGCCGGCGCCGTCTCGACCGCGTCTCCGCGATCGGGCGCGCCCCGCCAGACGTGCTGCCCGATCGCCCGCAGCATTTCGTGCGGTGCGACCGGCTTGCGGAGCAGCCCGTCCATGCCGGCCTGGCGCACGATGGTACGGTCCTCCGGCGAGACATTGGCGGTCAGTGCCAGGATCGGCAGCGCCGCGGCCGGCCCGCGCATCGCGCGGATTCGCTGAGTGGTCTCCAGCCCGCTCAGCCCGGGCATGAAAACGTCCATGAAAACGAGATCGTATGGCGTATGCCCGATCGCTTGGATGGCCGCCTGCCCGTCGCTGGCGACGTCGACCATGTGGCCCTCGCGGCGCAGCAGCGTTGCGGTGACCATCTGGTTGGCGGCGACGTCCTCGACCAGCAGG
This sequence comes from Acetobacteraceae bacterium, assembly GCA_031291795.1. Lineage (GTDB taxonomy): Bacteria > Pseudomonadota > Alphaproteobacteria > Acetobacterales > Acetobacteraceae > Rhodopila. The sequence continues at coordinate 7,111 of JARLIJ010000195.1, read as the reverse complement.
ATCCGGGTGCGCGGCAGCACGCCGCCATGCGCCGGATCGGCGGCCGGCGCGTTGACGTGCGGCTGGGAGGGCAGCGGCGGGATCGGCAGCCGGATCCAGAACGCGTTGCCGGTGCTGCCGTCCGCGTCCTGCCACGGGGTGCAGCCGATCTCCCCGCTCATCAGGCCGATGAGGTGATGGCAGATCGCCAGCCCGAGGCCGGTGCCGAGCGGCTCGTCGCTGTCGGGGCGGTCGAGGCGGGAGAACGGGCGGAACAGCCTCGCACGCTCGTCGGCCGGGATGATCGGGCCATGGTCGCGCACCGACAGATGCAGGGTGGCGGGCCCGTCGCGGTCGGCGTCGCTGCGGCGGACCCGCAGGGTCACCTCGCCGGGGCGGCCGAACTTCACCGCGTTGGACAGCAGGTTGAGCAGCACCTGGCGCAGCCGTCCGGGATCGGTGAACAGTTCGGCCGGCACGTCGGGTGCGACGTCGGACAGCAGATGGATGGTTCGGCCGGCGGCCAGCGGCTGGAACATCTCGATCGCGCTGTCCAGCAGCGGGCGCAGCGCGAACACGCTGGGCCGCAGCGCGAGCTGGCCGGCCTCCATGCTCGACATGTCCAGGATATCGTTGATCAGTGCCAGCAGGGCGTCGCCGGACTGCTGCGCGGTATCGACCAGCCGGCGCTGGCTGGTGCCCGTGACGCTGCCGGCCAGCAGGCGCAGGCTGTTCAGCAGGGCGTTGAGCGGCGTGCGGATTTCGTGGCTGACGATGGCCACGAAGCGGGATTTGGCCTGGTTGGCGGTCTCGGCCAGCGCGCGGGCCTCCCGCAGCGCTTCCTCGGCGCGTTTGCGTTCGGTGATGTCGGCGTAGAGGGTGACGAACCCGCCATCCGGCAGGCGGTTGCGCCGCAGCTCCACGGTGCGCCCGTCCGGGCGGCGGCGGTCGGTGGTGCCCAATGTCTGGCCGGCCCGCAGCGCGGCCATGCGCCGGGCGACCTCCGCCTCGGGGTCCACCGGCCCGAACTGGCCCAGGCGGGCCTGGGCGTGCAGGATTTCCTCCATCGGCAGGCCGACCCGCAGCAGGTCCGGCGGGATCCCGGCGAGTTCCGGAAAGCTGGCGTTCCATTCCACGAGGCAGAGATGCCCGTCGATCATCGACACGCCGTCGGACATGCCGGCCAAGGTGGCCTCGAGCTGGGCGGTCTTGGCGTCGGCGTAGGCCTTGGCGACCTCAAGCTGGGCGTTGGCCATGGCGAGCACGGTGCGATCCCGCGCGAAGGCCACTTCCCGTCGCCGCGCCTGCACGACGCCGCGCAGCAGCAGCAGCGTCATCAAGGCCAGCAGCGCGGTGATGCAGCCCGCGACCATCTTGGCCTGGAACGCCCACCGGTCGGCGGGGGCCATCGCCTCGTCGCGGTCCATCGCGGCGACCACCACGAGATCGCGGTCGGGCACGCGGCGGAAGGCGTGGATGCGGGTCGTGGTGTCGGGTGCGGAGCGGCCGATCCAGATGCCGTCGCCCGCCCGGATCGCCGCAAACATCGGGGTATCGGCGATGCTGGTGTCCGGTTCGGTTGCGCCGGGACCGGCCTGCGCCCGCAGCCTGCCGTCGGTCAGTCCGACCAGGGCCAGCATCCCGCCGGCGCCCATATCGGCCTGGCGCAGCAGGCTGGTGATGGCCGACAGGCGGTAATCCGCCATCAGCACGCCGGCGAACGAGCCGTCTGGATGGTGGAGCCAGCGCGCCACATTGAGGTGCCATTGCCGCATGACCGGGCCGATCGTGGCGTTTCCGATGAACGCCCGGTCGCCCCCGGTGCCATGCTGGCGGGCGCGCCGGAAGTAGTCCTCATCGCCGACATTGCTGCCGATGGCTTCTGGGATGGTCGACTGGCGGACGATGCCGTTCTCATCGACCAGCATCATGTCGCGGCTGACACCGGCCAGTGCCAGCGTCTCGTCGTGCCAGGCCTGCAGGTCGAAGCTCCTGGGGTCGTGCTCCCAGGCACGGACCAGGATGCGCAGGGTCTGGTCCAGGGCGAGCACCTGACGCGCGATCTGCTCCTCGAACGAGAACGCCTGCTTCGCGACGGTGACGGCGACCCGCTGCTGCTCGTCCTGGTGCTGGGCCCAGATGGCGCTGCGGGTGCCGGTCAAGGTCAGCAGCACGATCCCGGCGGCCGCTGTCAGAATGACAAGAGCGCCGAGGATGTGCTTATCCAACTTAAAGGCTGAGGGGCGCATCAAGAATTCGCAGTTGTCCGAAAAAGAGACAGGAACTTGCGGAGCGGGCGGGCAGTATCGCTGCTTAGCCTCTTCCGGCGCCACCTTACAACAATTCCATGGGCGTTCTGGACCATTGGCAGTTTGGTGGGGGACGCGGCTTTCGGAGGAGGCCAGATTGCGGCGAGCGATAGGGGCCAGATTGCGGCGAGCGATGGGGGCAGATTGCGGGGAGCGATAGGGGCCAGATCGATGGGGATCGGTGGGGGGCCAATTCACCAGCACGGCGATCGCCCGGACCGGAACGCGCCTGACGGCGCCTCGCGTGTCGTCCCTTGCCCTGGAACCCCGCCGATGCAATTGTCCGGCCCGTTTCGGATCGCCGGGCAGCCGGCTCCGGCTGCATTCCAGCGATGAGGACAGTATGGCGAAAATCAAGGTGAAGACCCCGGTTGTCGAGCTCGACGGGGATGAGATGACCCGCATCATCTGGGGTTTCATCAAGGACAAGCTGATCCTGCCGTATCTGGATATCGACCTGAAATACTACGATCTCGGGATCGAGTACCGCGACCAGACCGACGACCAGGTGACGGTCGACGCCGCCCACGCCATCGCGAAATACGGCGTCGGCGTGAAATGCGCCACGATCACGCCGGACGAGGCCCGGGTGAAGGAATTCGGCCTGAAGCGGATGTATCGCAGCCCGAACGGGACGCTGCGCAACATTCTGGACGGCACGATCTTCCGCGAGCCGATCATCTGCAAGAACGTTCCCCGCCTGGTGCCGCACTGGACCCAGCCGATCGTGATCGGCCGCCATGCCTATGGCGACATCTACCGCGCCACGGAAATGAAGATCCCCGGCGCCGGGAAGGTCACCCTGACCTACCAGCCGGCCGATGGCGGCCCCGCCCAGTCGCTCGACGTGCACGCGTTCAACGCCCAGGGCGGCGTGACGATGGCCATGCACAATACCCGCGATTCGATCGAGGGCTTTGCGCGGGCGAGCTTCAACTACGCGCTGATGCGCGGCTGGCCGCTGTATTTCTCCACCAAGAACACGATCCTGAAGGCCTATGACGGCTACTTCAAGGACATCTTCGAGGAAATTTATCTCAGCGAATTCAAGACGGTGTTCGATTCCAAGGGGCTCACCTACGAGCACCGGCTGATCGATGACATGGTCGCCTGCGCGCTGAAGTGGAACGGCGGCTATGTCTGGGCCTGCAAGAACTACGACGGCGACGTGCAGTCCGATACCGTCGCCCAGGGCTTCGGCTCGCTCGGCCTGATGACCTCCGTGCTGCTCAGCCCGGACGGCAAGACGGTCGAGAGCGAGGCGGCGCACGGCACCGTCACCCGCCACTACCGCCAGCACCAGCAGGGGAAAGAGACCTCGACCAACCCGATCGCGTCGATCTTCGCCTGGACCCGCGGGCTGATCTATCGCGGCCGGTTCGACAACACCCCCGACGTGACCGCCTTCGCCGAGACGCTGGAGAAGGTCTGCGTCGACACCGTCGAGTCCGGCTTCATGACCAAGGACCTCGCGGTGCTGATCGGGCCGCAGCAGCCCTCACTCAACACCCAGGAATTCCTGGCCAAGCTCGACGAGAATCTGCAGAAAGCCATGAAATAACACGCTTTGTTCGGCATTTGACATGACGACCGGCGCCCCGGTTCGCTTCGCGGACCGGGGCGGTTTCGTGTGAACCATCCGGAGGAGGAGCAACAAATGAACGATCGTTCCGAGACGCCGGACCTGTCCGAGGTCCAGGGGCTGCGGGCCTATCCGCTCGCCCGTCGCGGCTTCGTCATGACCAGCCTGATCACCGGCCTGACGCTGGCGACCGAACGGGTCGAGGCCCAGGCGATCCATACCGAGGCAGACGGCCTCGACGCCGGCGAGACGAAGGTGCCGGTGCCCGGCGGCTTCCTGCCGGCGTATTATGCCCGCCCGGCAAAGGGCACGAAATTCCCCGTCATCCTGGTGAATGAGGAGATCTTCGGCGTCCACGAGTACATCAAGGACGTCTGCCGGCGGCTGGCGAGGCTGGGCTATCTCGCCGTCGCCACCGAGTACTATGCCCGGATCGGCGACCTCTCGACGATGACCGACGCCCAGCAGATCTTCCGCGACGTCATCTCCAAGGAGCCGGACGCCCAGTACATGGAGGACCTGGACGCCACCGCCGCCTGGGCGGACGCCAACAAGGGCGATCCGGCGCATATGGGCGTGCTGGGGTTCTGTCGCGGCGGGCGGCAGGTCTGGCTGTATGCCGCGCATAATCCGCGGCTGAAGGCGGCCGTGGCGTTCTATGGCCCGGTCGGCGGCCAGCCCACGCCGATCCAGCCGGCCACTGTCCTCGACTATGCCGACAAGATCCACTGCCCGCTCCTTGGCCTGTACGGCGGGGCGGATCCCAGCATCCCGGTCGACCAGGTGCATGCGGCGGAGGCCAAGGCGAAGGCCGCGCACAAGACGGTGGAGATCGTGATCTATCCCGACGCGCCGCACGGCTTCCACGCGGATTACCGCCCGAGCTACCGGAAGGAGGCGGCCGAGGACGGGTGGAAGCGGATGGTGGCCTGGTTCAGGCGCTACGGTGTCGCTCCGGCGGCATGAGGCGAAGGACCCCCTTCCAGCGCGGCTGACAGGGTATCGCGCGGGCTTGGTCGGCGGTGGGGCGGCCCTGTGTGGGGTGGGTCTGTGCCTGGGCCCGCCACACCCGGCGCAGGCACATCAACAGCACCGCGAAGCTGACCAGCGGCCCCAGCGGCACGTGCCAGTTGCTGCCCACCGGCCAGGTCAGCAGCGACACCGGCCAGGTCAGCAGCAGCACCAGCTTCTCCCAGCTCTGAAAGCCGGTCCGGCGTGCCTCGCGCACCAGCCAGGCGATCGCCAGCAGGACGAGCAGCTTGTCGTACAGCAGCGCCAGAGGCACCGCGAGCAGGGTGCCGGCCAGCAGCGAGGCGGCGCGCACCGGCAGGCTCATGTCGCGGCGCCAGATCAGCGCAATGAGGCCGGCCATCAGCACCGCAGCCACCGCCTGCACGGCATAGGCCTGGGTCGTGCCGACCCCCAGCAGGCGGGCGGCGCCGAACAGCGTGACGACCCCGGCGTAGTCGATGCGCCCGCTGCCATAGACCGCGTTGGAGCTGCGGAAAGCGGCGAGGTAGGCCGCCCAGGTGTCCCAGCCGAACAGCCAGGCGGACAGCCCGACCAGCCCCGCGACCATCAGGGCGGCGGCGGCAAAGGCCCGCCAGCGGCGCCCGGCCAGCAGCGCGACCGGTGCCAGCAGCCCGAAATGCGGCTTGTAGCAGAGCAGACCAAGCAGCGCGCCGGCCGAGAGGGGGCGACGGTCGACCAGGAGGGTGAAGCCGCCGAACAGGGAAGCTGTCAGGAAGGCGTTCTGCCCCAGGCCCAGCGTCCAGAACACCGGCGGGAACGCCAGCAGGGGGACGATCCACTTCCACCCGCTCACCCGCAACACCGCCCCCATGGTGGCGACGAACAGGCTGAGCGTGACGACCTGGAAGGCGGCGTAGGCGACCAGGTAGGGCAGCCGGGCAAGCACCGCGCACAGCATCAGGAAGATCGGCGGATAAAAGAAGTACTGGTAGCCGCCCCCGGTGGCGGCCTGCTGCTCTGCCAGGAAATGCGCCGCCTGGTCGTAGGCGAGCGCCGGCGTGCCCGCCAAAGCCAGCTTGCCCGCGGCGTAGAAGCTCACGAAGTCCGATGAGGGCCCGCTCGCGTCCGCCGTGATGACGCCGTGCTGCCAGAGCGCCAGGAAGCCCACGATCAGCGCTTCCTCGATCAGCAGGACGGCTGACCAGGCGAAGATCCGGTTGCTGTTCAGCCAGTCCGCGCGCCGCAGGAAGTCGATCAGGCGGGCCAGCCGGCCGGGTCTGGACATCGGGCGCGGTCCCTCAGGATGGCCGAACCTCGATAGCTGCAACACTGTTGTAAAAAGGTTTCTAACGACCGGTTGTGGCTTGCCTCGACACGGCGGCGCGTGTTTGCTGCGCTGCAGGGATGCATTACGACAACGGGGAGTCGGGGCCTTTGGCCTACGCCTTGCAGCAGCTTATCAATGGCGTGACTCTCGGTATGATCTACGGGCTGATCGCCGTCGGTTACACCATGGTCTACGGCATCATCGGGATGATCAACTTCGCCCATGGCGACATCTTCATGGTCGGGGCGTTCCTCTCGCTTATCGCGTTGACCGGGCTGTCGGCGCTGGGGCTTACCTCGGTGCCGCTGGCATTGGCACTGACCCTGGTGTTCGCTGCCGGGTTGGCCGCGCTCTATGGCTGGACGGTGGAGCGGGTGGCCTACCGCCCGCTGCGCGGCTCGTTCCGGCTGGCCCCGCTGATCAGCGCCATCGGCATGTCGATCACGCTGCAGAACTTCGTCCAGGTCAGCCAGGGGGCCCGGGTGAAGCCGATGGCGGCCCTGCTGCCGGGCGGTATCCAGTTGATGAACACGGATAATTTCGCCGTCCAGTTGTCCTGGATGCAGGTCGCCATCGTCGTCACCACCCTGACCGTCCTCGGCGTCTTCACCTGGCTTGTCACCAAGACCCCGCTCGGCCGGTCCATGCGCGCCTGCGAGCAGGACCTGAAAATGGCGAGCCTGCTTGGTATCGATACCGACAAGACGATCAGCCTGACCTTTGTCATCGGCGCCGCGCTGGCCGCCGTCGCGGGACTGATGTTCCTGCTCTATTACGGCGTCATCGACTTCTATATCGGCTTCATCGCCGGGGTGAAGGCGTTCACCGCCGCGGTCCTGGGCGGCATCGGCAGCCTGCCGGGCGCCGTGCTGGGCGGCCTGCTGATCGGCCTGATCGAGGTCTTCTGGTCGGCCTATTTCTCGGTTGAATACAAGGATGTGG
>JARLIJ010000194.1 GCA_031291795.1 Acetobacteraceae bacterium | reverse complement strand
GGCGGCATCTTTGCCATTGCCTCGTCGAGGTCGGCCTGCAGCCCCTTGCGGTCGCCGTCGACGATGCGGTCCTTCAGGCGGCCCTCGATCGTGTCGGCGCGCTTCTTCACGGTGGCGTCTGCGGCTTTGCGGTCGGCGAAGATCTCCAGCAGCTTCTGCAGCGGGTCGTAGCCCTCGGTGCGGCGGTCGAAGATCAGGTCCTCGCAAACCTTCACCTCCTCGGGCGCGATCAAATGCAGCGGGCGGATCTTCGACACGTGCACAATGGCGCCGGTCATGCCGGCGCGCTGGGCATGGTCGAGGAACACGCTGTTGAGCACCGCGCGCGCGGCCGGGTTCAGGCCGAAGCTGACATTGGACAGGCCGAGGATGATCTGGATGTCGGGGAATTCCGCGTGGATCGCGGCGATCCCGTCCAGCGTCCATTCCGCCAGCTTGCGGTCGTCCTCGTTGCCGGTGGCGATGGTGAAGGTCAGCGGGTCTATCAGCAGGTCCGACTGCGGCAGGCCGAACTTGCTGCAGGCGAAATCGACCAGCCGGCGCGCGATGCGCAGCTTGTCCTCGGCGGTCTTTGCCATGCCGACCTCGTCGATGGTCAGCGCGATTACGGCGGCCCCGAACTTCTTCGCCAGCTTCAGGCGGTCGGTGGCGGCGCCCTCACCGTCCTCGAAGTTGATCGAATTGATGATCGGCTTGCCACCATGCAGCTTCAGGGCAGCCGTGATCACCGGGGTCTCGGTGCTGTCGATCACCAGTGGCGAATTCACCGCGGCCGTGAAGCGCCGGATCACCTCGTCCATTTCCTGGGTCTCGTTGCGGCCCACGAAAGCGGTGCAAATGTCGAGCGCGTGGGAGCCCTCGCCGATCTGGTCGCGGCCCATGGCGACGCAGCCGTCCCAGTCGTGCTTTTCCTGCAGCTCACGCCATTTCTTGGAGCCGTTGGCGTTGCAGCGCTCGCCGATCGCGAAGATCGCGTTCTCCTGCCGCAGCGGCACCGCCTGGTAGAGGCTGGCCACGCCGGGGACCCAGATTGGCTTGCGCGGCACGGGTGTCGGCCGGAAACCGCTGAGTTTGCGCAGCATGGCATCGCAGGCGGCGATATGCGGGATCGACGTGCCGCAGCAGCCGCCGATCAGGTTCACCCCGTCCTGGGTGACGAACCGCTCCAGCCAGGAGGCGAGGTCCGCCGCGCCCAGAGGGTAATGCGTCTGGCCATCGACCAGTTCGGGCAATCCGGCATTCGGTTGCACCGAGATCAGTCCCGGCCAGTTGGCGGCAAGCCAGCCGACATGCTCCGCCATCTCCTGCGGGCCGGTGGCGCAGTTCAGCCCCATCAGCTTCACGTCGAGCGAATGGATCACTGCGGCGGCGGCGGCGATATCGGGGCCGACCAGCAGGGTGCCGGTGGTCTCTACGGTCACCTGCACGAAGATCGGGGTGTCGCTGCCGGCGGCGGCGCGCGCAATCTTCGCGCCGTTCACCGCGGCCTTGATCTGCAGCGTGTCCTGGCAGGTCTCGATCAGGATGGCGTCCACCCCGCCGGCGATCAGGCCGCGGCACTGTTCGGTCAGCGCGGCCTCCAGCGGGTCGTAGGCGATGTTGCCCAGGCTGGGCAGCTTGGTCCCCGGCCCGATGCTGCCGATCACCCAGCGGTGGCGGCCGTCGGAGAACGTCTCCGCCGCCTCGCGGGCGAGTTCGCCGGCCAGCTTGTTGATCTCGAACGCGCGGTCGGCCAGATCGAACTCGCCCAGCGTGACGGGGGAGGCGCCGAAGGTGTTGGTCTCCACCATGTCGGCACCGGCCTCGAAGTAGCCGCGGTGGATTTCCCGCACCAGGTCGGGACGGGACAGCACCAACACGTCGGTGCAGTTCTCGCGGCCCCAGTAGTCGCGCTCGACGTCCAGGGTGAGCGCCTGCACGCGACTGCCCATGCCGCCGTCGCACAGCAGGACGGTGTCGCGGAGCGCATCGAGCAGGTGGGGACGGGTCATGAGGCTCTTTCAGATGGCGAGGGCGTGGGGCCGCCCGACAGGGGCGTCGGCCAGGCGGGTGGCGGTCCAGAGACGTACGGCGAGTGGACCGTCGATCGTGACGGCCGGCCCGCATGCAAGCCCGGCATCGCTTAACAACCGGTGCATGGCGTCGTCGGAAAATCCCGGCCAGCGATGCGCCAGCCGTGCGGACAGGTCGGCGCGCTCGTGTTCGGCCAGGTCGATGACGATCAGCCTGCCGTCCGGGCGCAGGACGCGGGCGGCCTCGGCGACCGCGCCGGCGGGGTCCTCGGCGTAATGCAGCACCATTTGCAGCACGGCGACGTCGTAGGAGGCGTCGGTCAGCGGCAGTCGGTACATATCGGCCAGCCGCACGCTGCAGTGCTGGAGGTCGGCGCGCGCCAGTCGGGAGCGCGCCAACGCGAGCATGGCCTTCGACGCATCGACGCCTAGCGCCTGGCGGACGCGGGGGGCGAGGAATTCCAGCACGCGGCCGGTCCCGGTGCCGATATCCAGCAGGCGCCCCACCATGCCCTGCGGCATCAGGTCGGTCAGCGCCGCTTCCACCGCCGCGGCCGGCAGGTCGAGTGCGCGCATCTCGTCCCAGTCCACCCCGGTCTTGCGAAAGCTGTCGGAGGCGATGCGCGCGCGTTCGGCCAATACGCGGGCGGCCTGGCGGCGATCGGCGGCGAGGATCGGGTCGTCCTCGGGCAGGCGGGCCACAAGGTCGCGCGCCAGGTCGCCGTCTTCCGTCGCGGGCAGGGTGAACCAGACATTGGCGCCCTCCCGCACCCGGTCGAGCAGGCCGCACTCGCAGAGCAGCTTGAGATGGCGCGAGAGGCGGGGTTGGGACTGGCCGAGAACCTCGGTGAACTCCATGACGCAGAAGGCCCCCCGAGCGGCAAGCGCCAGGAGACGCAGGCGGGTGGGTTCGGCGGCGGCGCGCAGGCTGGCGAGGAGGCGGTCCATTGGACGCCGCTATGACATAAGGATGTCCTTATGTCTATGGGAGGTTACGATCTCCTCCCGCGGAGCGGAGCAATGCCACGATCCATCGTGGTTTGACCCCTGATCCCAACCTTGGGCCGCCCTGCGGCCCACGCCTCCACCAGGAGCGGAGCCAGCGGTTCGGTTCCCGGTCAGGCTGCGAGCGCGCTGTAGTCCACCGGTTCGGCGTGCCAGCCCTCGCGGCGGAACTGCCAGTAAGCCTCGTGCAGCTGCGCCGTCATCGGACCCGGGCGGTCGTTACCCAGGATACGGCTGTCCAGCCGCGTCATGCCCATCACGCCGCCCGCCGTCGACGAGATGAAGATCTCGTCCGCATTGCGCAGTTCCTCGACCGGCACGGTGCGGATCTCGCACGGGATCGACAGCTTGTCGCACAGCTCGATCACGGCCAGCCGCGTGATGCCTTCCAGCACGCCCCGGTCCGGCGTCGCGACCACACCGTTGGTGATCGCGAACACGTTGAAGCCAGGCCCCTCGGTGACGTTGCCGTCGGCGTCCAGCAGCACGGGGTTGTCGGCACCCTTGTCCTGCGCCTCGAACAGCGCCTGCGTCATGTCGGCCCAGTGGAAGTTTTTCGCCCGCGGGTTGACGCTGGCCTCCGGGATGCGCGGGGTGGAGGCCACGATCATGTGGGCGCCGCGCTCGATCACCTCGCGCGGCATCAGCCACACATAGGGCACCACGTAGGCCAGCAGATGGTTCTCCGCGTAGCGCGGATGGCGCGGCATGCCGGCTGGCGGCGAGCCGCGCAGGCAGTCCATCGCCACATACGCCTCCCGGAGCCCGGTCATCTGCACCAGCTTGTGCAGGATCCCGCGCAGGTCTTCCATCGACTCCTTCGGCTGCAGCCGAAAATGGTCCATCGAGGCCTTGAATCGCCGCAAGTGGTCGTCCAGCCGGAAGAACGCGCCGTCCCACACGCTGACCACGTCATAGGTGACGTCGGAGCGGCGGTAGCCCCATTCGGTGACCGGCAGCATGGCCTCGGCAACGGGCATGAAGCGGCCGTGCATATAGGCGGCACCGGTGGGATAAGGCGGGATGGCGGACATGGCTTGGGCTCCTGGTGGGCGCTCAGCGCAGCATGGAGAGGAACGGCCGCAGCTTGTAGGCTTCCACGCCAGAAATCCAGGGAGAAAGACGATGAACGGCTACACTCAGGGCCCCGTCGTGGTGCTGCAGCCCGACGAGGGCGAGTCGCATTGGCAGCCGCTGCCCTCCACCGGCTACATCGTCAGCAAGCTGACGCCCTACACCACCCCCTATGACGGCTTCGCGCTCGGCATCCAGGTGCTGGAACCCGGCGCCCATATCCGCCGCCATGGCCATGAGCGCCAGCATGAGGTGCTGTTCTGCTACCAGGGGACCGGCGAGGCGGAGATCGGTGACCGGCGCCACCCGGTCTCCCCCGAGACGACCCTGCTGATCGGCCGCGGCGTGCAGCATAAGGTGACCAACACCGGCGCGACCCAGATGCGCCTGCTGTGGTGGATCGCGCCCGCCGGCCTGGAGGACTGGTTCCGCGCCATCGGCCGCCCGCGCCAGCCCGGCGAGCCTCAGCCGGCGCCGTTCCCCCGTCCGGACGACGTCGAGGACATCCAGGCCCGCCAGCGTTTCATCCGGTCCGAAGAGGGCTGAGCCGCCGCCGCACAAAAGGTTCGGTTCGGCGAACCAGTACCAGCACCGCCACGGCGACCCCGCACAGCAGGACGTAATGCGCCGGACGCAGCCCGAAGCGCACCGTCTCGCTCGCCGCGAGCACGCGCCAGGGATTGATGTGGGTGGCGAGCGCGTACCAGGAGAACTCGATCCACGCCGCGGCCAGGCCGGCCGCCACCGCGAGCGCCGGGGTGACGACCCAGCGCTGCTGCCATCCGGCCGGCAGCACACGCCACAGCATCAGCCAGACATACAGCCCGGCGACGAACACCGGTTCGGAGACATTGGCCTTGGACTGGATGAAATAATGCAGCGCGGCCAGGATCGCGATCGGGTAGGCGAGCCGGTGCAGCCGCTTCCAGTTGCGCCCCATCCGCTTCACGGCATTGTCGGTCGAGGTGATCCCGAGCGCCACCAGCCCCAGCAGGGCCACGAAGCCGATCGTCAGGTAGAACCGCCGCACGATCTCCGACGCTACCGTCAGCAGCGCGAAGTTCTGGTCAACGACATACAGCGACAGGTGCGCCACGCCATAGGCCAGCGCGGTCACCCCGACCATCCGCCGGACCAGCAGCAGCTGCGGCCAGGAGAACATGCGCGCGCATGGCGTGATGGCGAGCGAGATCAGCAGGAAGCGGATCGTCCATAGGCCGGTGTCATAGATGGTCTCGGTGACCGGCCGGCCGCCCAGCGCACCGGTCGCCCACCAATACGCCGCGAGCACGCCGGGGATGAACAGCAGCGGGAACACCGCGGCCTTCACCTTCACCAGGCGTCCGCGCCGGTCGCGCCAGGGCACTTGCATCGTCACCGCCTCCTGCTGAGTGGTGAGACACCACCGTCCCGGGATACGTCCCGGCCGGCCGGCCCGAATTACATTAATTCTTCGACGGCCTCGGTCAGTTCCTGGACGGTGCAAGCGCGTGCGACGGCAGGCGGAGCTGCGGGATTTCCAGCCGCTGGAAGCCGGCCGGCGGGGTGAACAGGGCGTTCGGCTGCGGCGCGTAGGAGACCCCGGTCGCCTCCAACCCGCCCGAGCGGTCGCCCGTCGCGACCTGGGCTCGCAGCATGACGCCATCGTCGGTCAGGCAGGCCGTTCCCCGGCCGTGCGCGGTCTGCACGTCGTAGTCCGTGCAGCTCAGCCCGGCGACGGTGGCGCGCCCGCGCCGGGTGAGGTGGGCGTCGTCCTCGTCGAACCGCAGCGCGCGGCTGACGTCATACGGCAGGTCCATGAAGCTGTGCTCCGCCGGCATCACCAGCAGCATCCGCCGCGCGCCGCGGTCGAGCAGCATGTAGGCGGGCTGGCCGGGCGCCTCGACCCGCAGCCGCTCGCCCTGCACCGAGAAGCTCGCCCGCACTGAACTCACCGCCGGCGCATTCGCGATATGGGCCGCGTCGCCCAGCACCCGGTAGGTGACCGTCACGTCGCGGTCCGGCACCAGCCGTGGCCGATCCTGCGCCGCCGCGACAGTCAGTGTGGGCAGCAGGAGGGACAGGGCCGTCAAGGCAATCCGGATCATCCGGGTGCTCCGCTATGATTGGTTGGTTGAGGCGCGGCGCTGCCCCAGGGTTCGGATCGCGTGTTCCAGCGTCGCCGGGTCGGG
>JARLIJ010000193.1 GCA_031291795.1 Acetobacteraceae bacterium | reverse complement strand
CGGTGACGATGACGGGCGCGCGGCGACCCATGACCAACGCCGTGCAGATGACGATGTCGTTCTTCGCCACGGTGGTGGCCATCAGCTCCGCCTGCTTCTGGCGGAAAGCGTCGCTCATTTCCTTGGCATAGGCGCCGGTCTGGGCAGCGGTCTCGGCATCTTCAACGCCGACATAGGTGCCGCCCAGGGACTTGATCTCCTCCTTGGCGGCGGGACGGACGTCGGTGGCGGAGACGATGGCGCCCAGCCGACGGGCGGTGGCGATCGCCTGCAGCCCGGCCACGCCGGCACCGATCACGAACACCCGCGCGGGCGGCACCGTGCCGGCCGCGGTCATCATCATCGGGAAGCCGCGCTGGAAGGTGAAGCCGGACTCGATCACCGCGCGGTAGCCGGCCAGGTTGGCCTGGCTGGACAGCACGTCCATCGCCTGGGCGCGGGTGATGCGCGGCAGCAGCTCCATGGCGGCGGTGTCGATCCCGGCCTCGGCCAGCGACGGCACCAGAGTGGGATCGGCGAACGCGCCGGCGGTGCAGACCAGCAGGGCGCCGCGCGGGATCAGCGCACGTTCCTCCGGCAGCGGTGCCTGGACGGCGAAGACGATGCCGGCCCCGCTCAGCGCGGCGGCCGGATCGGCAACGATCTCGGCCCCCGCCGCGGCGAACTCCGCGTCCGGGATGGAGGCCGTGGCGCCGGCGCCGGTCTCGATCGCGACACTCAGCCCCAGGGCGATGAGCCGCTTCACCGTCTCAGGCGTAGCGGCGACACGCGTTTCGGCTGCGCGCCGTTCCTTCAGCACCGCAAGGCGCATCCATTCATTCCTTCACGTCAGCGGAAGCGGACAGCTTCGCGCATCCTGATACCGGCTGGGAGCATTTTGCGGCTTCCAATGCACCCGCACGCAAGACGGTGCAAGGGGTCGCCGCCGCCAATGTCCCGGGCTTTAAAGTGGCCGCTGTACTGGATTTAACAGGGCATGACGCCAGTGGGGGCAGCGCCGGCCACGACCGCCCTCCACTACCGGCCCGCCGTCCACGCCCCGTCGATCGGCAGCGCCGCGCCGTTGATGTCCGCGCCATGCGGGCCGCACAGGAAAGCGATCAGCCCGGCCACGTTCTCATCGGCGACGAACCGGCGGGACGGCTGGCGGGTCGCGAGGAACTGTTCCTCGGCCTGCGCAAAATCGGTGCCGTCACGCTGCATCTCGTTGCGCAGCCGCTGCTCGATCGCCGGGGTCAGCACCGTGCCGGGGCAGACTGCGTTGCAGGTGATGCCGGTGCGCGCGACCTCCAGCGCCACCGCGCGGGTCAGGCCGATCAGCGCGGTCTTGGTGGTGATGTAGTCCACCCGGTCGACCGTCGCGAACATCCCGTAGATCGAGGCCATGTTGACGATCCGCCCCCAGCCTTGCGCCTTCATCCGTGGGATCGCATGCCGGATGGCATGGAACGGCGCGGACAGGTTGACCGCCAGCGCCTCATCCCAATGCGCCGGCGCAAAGTCCTCGACCGGACCGAAATGGCGGACGACCGCGTTGTTCACCAGGATATCGGGGCCGCCGAACGCCTCGCCCGTGGCCTGGACCAGCGCTTCGACCTGGGCCGGCTCGCGCAGATCGGCCGGGTGGTGGTCGGCCTGCACGCCCATCGCTCGCAGGTCGGCGACCCGGGCATCGATGGTCTCCTGCGGGGCGAAGCCGTTCAGCATGACGTTGCAGCCAAGGCCGGCCAATGTGCGGGCGGTGGCAAAGCCGATCCCGCCCAGCGAGCCCGTCACCAGCGCCGATTTGTCCTTGAGCATGCGGTTCCTCCCGTCCTTTGGCGTCATGCTGCGCCGGCCGGGCGTGCCGCTCAATCATCGGCGGGATCGTCGCCAGGGCGAAGCGCGGTTGCCTCCCCCCGGCGGAGGCGCCGGTCAGATGCCGTCCGGATAGCAGGTGCCAAAATCGTACGGCGCCGCCGGCGGCGAACTGCTCGGGCCCGCCGTGGGGCCGCAGAATGGGTTCACCACCACCGGATGCCTGCCGCCCGCCGCCGGGACCTGCGCGCACCCCACCAGTGCCATCGCCAGCCCCAGCAGCGATGCCAACCTCACGAACGCCATCATGCCGCGCGAACCTCCTTGCATCGTGGTTGGTGCCTCAGACCGGAACCGGCCAGCCGCGCTGGCGGTAGGCGCCGTCCCAGAACAGCCACTCCCACTGGCTCGAGCGGATGAAGGCGGTCATCATCCGCTCCCGGATCGCCGGCGTGGTGCCGGCTGCCGCCGCATCCGTCACGCCGATCACCGCCTGCACCGCCGCGCCGAAGCCCTCGTCGGCATAGGTGTCGATCCAGGCGCGGTAGGGATTGTCCGCCGCGGCGGTGCGGGTGATCGCGCAGCCGACATCCCAGTACAGCCAGAAACAGGGCAGCAGCGCCGCCACCAGCACCTCCCACGGATCCTGGTAGCCGACCGCCAGCAGGTAGCTGGTGTAGCCGAGGCAGTCGGGCGACGGTTCTGCCCGCGCCAGCGCGTCCGCATCGAGGCCAAACTGCGTCAGGTAGCTGCCGTGCAGCGCCTGCTCCACCGCCACCGCCTCCAGCGCGGAGGCAGCGAAGGTCTGGAACGGGCCGCCGTCCTGCGCTTTCGCCGCCGCCAGCGCGAGCGCACGGGCATATTGCGCCAGATACAGCGCGTCCTGCACGATGTAGCCGCGGAACCGCTCGCGGCTCAGCGTGCCCGCGGCCAGTTCGGTGTTGAACGGCAGGGCGTGGATCGCCGCCCGCAGCGGGGCCGTGCGCGCCCAGGCCGCCTCGGAAAATGCCGTCATCCGCACGCCTCCTTCTCGTCCCCCAGGCGGTCACGCCCGTGGGACTCCCGGCGCCGCCCGGATTGCGACACACTGGACCCGTCACGCCACCCGAGGAAGGACGCCGCATGAGCGAGATCGAGCGCCTGATGGTCCCGGGTCAATTGGAGCCGGTCAGCCACTATTGCCACGTCACGCGCGCCGGCAAGCTGGTGTTCGTGTCCGGCATGGTCGGCATCGACCGCAACGGCTCCATCCCACCCAGCGTGGTCGAGCAGTTCCAGGTCGCGCTGAGCAACCTCGACGCCTGCCTGGACGCCGTGGGTGGGACCGCCGAACACATCGTGAAGGTCACCGTGTTCCTGACCAATATCGCCGACCGCGCACTGATCAACCCGGCTCGCCAACGCTATTTCGGGCGCCATCGTCCGGCATCAACCCTGGTGGCGGTCTCGGCCCTGATCCTGCCGCAGCTCAAGGTGGAGATCGAGGCCCAGGCGGTGCTGCCCGACTGAGCCGCGCCCCACCGCCCCGGCGAGCCGGCTACTCGGTCACCGACCGCAGCGGCACCGGCGCCGGTGTGCCCGCGAGCGGCTGCGTGGTCGTGAGCGGCTGCATGGTCGTGAGCGACGGGCCGGCGTCCCGACCACCGGCCCCACCGAGGTAGTTGAACACAATCCCTCCAAGCACCGCCGCCACCACGAGCAGCACAATCGTCCAGCGCCGGTTCGCCCCGGCATTGGCCTGGCCACGCGCCGCGGGTCGGCCGCCAAACCCTGGCAGCAAGGCAGTCACGCGCTCGACCGGGCTCATCTGCCGGCCAGCCGGCGCCGGTGCCGCCACCGCGCGCTCCCCCCCCGTCGGCAGCAGGGCCACCAGCCGCGCGGCGATCTCCGTCGCGGCCGGCAGCGGCCACAGGCTGGCCGGCATGGTCGCGATGATCCGCGCCAGCGCGTCGATCGCAGCTTTCCGCGGCAGCCCGGCCAGCCGTCCCGCCTCCTGCCACGGATCGACCCCGACCCGCGCGAGGGTCGAGAGTACGCTCAACTGCATCCCGCTCGCCTCGATCCCGACATCGGCGAACAGGAACCCGTTGAGCGCGGAGTGCGGCAAAGTGCCGGCGTCGGTGTTTGCCACGATGTGAACCCGTTGTTGTGCCACCTGTATGTGGGGTGCGGCCGGCGCGTTGTCGTTGCTTTCCGATGAATACGCCGTCATATTCCGCACCCCCAACGGACTTGGCCGCCTGCCACGCGCTGGCAGGTCCGGCCGGCCCGTCCCGTGCTCCTTATACGTTCCGGACCAGACTGCGTGATGATCTACCGGGAGCTTGCCATGGGCCAGCCTCATCTCGCCTTGCCGGCGGCTTTCGTCCTGCTCCTCCTCCCCATCCGGCCGGCAACCGCCTTCGATCCGCACCAGGTCGATGTGCTGACCCTGCGCCTCGGCATGACGGAAGCCCAGGCGACGGAGCGTCTGCTCGCCCAGGGCATCCCGATCCAGGCGATCGACGGGCAGCGCCACCCCTGCCCCGACTCGCCGCGCGGCACCTGCCTGACCACCGTGACCGCGCCGACCAAAGACGGGCGGCTCGTCCTGCATTTCCGCCCCGACGGCCACGGCACGGCGTCCCATACGGTGGACAGCATCATCTACACGCTCCGCTTCCACTCCTTCGGGGAGCCCGCGATGATCCGCACCTCCGTGCTCGGCCGCTACGGCCCGCCAAACGTGCTCGACCCGCTGACCTGGTGCGCGCAGGTCGGCCGGAACGGCACCTGCCCCGCCGACCAGCCGCGCCTGACATTCCAGCCGGGATCCACCCCCGACAATGCCGGCACGCTGACCCTGGCCGACCCGTAGCCCCACGCGGCTGGCGCGCGAGCGGATCGGCGCGGCCAGGGCAATCGCTCGAAGCAAGCAAGGGCGGGGCGCTGCCCCAAACCCCGCCAGGGACAGTGGTCCCTGGACCCATTTCGTTGGTGTTCATCGGGGAAGAGGGCGCGACGCAGACCTCGGCATGGTCCG
>JARLIJ010000192.1 GCA_031291795.1 Acetobacteraceae bacterium | reverse complement strand
ATCCAGTACGAGAGCGACGACCGCATGCGGCCGTTCTGGGGCGACGACTACGGGATTGCCTGCTGCGTGTCGGCGATGCGCATCGGCAAGCAGATGCAGTTCTTCGGCGCTCGTGCCAACCTCGCCAAGGCGCTGCTGTACGCGATCAACGGCGGTGTCGACGAGAAGTCCGGCGCGAAGGTCGCCAACGGCTTCGAGCCGATCAAGGGGGATGTCCTCAGCTACGACGAGGTCATGCCCAAGCTCGACGCCATGATGTCCTGGCTGGCCGCCACCTACGTCAAGGCGCTGAACTGCATCCACTACATGCACGACAAGTACGCCTATGAGCGTATCGAGATGGCGCTGCACGACCGCGACATCCTCCGCACCATGGCTTGCGGCATTGCCGGCCTGTCGGTGGCGGCGGACTCGCTGTCGGCCATCAAGTTCGCAAAGGTCTCGGTGGTGCGCAATGAGGAGGGACTGGCGGTCGATTACAAGATCGACGGCGAGTACCCGGCTTACGGCAACAACGACGACCGCGCGGATGAGATCGCGGTGTGGCTGGCGGAAACCTTCATGGAGAAGGTGAAGGCGCAGCCGCATTTCTATCGTGGCTCGATGCCCACGCAGTCGGTGCTGACCATCACGTCGAACGTCGTCTATGGCAAGAAGACCGGCAACACGCCGGACGGACGCCGCGGCGGCGCCCCGTTCGCGCCGGGTGCCAACCCGATGAACGGTCGTGACGTGAAGGGCTTCGTGGCGGCCGGTGCGTCGGTGGCGAAGATCCCGTACGAATGCGCGCTGGACGGCATCAGCTGGACGGCCTCCGCAACACCGGGTGGGCTTGGCCACACCGCCGGCGAGCGGGTCGACAACCTCGCCAACTGCCTCGACGGCTTCGCCAGCGCCGGCGGGTTCCATGTCAACGTCAACATCTTCAACCGTGAGACGCTGCTCGATGCCATGGAGCACCCCGAGCTGTATCCGCAGCTGACGGTGCGGGTGTCCGGCTACGCGGTGAACTTCGTCAAGCTGACGCGCGAGCAGCAGCAGGACGTGATCAGCCGCACCTTCCACGCGACGATGTGACCATGTCGGCGGCGGGCGCTAAGGTGTCCGCCGCCGACACCTTTTCTGGAATTCCCCCGATGTCCCACGCTGCAGGTACCGTCTTGTCTCATCCTCATCCTGCAGCGCGCACCGGGACAGGATTCCTCCATTCCGTGGAATCGGCCGGCGCCGTCGATGGGCCTGGCCTGCGATTCATTTTCTTCACGGCCGGCTGTCTGTTCCGCTGCCTCTATTGCCACAACCCCGACACGTGGAAACTGCACCACGGGCGAGAGGTCACGGTGGACGAGGCGCTTGCGGAGGTAAGGCCGTACGCGAACTTCCTCCGCTTTGCAGGCGGCGTGACCTTCTCCGGCGGCGAGCCGCTGATGCAGGCCGGCTTCGTCGGCGAAGTCGCGACCCGTATCAAGGCCGAAATGGGCCTGCATATTGCGCTCGATACCCAAGGCTTCCTGCACGCCGACCTGGACGATGCGTGGTTCGAGCCGTTCGACCTCGTGCTGCTCGACATCAAGCACATCGATCCGGTGAAATACCACCGGCTGACCAGCCAGGACCTGCAACCGACGCTGGACTTCGCCCATCGCCTCCTGCGGCTCGGAAAGCCCATGTGGATCCGCTACGTACTGGTTCCCGGTTGGACCGACGACGAGGCCGATATCCTGCGCCTTGCTGATTTTCTGGTGACCCTCGGTCCGTTGGTGCAACGCGTCGAAGTCCTGCCGTTCCATCAGATGGGCGCGCACAAGTGGCAGGAACTCGGTCTTACCTACGAACTGAACGACACGCCGACTCCGACCCTCGCTGAAACCGATGCCGCTCGCGCCTTGTTCGCCTCCCGCGGACTGGTGGTCTGCTGACGCCGGGCCTGCCAGGACGCGGCCGCCCAGCCTTCGTGGGCCGCAGAACGGTCGGGTAAGGCACTGTGTCCAGGAGCCGTGACCATGTACCCCCCACGCCAGGCCGCTCGGCGTTCCCGCCTGCCCGCGATGAGGACCGACCGGTGAGCGCCAATCGGCCACCGACGATCGCGCTGCTCGCCAGCCGATCTCTCCGAACGGGTCCGTTGAGCCCATTGCTGCGCTTGGTGCGGGCGATCGAGCCGTGGCTGCGGCACGTGTTGCAACCGCAAATACTGGCGATCGGTGGCACCTATCGGGCTCTGCGCCGCTACGGGGTGCTGGAGGGCTATGAGGGGCTCGAGCCCCTTCCGTCGGGCAGGGAAGGCGGGCTGGTCTCGCTCGCGGCGCGGCTTGTTGATTCCAACCCCGATCGCGCAGTCGACTGGGTGATCTACCTGATGGACCCCGCCGATCGCACGACGCTGTATCCCGAAAGCCAGGCGGTGAAGCGGGAATGTGTGGTGAACGCCAAGCCATTCCTTGCGACCGAGGCGGCGGCTCTGGAATGGTGCGTGATCAATTGGCTCGCAGCCGATCGGCACACGCCGCATGCGACCACGCGGCGCTTCCTGCGCCCGCGGGCCCAACACGATACTGACTTTGCATCGGGCCTCGCCCTGATCGCGCACGATTCGCTCAAGTCCGACATGGTCGACTTTGCCGCGGATTACGCACCTTTGCTGTCGCGGTTCTCCCGGCGTCTGGCGACCGGCACGACCGGAGGGCTGCTGAATGGCGCGATTCCGGCCCGCCTGCAGCAGGATGCCGAGGCGCTCGAATGCGAAATCGCCGCCTACGACAAGCTCGGCTTCGTGCCGGCTAATCTCATCCACCGGCTCCAGGCGAATGAGCGGCTGCACGCCCTGACGCAGGTGCTCCGCTCGCGCCTGGAAACGCTTGGTACGTCGCACCCGTGGGTGACCTCCATGCGCAGCGGCCCGCAAGGGGGCGATGGCCAGATCGCCCAGGCCATTCTCGAGGGCGCGTGCAGCCATGTGATCTTCTTCGAGGATCCGCATGTCTCGCGGGAGCATGAGGCCGATATCCAGCTCCTCGAGCGTGCCGCGCGCATTCGCACCGCCGACGCCGTCTGTATGCACGATCCTGCCACGGCCCGTCGGTGGGCGGACGCATGGACCGACTGCCTCGATCATCCGACGCTTGCCCCGGTTACGCTCGAGACCGCCTTCCAGCGGCGATTCGGTTGCAATCTGATCGTCGCCCATGACGGTCCGCAGGAAACCCTGCGGCGATACGCCTCGGGGCTGG
This sequence comes from Acetobacteraceae bacterium, assembly GCA_031291795.1. Lineage (GTDB taxonomy): Bacteria > Pseudomonadota > Alphaproteobacteria > Acetobacterales > Acetobacteraceae > Rhodopila. Next base: position 3,143 of record JARLIJ010000192.1, on the reverse strand, counting down.
TTGCGCAGGATAGCAAGGCGCCAGCTATCGTATTCAGAAACGAGTCGTTTCCGCACGGCGGCGTCGCCATCCTGACGCCAGAGGACGCCGCGGCCGCGCTCGACCAGCCCGTCCCGCATGACGATACCAGCCCATTCATGGCCGCTTGAGCGCGGCAACTGAAGGAGACGACGAGTGGAATCCCTGCAACGGACCCGGCTTGCCGCCGGATCGTATGGTGTCGCCCATACACCGGGCGCGCCCGCCTACCCGGTCAATATCCTTCAGATCGGAGACGGCAACTTCCTGCGTGCGTTCGTCGATTGGATGGTCGACGTTTGCAACGGGCAGGGGCTCCTCCGGGGTGGCGTGGCCATCGCGCAGCCGCTCCCGCAGGGACTCGCGGAACGAATCATCGCGCAGGACGGATTGTTCACGGTGCTGCTGCGCGGGATCGAGAACGGCCAGGAAGTGCAGGCCCGCCGCGTGGTGAGCTGCGTGCGTACAGCAATCAATCCGTATGAGGCCTGGGCCGAGATGCGCGCCCTCGCAAGCGATCCAGTCTTGCGCTTCGTCGTCTCGAACACGACCGAGGCCGGTATCGCCGATGTCGAGGAGCCGTTTGCGCCCGAGACCTGCCCCGCCAGCTTCCCCGCCAAGGTCGCCTCTCTGCTATACGCCCGCTATCAGGCACTGGGTGGCACCGCCGCGCCGGGGCTGGTCTTCCTGCCCTGCGAGCTGATTGAGGCCAACGGCGCGACCCTCAAACGTATTGTGAAACTGCATGCGCAGCGCTGGAACCTTGGCTCCGGCTTCGCGAACTGGGTCGAGCAGGCCAACCATTTCCTCGATACCCTCGTCGACCGGATCGTGCCGGGCTACCCGGCTGCCGAGGCCGACGCGCTGCGTGCGGCATGGGGCTATGACGACCGGCTGATGGTCGCCGCCGAACCGTTCCATCTGTTCGTGATCCAGGGACCGGCCGCCCTTGCCGAGGAATTGCCGCTGCACAAGGCCGGCCTGAACGTCGTCTGGACGGACGACCTGCAGCCGTACCGGACGCGGAAGGTCCGCATCCTCAACGGCGCGCATACGGCAACGGCGCTGGCAGCCTATTGCGCCGGCCTCGATACGGTGCAGGAGATGACCGAGGATCCCGTGATTTCGGGATACCTGCGCCAGGTCATGTTCAAGGAGATTGTCCCCTTCGTCCCGCTGCCGGACGCCGAACGCCTGAGCTATGCCGAGGCAACCATGGAGCGGTTCGGCAATGCCTTCATTCGGCACGAGCTGATCTCGATCGCCCTGAACTCGGTGTCCAAGTGGAAGGTGCGGGTGTTGCCGACGGTGAAGGACCATGCCGCCCGGCACGGCGCCGTTCCGGCTGGGCTCGCATTCTCCCTCGCGGCCCTGCTGTGGTTCTACCGCGGCCGGATGGTCGATGGCGCCTACACGGGTGAGCGCGCGGCCGGCCCCTATCCGATCCGCGACGATGCCGCCGTGATCGCGAAGATGGCCAGCGCCTGGCAAGACGGGAGCCCCTCGCAAGCGGCTGCCCGGCTGTTGCGGGACGCCACGCTGTGGGGCGAGGACCTTACGACATTGCCCGGACTGGCCGGGCAGATTACCGAGGACCTGCTTGCGATTGCCGCGCATGGCGTGAAGGCGGCGCTCAAACAGGCAATCGCTGCCGATTGAGCTGCCCCCCCTCAAGCTGCCTGGGGGAGTTCGGTGCAAGCGGCGTCCGCTCCATGCCGACACGACGGGGCGACGCCGCTCTGATCCATGACAGCGTTCCTGCCTTGGAGGCAGGACGCTGTCAGGCGTCGTCGCGGCTTGCGAGCAAACGCCCCCCGGCGCGTGCTTCGACACGTGCTTTTCAGATTGTGACGAACCCGACCAAGCGGATCGGCTCATTCACCTTTGTCGATTCCAAGGGGAATGTGTTTAGATCGCCCGACAGCATTATCAGATATTGACGCACGCAGATCGGTGATCACTGTGCTGTCGAGCAACAATCCGGCTCGGGAACAAGCATCGAGGCCACCAGCTGGATGAGCGCATCCGGGCGGGACGAACTCGGCACGGTCAAAATCGGCAAGGCCGTCGGTAATCCTTGCGCCCGCACTCGGCCCTTCAGGGCCTGGCAAGATCAAGTCCGGGAAGCAGACTCAACGTTCCTTGCCCCCGGCTCATGACCGACGCTCCCAACTGACAATTCGAATTGTCTATAAAGGCATGATGAATCCGCATGTCTGGACTTGTCATAAACATCATCGGTTTCATTTCTCAATCTCTTCTGCAGGATCGCCATTAAGGGCCTTGTCAGCAGCCCTGGAGCAATTCCCTGGATCTTCTCTGGTGCTGATCAATCAGAGCATTGATCGCGTGTCTGATGGTGAACCACGCCAAACGGAGCCCACAAAAAGGGCACTGGCACCGTACTTTTTTTGGCTCGGTTATATAGGATTGAATGCAGGTCTCGTGATATCGGCCTGCGACTACCGACAGCAGAAGAGGAAGCATCAAGCAGTCATGACCCTTGCCAGCAATATCTCTATCCGCAACAAAGTGGCTTTGACCTTCGCGCTGGTGCTCTGCGCCACGATCGGCCTGGGTCTGTTTTCACTCAACCGCCTGAGCACCGTCGAGGCACTCGCGGCTGAGGTGCGAAACAATTCGCTGCCTTCCACACGTTATCTCGGACGAATTGCGCAGGCAGCAGAGCGTCTCCGGCTCAACCAGTACATCGCCGTGACGACAGCATCCGCCGAACGCAGGAAGATGGTCAGCGGGCTGATCGGCGAACAAGCGAAGCTCGTGGAGACCGAGCTTGCCCGTTATCTGCCACTGGTTTCCGGGGATGAGGGCGCTCTCGCTGCAGCAATCTCGAAAGAGTGGACGAATTACAAGGCGATTATCGATCAGGTGAACGCGCTGCTCGCCAAAGGCGATCTGGCGCAGGATGTTGCCATTCTCGATAACAGCAATCCTGCCATGAACAATCTCAGGAATGCGTTGCAAGCGGATATCGCCTTCAACGTGAAGGAAGGCGACGAACTGGCTGATCGCGGCACAGCGTTGGCTCGGTCTGCCAGGACCGGGATCATTGCGGTGTTGGGGGCGATGGCACTGCTTTGCGCCTTGACCGGATGGTCACTGAT
>JARLIJ010000191.1 GCA_031291795.1 Acetobacteraceae bacterium | reverse complement strand
CCCCCCCCCCCCACGAAACCCCTCCCGGCCCCATTGGGGTGGTTTAGGTGCGGGGCTGGGGGGCCAGGGGGTCCGTGGGGGGGGCCCCACCGCCCCCTCTCCCCGGATGAACACCAACAGAATGGGTCCAGGGACTGTGTCCCTGGTGGGGGTCTCGGGGGCAACGCCCCCGAGCGGGTTTCAGGGCAGCGCTCTGACCTTTCCTTGTCCCCGGCGACGGCCCAGCGGCGGTCACTCGGCGGCGGATTGCACGCCGTCGGCGCCGGTGAAGTGCTCTGGCCAGCGGCGTTTCACCAGCGGACCGTCGGCGGCGTAGGCCAGGCAGGTGTTCAGCATGCGCGGTGCGCCGCCCATCTTCTCGGTGATGCGCTCGTCCACCTGGTCGCTGCCTGGCCTGGGCAGCGCGCCCTCCTGCTGCATCTCGCGGCGCACACGGGCGGGATTGATGGTCTGGAACGCGGTGGTGGCCATCTGCTGCAGCAGCTCACGCAGATGCGTGCAGCCGATGGTGCCGCCGACGCGGTGGTTCGCCTCGCGCAGGAAGCCGGCCTTGATCTGCAGCCCGACCAGGCGGGCGAAATTGGGCGCCGCTGCCGGGCAGATGTCGTACGGGGTGAAGTCGCTGACCGCTTCGCAGCCCAGGATGTGCATCTTTTCATCGACCGTCAGGCGCATCCACATGCCATGGATCGGCTCGCCGGCTTCAATGTAGCCGCGGTCGAAATTGGCGGACCCGGTGCTTTTGGTGTCGGTCAGGTGCGCTTCGATATCATACAGGCCGTCGGTTCGGCGGTAGCCGTTGATCTCGATGGCGCGCGTGTGGAGCGGCTCACGCTCGGCGGGCGGGGTCAACGGCATGGATGGACTCCTGGTTCTGCTGCGTTGCAGCAAACCACATGTGGCCGATCTCGCCAATCGCCAACCTACCGAGCGGCATGACAGGGTCCCGACTGGTAGGGACCTCAGGCCTCGCAGCCTTCGTCGCGCAACAGGTCCGTCACGGCCTCGGGCGGCACGTCGGGCGTGGTGAAAGCGTGGCCGATGCCGTGGGTCAGCACGAACTGCAGCGTCCCGTCGCGCATCTTCTTGTCGCGCCGCATATGCGCGATCAGCGTCGCGGCCGAGAACCGCCGGTTCAGCATCGTCAGTTCCGCCGGCAGCCCGACCGCGGCGACGTGGCTCACCACGCGATCGGCATCCGCCTGCGGGCACAGGCCGAGGCGGGCTGACAGCTTGAAGGCGAGGCCGAGGCCGATCGCGACGCCCTCGCCGTGCAGCAGGCCGCCGTCATAGCCGTATTCCGCCTCCAGCGCGTGGCCGAAGGTGTGGCCGAGGTTCAACAGCGCGCGGCCGTCATTCGGCTTTTCCTCATGCTCGTCGTCGCCCACCACGGCGGCCTTGAAGGCGCAGGCGCGCTTGATCGCCTCGGCCTGCGCCTCGCGGTCGCCGCCGACCACGCCGGGGCCGAACCGCTCGCACCAGTCGAAGAACGCCGGGTCGCCGATCATGCCGGCCTTGGCGATCTCGGCGTAGCCGGCGCGCAGCTGGCGCGGGGGAAGGGTGCCCAGGGTCGCGGTGTCGGCCAGCACCATGCGCGGCTGGTAGAACGCGCCCACCAGGTTCTTGCCGCGCCTGGTGTTCACCCCGGTCTTGCCGCCCACGGAGCTGTCGACCTGCGACAGCAGGGTGGTCGGGACCTGGATGAACGGCAGGCCGCGCAGGGTCGTCGCCGCGGCGAAGCCCGCCAGGTCGCCCACCACGCCGCCACCCAGCGCGATGACGGCGGTGCGGCGTTCGACCCGCGACTCGAGAAGTTGATCGACCACCGAGAGATAGGTTTCCAGGTTCTTGGTCGCCTCGCCCTCGCGCACGACGATGGTGCTGGTGGCGACTGCGGTCTCCGCCAGCCCGGCCAGCAGCGCCTTCAGGTGCAGGTCGGCCACGATCGAGTCGGTCACCACCACGGCGCGCTTCTGCGGCAGCCGGGGCGCGAGCAGGGCGCCGGCGCGGGCCAGCAGATTGTCCCCGATCACCACGTCATAGCTAGTGGAGGGCAGGATCACGGACAGCCGGCGCGCGGGCTTCCAGGCCAGCAGCGAATCGAGCACCTGGGCGGTGGTGTGGTCGGCGCTCTCGTCGCCGCAATCCACGATCACGTCGGCCTCGGCGTAGATCGGGTGGCGCTGGTCCATCAGGCGGCGCAACGTGCCCTCGGCGTCGCCGTTGGCCAGCAGCGGGCGGTTGTCGCGGCTGGCGACGCGGCGGACCAGCGTGGGCAGCGAGCAGCGCAGCCACACCGAGGTGGCTTCCTCGCGCGTCATGGCGCGGGTTTCCGGGTCCATGAAGGCGCCGCCGCCGAATGCCAGCACCATCGGATCGCCCGCCAGCAGGCGGCGGATCACCCGGCGTTCGCCGTCGCGGAACGCCGGTTCGCCGTAGCGCGCGAACAGTTCGGGGATGGTGCAGCCGGCGGCCAGCTCGATCTCGGCGTCCGCGTCGCGGAACGGCAGGCCGAGGCGGGCGGCGAGGCGGCGGCCGATGGAGGTCTTGCCGGCACCCATCAGGCCGACCAGCACGATGCTGCGGCCGTG
>JARLIJ010000190.1 GCA_031291795.1 Acetobacteraceae bacterium | reverse complement strand
TCGTCCTACAACCGGATCGACCCCATGCTGGCCGGGGTTCCCTTTTTCTATTGGTACCAGCTCCTCTGGATCCTGATCGGCGCGGTGATCATCGGCTTCGTCTACGTGATGGAGCGCTGATCCGATGATCGACTGGACTGCTCTGATCGTCTTCACGGCGCTGTTCTGCTTCGTTGCCTGGCTGGGCTTCTTCGCCGCGAAATGGCGGCGCGGCGACCTCCACCAACTGCATGAGTGGGGCCTGGGCGGCCGCCGCTTCGGCACCTGGGTGACCTGGTTCCTGATCGGCGGCGACCTCTACACCGCGTACACCTTCATCGCCGTGCCCGCTTTGCTGTTCGGCGCCGGCGCGCTGGGCTTCTTCGCCATCCCCTACACGGTGGTGATCTACCCGCTGCTCTATATCGCCTTCCCCCGCCTGTGGTCGGTGGCGCACAAGCACGGCTACGTCACCTCGGCCGACTTCGTCCGCGGCCGGTTCGGCAACCGCTGGCTGGCGCTGGCGGTGGCGTTCACCGGCATCCTCGCCACCATGCCGTATATCGCGCTGCAGCTGGTCGGCATCCAGGTCGTGATCGGCGCCATGGGCGTGGAGACGACCGGCTTCCTGGGCGACCTGCCGCTGATCATCGCGTTCGTCATCCTGGCCGCGTTCACCTACACCACCGGCCTGCGCGCCCCGGCGATGATCTCGGTGGTGAAGGACCTGCTGATCTACGTGACCGTGTTTGCTGCCGTCGTCGCGGTGCCGATCCACCTGGGCGGCTACGACAAGATGTTCGCCGCCATCCCGACCGCCAAGCTGCTGCTGCCCACCCCGCCCGCCGGCTCGTACGGCTCGCTCAGCGCCTACGCGACGCTGGCGCTGGGCTCCGCCGGGGCGCTGTTCCTGTATCCGCACTCGATCACCGGCATCCTGAGCTCCTCCAGCGCGCGCGTCGTCCGCCGCAACGCCGCGATGCTGCCGGCCTATTCCATCATGCTGGGCTTCCTGGCGCTGGTCGGCTTCATGGCCATCGCGATGGGCGTCGCGTCGATGCCGGAGTTCGCCGACGGTTTCAAACGCTACTCCAACAACTTCTCGGTCCCGGCGCTGTTCCTGGCGCTGTTCCCGTCCTGGTTCGTGGGCGTGGCGTTCGCTGCCATTGCGATCGGCGCGCTGGTGCCGGCCGCGATCATGTCGATCGCCACCGCCAACACCTTCACCCGCAACATCTATCGCGAGTTCCTGCGGCCGGCCTGCACCGATGCGCAGGAGAGCCAGGTGGCCAAGGTGGTCTCGCTGGTGATCAAGGCCGGCGCGCTGGTCTTCATCTTCGCGCTGCCGCTGCAATACGCGCTGTACCTGCAACTGCTGGGCGGCGTGTGGATCATCCAGACCGGGCCCTCGGTGATCCTTGCGCTGTACACCCGGATGCTGAACGGCTGGGGGCTGCTGATCGGCTGGGCCTGCGGCTTCGGCCTGGGCACCTGGATGGTGGTGTCGAACAACTGGGTGCCGATCTACCCTTTGCATTTCGGCGGCATCACTTTCCCCTGCTACATCGCGGTCGTCTCGGTGGTGGTGAACGCCGTGGTGGCGGTCGTGCTATCGATGGTGTTCAATATGGTGGCCTCGGACCGCCATCGCGACGCGACCCTGGCGAGCGACTACAGCTAACCCGAAGGGAGCAACCAGGACGCCCATGCGGCTTGCTGACCTCGCCCAGGTGATCCGCAGCAAGAACGCCGGCCCGCGACGGCTGACGTTGGACGTCATGTTCGCCACCGACGCCGACTACCAGCGCGTCGCCCAATCCCCGGCGCTGAGCCGGGAGGCGGTTGCCGCGCTGTACCACGTGCCGCCCGAGGCCGTGACGGTCATCCCCTATCCCGCCGGTCGCGCCATCAAGCTGGTGCTCGCGCGTGCCGTCATGGCGGGCGATCCAGGCGATTCCGACGTCTACGGCGCCCAGCAGCACGCCCCGTTGCTGGGGATCGAGCTGTGAGCGCCTCCGGCCGCGTGCTGGCGGATATTCGCCGCACGCGCCGGCCGATCCGCCTGCTCGGGGGCTCCGGCCAGTTGGGCTACGGCATCCCCGCGGCCGCCTTCGCCGCCGGGCTGGCCCGCCGCCCGGACCTGATCGGCTGCGACATGGGCTCGATCGATATCGGGCCGACCTATCTGGGCAAGGGCGAGATGGCGACTTCGCCCGCGGCCACGCGCCGCGACCTGCGCCGCGTGCTGACGGGCGCGCGGGCGCTGGACGTGCCGCTGGTGATCGGTTCCGCCGGATCGGCCGGGGCGGCGCCGCATCTGGAGGCCACGCTGGCACTGGTCCGCGCGGTCGCGCAGGCGGCGGGATTGTCGTTCCGCATGGCCGTGCTGCGCGCCGACATGCCGCGTCCGCTGCTGCTGGACGCGTTGCGCGCCGGCCGGATCGAGGGCCTGGACGGTATGCCCGCCCTGACCGAGGCGGACGTGACCGACGCCGCCAACATCGTCGGCCAGATGGGCATGGGCCCGTTCCGCCGCGCGCTGGAAGCCGACGTGGACGTCATCATCGCCGGCCGCGCCTGCGACACCGCCATTTTCTCGGCATTGCCCGTGCTGCTGGGGTTCCCGACCGGGCTCGCCGTGCACATGGCGAAGATCATCGAGTGCGGCTCGCTGTGCTGCGTGCCGGGCGGGCGCGATGCGATCCTGGCCGAACTCGACGACACCGGCTTCGTGCTGGAGAGCATGCACCCCGACCGGCGGGCGACGCCGACCTCGGTGGCGGCGCATAGCCTGTACGAGCAGGCGGACCCGTTCACGGTGCATGAGCCGGACGGGGCGCTCGACCTCAGTGCCGCGCGCTACGAGGCGGTGGACGACCGGCGTGCGCGGGTGTCGGGCGCGGCGTGGCGGGACACCACCGATCCGACGATCAAGCTGGAGGGCGCGCTGAAGATCGGGGAACGCGCAATTCTGCTGGCCGGCGCTGCCGATCCGCGCTTCATCGCGCAGAGCAAGGCGATCTTCCCGAAGCTGGCGGAGCTGGTGCGCGACCTGGTCTGCGAGGACACACCCGAGGACTATACGCTGCGGTTCCGCGTCTACGGGGTGGATGCGGTCCGGATGGTCGTGCCGCCGGACGAGCCGCCGCCCGGCGAGGTGTTCATCATGGGCGAATGCATCGCGCCGACCCGCGAACGCGCTTCCGAGGTGGTGCGGGCCTGCAAGCAGTATCTGCTGCATTACGGCTACCCGGGACGGCTTTCCACCGCAGGGAACCTGGCATTCCCCTTCACCCCGCCGGAGGTGTCGCTGGGGCCGGCCTACCGGTTCAACGTCTACCACCTGCTGCACGTCGCCGATCCGGACGCCCCGTTCCCGATGACGGTGGAGCAGGTCTGAGGCCGGGTGCGGGGACGTGCCCGGCGTCGCCCCCTTGTCCTACTCTTCCCTGTCGCGCCCGACCGACGGCGGATGTTCGATCGCATCCCGCACCGTCGTCGCGAGTTCCTCGAGGGCAAACGGCTTGCTGATCACCTTGACCGCGCGATCGAGCAGTTCGCGGTGCCGGATGGCGTTCGACGGATAACCGGTCGTGTAGACCACGGCCAATCCGGGCCGGCGCCGCAGCGCCTCCCGCGCCAACTCCTGCCCGTTCAGCCCCGGCAGTTCCACATCGGTGAACAGCAACGCGATGTCCGGATACGTATCCAATGCCGACAGGGCGACCGACGCGTCCTTCGTGGCGACCACCTTGTAGCCAAGCGACTCGAGTGCCTCCGTGGAGTAGGCGAGGACATCCGTGTCGTCCTCGACCACAAGGATGGTTTCCTGCGAACCGGCACGTGGGACCGCGGGCGGTGCAGCCGCCGTTGCCGTCGTGATCGCCGTTGCCGCGGCGGTGTCTGGTTTGGCCACCAGGCGGGGCAGGTAAAGCTTCACGGTCGTGCCCGAACCGAGTTCGCTATAGATCTTCACATGGCCGCGCGATTGCTTGATGAAACCGAAGACCTGTGAAAGACCCAGTCCGGAGCCTTTGCCGATTTCCTTGGTTGTAAAGAACGGTTCGAACGCCTGCGCCACCTGCGACGGGGACATGCCCGTCCCGCCGTCGCTCACGGCGATGAGCACATATTGACCCGGATTCACTTCGGTATTGGCCGCGGCGTACGCCGCATCCAGGTGGGCGGTGGCGGTCTCGATGGTCACCTTGCCGCCCTCCGGCATCGCGTCGCGCGCATTGACCGCCAGGTTCAGCAACGCATTTTCGAGTTGGTTGGGATCGACAACGGCGTCCCAGAGTTCGCCGGCCAGCACCGTCTCCAGCTCGATGGCGCCCAGCGAATGGCGGATAAGCTCCGTCATTTCAGAAACGATCTTGTTGACGTTGACCCGTTGCGGCTCCAGGTTCTGCCGCCGGGAGAACGCAACGAGGCGTTGCGTCAGCGTGGCGGCGCGTTGGGCGCCGTTCTGCGCCAGCTCGATCTTGCTCTGCACACGCCGGAGGTTCTGCCCCTCAAGGGTGGCCTGCGCGATGTTGAGGTTGCCCAGAATGACCGTGAGCAGGTTGTTGAAATCATGCGCGACGCCGGCGGTGAGCTGGCCGATTGCCTCCATTTTCTGGGCCTGCCGCAATTGGTCCTCGGCCCGGCGCCGGGCGGTGATGTCGGTGTACAGCGTGACGAATCCGCCTCCGACCATCGGGCTGCGGCGCAGCTCCAGGATCTGGCCGTTGGGGCGTTGGCGTTCGATTGTGCCGGTGGCGATGCCGGCTTCGATCAGGGCCGCGCGCCGTTGCGCCTCCTGCTCGACGTCGACCGGCCCGAACTCCCCCGCCGCGGCCTGCGCCCGCAGGATATCCTCCAGCTTCATGCCCACCCGCAGCACGTCTGCCGGCACGCCGGAATATTCCGGGAAACGCGGGTTCCACTCGACCAGGCGCAACTCGGCATCGAGCACCATCAGCCCGTCGGGCATGCCCGCAATGGTGGCCTGCCATCGCGCGCTCCTGGTGTTTTGGGAGAGTTCCGCCACCGCAAGTGCCGCCCGGGCCCGCGCCAGCGCGGCCTTGCAGCGACGATGCAGATACGTTTTGCCGAGCAACAGACCTGCCAACGCCACGATGCCCGCGATCAATATGCCTGGTAGCGTCGCGTCCACGGCCGTTCCCTGAACCGAGTACATCCCTTGATTGGCGGCTCCCGGTTGTGTGCCAGACCCGGCGAGGCCAGCATTCAAAAAATCGCGCTCATGCCCAAAGAGCAGAACACTTTTTCGGCATCGGGGGGCGAGACCCGATGCCTGGCCGGCGGCGTTCGCAGGCGCTGCTGCTTATGGGCGTCTCACGCCGCCGCCAGCCGCGTGCCTCCATCCAATCCCCGCAGCACGTTTGCTGCCCGTTCCGCCGCCGTCGCGTCCGCCGCCAGCAGTGGAGGCCGCATCGTCCGCCACATCGGCTCCCCGGTCAGCGCCGCCTGTACCGCCTTCAGCATCGGGATGCCGTCGATCTGCGCGCAGGCCGCCGCCATGTCCGCCTCGGGCGCTGCGTCGGTGAACATCCGCCGCACCAGCCCCGGCACCAGGTTCACCATGCCACAGATCGAGCCAGCCCCGCCGGCAGCCAGCGCCTTTGCGATCAGCACCTCGGCCCCGACCACTGCCGCCACGTCGGGGGCGGCACGGCGGAACGCCAGGAAGCTCTCGAAGTCGCCGCTGCTGTCCTTCACGCCGGACACCGTCGCGCCGTAGCGACGGCGCAGATTGCCCAGCACCTCCGGCGGCACGCCGACGCCGCAGACCTGCGGGATGTGGTACAGGCACGCGCTCAGCCGGTCATCCGCCACGCCGTCGAGCACCGCGGCGAACGCGTCCTCGATGCCCGCGGCCGAGACGCCGGCAAAGTAGTACGGCGGCAGGATCAACGCGTGGGTGACACCAAGCGCCAGGGCGCCCCGGGTGAGCGTGACGGTGTCCTCGATCGCGGGGCAGCCGGTGCCCAGCGCCAGCCGTGCGGCCGGGATGCCGGCACGCAGCACCGCCTCGGCCGCCGCCAGCCGCCGGCGGATCGAGAAGGACGGTCCCTCGCCGCAGCTTCCGAACAGCACCAGCCCGTCGCAGCCATGCTCCAGCAGCCATTGCCCATGCCGGACCAGCGCGGCGTGATCGATCGTTCCGGCCCCGTCGCTCGGGGTCGTCACTGCGGCCCACAGGCCGCTGATCGCATCAATCATCGGAGGTTCTCCGTAGAGTGGATTGCCAGTATTGTCCTCGGCGCTACCTCTGCCTAGCTTCGATGCATGCTCAAAGGCATCGATCCCCTGCTGACACCGGACCTGCTGCACGCCCTCGCCGCCGCCGGACATGGGGATCGCGTGGCGATCGTCGATGCCAATTTCCCGGCCGCCCGCGTCGCCCGCCGGCTTGTCGCGGTGCCCGGCATTCCCGCCCCGCGTGTGCTGGACGCCATCCTGTCCGTGCTGCCGGTGGATGATTTCGAGCCCGGCCCGATCGTCGTGATGCAGGTCGTGGGCGACACCCAGGCCGTTCCCGACGCGGTGCGCGAATTCACCGCCGTGCTGGCTCGTCATGCCGCCCCTGCACCGGTCGCATTGGAGCGCCATGCGTTCTACGCCGCCGCGGCCGAGGCGTTCGTCGTGGTGCAGACCGGTGAGCGCCGCTTCTACGGCAACGTGCTGGTCACCACGGGCGTCGTCCCGCCATGAGGGTGGATGCACACCACCATGCCTGGCGCATCGGCCGGGGCGATTACGGCTGGTTGACGCCGGCCCATCCGCTCTACCGCGACCACACCCTGGCCGACCTCCGCCCGCTCCTCGGCGACATCACCGCCACCGTGCTGGTGCAGGCCGCGCCGACCGAGGCCGAAACGGCCTACCTGTTGAACGTCGCCCGCAATTCCGGCGGCCTGGTACGCGGCGTGGTGGGGTGGGAGGATTTTGCCGCGCTCGACATCGCCGCCCGGATCGCGGCGTACGCCCAGGAGACGCTGCTGAAGGGCCTGCGGCCGATGTTGCAGAACATCCGCGACACCGGCTGGATCCTGCAGGCGACGCAACGCCCCGCCCTGGCTGCCATCGAGGCTGCCGGGCTGCGTTTCGATGCCATGGTGCAGCCGCGGCATCTGCCCGCGCTGCTGGGCCTCTGTGCGCGCCATCCGGACCTGAAGCTGGTCGTCGACCATGCCGCCAGGCCGGCGATCGCCGCGGGCACGTTCCAGCCCTGGGCCGACGATATCGCCCGCCTCGCGCGGGAGACGGGCGCGTTCTGCAAGCTGTCCGGCCTGGCGACCGAGGCCGCGCCGGACTGGCAGCCCGACGATCTGCGCCGCTACGTCGACCATCTGCTGGACTGCTTCGGCCCGACCCGCCTGATGTGGGGCAGCGACTGGCCGATGGTGGGCCTCGCCGGCGGCTATGCGCGCTGGCACGATGCCACGCTGGATCTGCTGCGCGACCTGCGCGACGCCGACCGCGATGCCATCCTCGGCGGCACCGCCACGACATTCTACGGGCTGGTATGAGCCGTATCACGCCGAACGCAGTGGAGTGCGACGTGCCATGCTGATCCCCGTCACGCGCTCGATTTCGATCGAGGATTCGGAGCTGACCGAGGACTTCCTCCGCTCGTCCGGCGCCGGCGGCCAGAACATCCAGAAGGTCGAGACCGCCGTCCAGTTGCGCTTCGACGTGCGCAACTCGCGCAACCTGCCGGACGCGGTGCGGGCGCGGCTGGAGCGCCTGGCGGGGCGGCGCCTGACCAAGGACGGCGTCCTGGTCATCACCGCCCAGACCCATCGCACGCAGGAGCGCAATCGGGCCGACGCGATGGACCGGCTGCTGGAGTTGATCCGCGAGGCCGCTGCGCCGCCGCCGCCGCCACGCAAGGCGACCAGGCCTACGCGCGGGTCGAAAGAGCGTCGGCTGGAGGCGAAGTTACGCCGCTCCGGCGTGAAAGCGGGACGCGGCCGGCCAGCGGAGTACTAGCACCTCTGCATGGCGATTCTAACCGGTTGAGCATGCTGCCGCCGGCAGTCGGAGTGGCGGCGATCAGGTATGATCTCGGCCGACATTGCATGCCTGTGGCGCTGCAGGAGAAGACAGAATTCAACGCAGGTGCAGGCCGATGCACGCCGAACACGCAGATGGCGCAGCGCGTTCTCATGGACCTTTTCCAGGAAACCAGCCCCGAGCGTATTGAGCACGGTGAAGGCGCAGCCGATCAGCCGTCCCGAAAGATCATTCAGCCTGTCGCTATCTGCGTGTTCCGCGTGCATCGTCTGATATCTGCGTCAAAACCTTCCTTTGCGATGCTGTCGACGGACAGTTACGGAAGTGTTGACGGACCTATGCTGCACAGAGCGTATCGCCGCGGAATCAAGCCAGGCGCAACCGGTCGAAACCTCTGTGCAGAGGTACTTCTGTGCAGAGGTACTAGGGCACGTTCAGGCTGATTGGAAACCCACCGCCGTCAGAGATCGTCATGGCCGGGCTTGTTGTCCCGGCCATCTGTATCAGAACCGTGCCACGATTGATGGCAGGGACAAGCCCGGCCATGACGGCATGGGTTTTCCAGTCACCGTGAATCCGCTCCGCGCAGGTCCGCAGCCCGGATCACCGCGCCAGCTGCGGGCCCATGCCGCGCCGGACGGTCGCCAGCGCTTCGGGCACCGCCGTGTGCGGATCGCCGATGAAGTAGTTGCGATCGAAATCGGGCGCCAGGACCAGCCCTTTCATCAGCCCGCCGAGATGCACGTCCAGCGCAGCCACCGCCTGTTCGGAGTCATGATCGCGGATGGCGTTGGCGATCGCGGTGTGTTCCTTCAGCAGGCGCGGCATGCGCCCCGGCTGCGGCAGGGTCAGGTGGCAGAAGCGGTCCACCTGCACCTTCACCTGCAGCACCAGCGGCCAGGTGCCGGGAAAGCCGGCGGCCGCGGCGATGGCCGAATGGAACTCCTCATCGGTCGCGTAGAAACCCATCGGATCGTTGGCGGCCGAATACGCGCGCTGCCGCTTCAGGATGGCACGCAGGGTCGCGAAGGACGCCTCCGTTGCGTTCTCGGCGGCGGTGCGGACGGTCAGTTGCTCCAGCGTGCGGCGGATGACGATCGCTTCGGGCAGCGTCGCCAGCGGGATGCGGGCCACGAACGTGCCGGATTGCGGCAGCACCTCGACCAGCTTCTCGGCCGCCAGGCGCAGGATCGCCTCACGGATCGGCGTGCGGCTGACACCCAGCGCCGCCTCGATCTCCCGGTCGTTGATCGGGTCGCCCGGCTTGCGCTGCATCGACAGGATTTCGCCATGGAGGACCTGGTAGACCTGCGATGCTGCCGTGCTGCCCCGGATCGAATGGCTTTCCGGCAAGCCGGATGCCTGGCGTGCACGTGGGAGACGCCGCGCCGGCGGCAAGGTCTCACTCGGGGTGCCATTTCTCACGGGAGCAACGAAGCCTTCGGGGTTGATGGAGTGCGTGCAGCTGTCGGCGCGGATGGAATGTCTCTGTGCGATCGGCCGGCAACTTAAGAGCGGGGCACCTGAAGTCAAGCGTGGAGAGCCATCCGGCAGGGTGCCCTGCGAAACCGGTACCCATAATACCAACCGCCGCAGACACCGACTCTCCTGCCTTCGTCATGGCCGGCCCCTGTGCCGGCCATCTGTCGCGGCAGACTGCCTCACGGATGGCCGGCACGGAGGCCGGCCATGACGGTTGGGAAGGTCAGTGCCAACGGC
>JARLIJ010000189.1 GCA_031291795.1 Acetobacteraceae bacterium | reverse complement strand
CCGACGCGCTTGACGGGTCGGGACGGGCAGCCTAAACGCTGCCGCCTGCCGCTGCGGGTGTAGCTCAGTTGGTTAGAGCGCCGGCCTGTCACGCCGGAGGTCGCGGGTTCGAGCCCCGTCACTCGCGCCAGCAGCGCAGTCTCCCCTAAGTCGCGCGGCCCTGTGCCAGCGCCCAGCCTGCGATCCCCCCAGGCTGCGGACCCTGGGCAGCCGCAGCCCCCAGGTCACAGCACCGCCGCCTGCGTGCCCCCCCCCGCCACGTGCGCCTGGTGGTTTCGCTTCGGCAATTCATTGCGGGTTGCCCTATGGCGGTGGGGTGGGCTTGCGATAGGGTGGGCCACGTGCTGCATTGCGGCGGCTGAATACCGCCGGGGACGGGTGCCCCGGCGCAGTTGGCGTGGCGTAGCGCTACCGTATTCGCGGTGCCCTCCTGGGCGAACGCGGCACGGGGCGAAGTGGGCGGAACAAGGATCGAGCGAGCGAACATGCAGCCCGTACTCTTTGGCTATCTTCCTATCCTGGTGTTCCTTGTGATTGCTGGCGGCATCGCCCTGGCGATGGTCGGCGGATCGCTTCTCGCCGCCCACCAAAAACCGTATCCAGAGAAACTATCGGCCTATGAATGCGGCTTCGAGGCGTTCGACGACGCCCGCCGCCGGTTCGACGTCCGCTATTACCTGGTGGCGATCCTCTTCATCATCTTCGACCTTGAAGTCGCGTTCCTGTTCCCCTGGGCCGTCGCGCTCAAGGGCATCGGCGCATTCGGCTTCTGGTCGATGATCGCGTTCCTCGGCGTGCTCACCATCGGGTTCATCTACGAATGGTGTAAAGGCGCGCTGGAGTGGGAGTAGGGCCATGAGCGCAAGCAGCACGACTGCCCCTCTGGGCATCGCCCCGGCGGGCATCACCCCCGTGGGCATCGCCTGGAACCGCGATCCACTCGGTCCCGGTGCCGAACAGGACGCGGTGATCAAGGGCATCACCGGTGAGATCGCCGACAAGGGCTTCATCGTCGCCAATCTCGACAAGGTGGTGAACTGGGCCCGAACCGGCAGCCTGTGGCCGATGACCTTCGGCCTGGCCTGCTGCGCCATCGAGATGATCCACGCCTACATGCCGCGCTATGACCTCGATCGCCTGGGCATCATTCCGCGCGCCAGCCCGCGCCAGAGCGACGTGATGATCGTTGCCGGTACGCTGACCAACAAGATGGCCCCCGCACTCCGCAAGGTCTACGACCAGATGCCGGAGCCGCGCTGGGTCATCAGCATGGGCAGCTGCGCCAACGGCGGCGGCTACTACCACTACTCATATTCGGTTGTGCGCGGCTGCGACCGCGTGGTGCCGGTCGACATCTACGTCCCCGGCTGCCCGCCCACGGCCGAGGCGCTGGTCTACGGGATCATGCAATTGCAGAAGAAGATCCGCCGTACGGGGACGATCCTCCGTGGCTGAGGCAACCACCGAAACCACAGCGCCGCCGCCGCCCACGCGGGAGGAACTGCTGGCCCAGGCCGTCGCGGCGCTGCCCGGCGTGCGCGCCACCCGCGTGGCGTTGGAGGAGGTTGTGGCCGACGCCGACCGCGACGCGCTCCCCGCCCTGATGACCCGCCTGCGCGACGATCCCGACTTCGCCTTCGAGCAGGTCATGGAGCTGTGCGGCGTCGACTGGCCGGAGCGGGCGGAGCGGTTCGATGTCGTCTACAACCTGCTCTCGGTATCGCTGAACCACCGGCTGCGCGTCGTCGTGACCGCATCCGAAACGACGCCGGTGCCCTCGGTCAACACGATCTGGCCGGTCGCGACATGGTGGGAGCGCGAGGCCTGGGATCTGTTCGGCATCGTGTTCTCCGGCCAGCCGGACCTGCGCCGCATCCTGACCGACTACGGCTTCGAGGGGCATCCGCTGCGCAAGGACTTCCCGCTCACCGGCTATGTCGAGGTCCGCTACGACGAGGACCGCAAGTCAGTGGTCTACGAGCCGGTCAAGCTGACCCAGGATTTCCGTTCGTTCGACTTCCTCTCGCCCTGGGAGGGCCTGACGACCTTGCCGGGCGATGAGAAGGTGTTCACCGAACGCGCTGCGCTGAGCAAACCAGCAGCGTCGAAAGGCTGACGGCATGAGCGAGACGCGGGTATTGGAGCCGGGCCCCGACGGCACCCAGGTGGTC
Source organism: Acetobacteraceae bacterium (assembly GCA_031291795.1). Classification (GTDB taxonomy): domain Bacteria; phylum Pseudomonadota; class Alphaproteobacteria; order Acetobacterales; family Acetobacteraceae; genus Rhodopila. The sequence goes on along the minus strand of JARLIJ010000189.1, from coordinate 3,375 downwards.
GAGATCGACAGCCACTCGATCAATTTCGGCCCCCAGCATCCGGCTGCCCATGGCGTGCTGCGCCTGATCCTGGAGCTGGACGGGGAGGTGGTGGAGCGTGCTGATCCGCATATCGGCCTGCTGCATCGCGGCACCGAGAAGCTGATCGAGTACAAGACGTACATGCAGGCGGTGCCGTATTTCGACCGCCTCGATTACGTCTCGCCGATGTGCGAGGAGCACGCATTCGCCCTCGCGGTCGAGAAGCTGCTGGGCATCACCGCGCCGGATCGCGCGCAGTGGATCCGGGTGCTGTTCGCCGAGATCACGCGGGTGCTGAACCACCTGCTGAACGTCACGACCTATGCGCTGGATGTCGGCGCGCTGACGCCCTCCCTGTGGGGGTTCGAGGAGCGCGAGAAGCTGATGGAGTTCCATGAGGCCGCGTCGGGCGCGCGGCTGCATGCGAACTATTTCCGCCCCGGCGGCGTGTCCCGCGACTTGCCGGCCGGTCTCGCCGAACAGATCGCCGGCTGGGCCGAAACGTTCCCGAAATGGCTCGACGACCTGGAAGGGTTGCTGACGTCGAACCGGATCTGGAAGCAGCGCACGGTCGATATCGGCGCGTTCACCGCGGAACAGGCGCTGGCCTGGGGTTTCAGCGGCCCGCCGCTGCGGGCGTCCGGCGTGCCGTGGGACCTGCGCCGCGCGCAGCCCTACGACAAATATGCCGAGGTCGAGTTCCTGGTGCCGGTTGGGCGCAATGGCGATTGCTACGACCGCTATCTGATTCGGCTGGTCGAGATGCGCGAGAGCGTCAAGATCATCCAGCAATGCCTGGCGAAGATGCAGCCGGGGCCTATCAAGGTGCAGGATCGCAAGTTCTCGCCGCCGCGGCGCAGCGAGATGAAGCGCTCGATGGAAGCGCTGATCCATCACTTCAAGCTGTACACCGAAGGCTATCACGTGCCGGCCGGCGAGACCTACACCGTGGTCGAGACGCCGAAGGGCGAGTTCGGGGTTTATCTGGTTGCCGATGGAACCAACAAGCCGTACCGGTGCAAGATCCGACCGACCGGCTTCGCGTTCCTGCAGGCGGTGGACGTGATGGCGAAGCGGCACATGCTGGCCGACATCTGCGCGATCATCGGGTCGCTCGATGTCGTGTTCGGCGAGATCGACAGGTAGCAAATGGCTGAATCCAACGGGGCTGCCTTCGAGCAGCCGGCCAGCTTCGCGTTCGACGCCGAGAGCGCGGCCGAGATCGACCGGCTGGTGACGAAGTATCCGCCCGGCAAGCAGGCCAGCGCGGTCATTCCGGCGCTGTATGTCGTGCAGAAGCAGATGAAGCGGCAGACCGGCAGCGCCTGGGTGCCGCTGAAGGGCATGGACGCGGTCGGTGCGCGCCTCGGCATGCCGCCGATCCGGGTCTATGAGGTCGCGACCTTCTACTTCATGTTCAACACCCACCCGATCGGAAAGTTTCACCTGCAAGTATGCACCACGACGCCGTGCTGGCTGCGCGGGTCGGACGCGGTGACCGCGGCGTGCCGGGAAGCGACCGGCATCCAGGAATGGGGCGAGACCAGCGCCGACGGGCTGTTCACCATGACCGAGGTCGAATGCGTCGGCGCCTGCGTGAATGCGCCGATCCTGCAGGTCGACGATGATTTCTACGAAGACATGGACGCGGAACGGGTCAAGTCGCTGATCGAGGCGCTGCGCCGCGGCGAACGCCCGGCCTTGGGGTCGGCCATCGGACGGCAGACCTCGGCGCCCGAGGGCGGACCCAATACGCTGACCACGCTGCAATTCGCACCGGAGACGTAAGGCGATGCTGCAGGACAAGGACCGCATCTTCACCAATCTCTACGGTATCCACGACCCGTTCCTGAAGGGCGCGCGCGCGCGGGGGGACTGGGACAACACGGCCGAGATCCTGGCGCGCGGCCGGGACGCCATCATCGACGAGATAAAGAAATCCGGCCTGCGCGGGCGCGGCGGCGCGGGGTTTCCGACCGGGCTCAAATGGTCGTTCATGCCGAAGCAGGCCGACCGGCCGTGCTACCTGGTGGTCAATGCCGACGAGTCCGAACCCGGCACCTGCAAGGATCGTGATATTATCAGGCACGATCCGCACAAGCTGGTGGAGGGCTGCCTGGTCGCCGGATTCGCGATGGGCGCCTGTGCCGCCTACATCTACATCCGCGGCGAGTTCTATAACGAAGCGGTCGCCCTGCAGCACGCCATCGATGAGGCGTACGCGGCCGGCCTGATCGGCAAGAACGCCTGCGGGTCGGGCTACGACTACGACGTTTTCCTGCACCGCGGCGCCGGCGCGTATATCTGCGGCGAGGAAACTGCGCTGCTGGAAAGCCTCGAGGGCAAGAAGGGCATGCCGCGGATGAAGCCGCCGTTCCCGGCGGGCGTCGGGCTGTACGGCTGCCCCTCCACCGTGAACAACGTCGAGAGCATCGCGGTCGCGCCGACCATCCTGCGGCGCGGGGCGGCCTGGTTCAGCAGCCTCGGGCGGCAGAACAACACCGGGCAGAAGGTGTTCTGCATCTCCGGCCACGTGAACAAGCCGTGCAACGTCGAGGAGGAACTCGGCATTCCGTTGCGCGAGCTGATCGAGAAATATGCCGGCGGCGTGCGCGGCGGCTGGGACAATCTGCTGGCGGTGATTCCCGGCGGCGCCTCGGTCCCGCTGCTCCCGAAATCGATCTGCGACGAGGTCCTGATGGATTTCGACAGCCTGCGCGCGGTGCGCAGCGGGCTGGGCACCGCGGCGGTAATCGTGATGGACAAGTCCACCGACGTGATCAAGGCGATCGCGCGGCTGTCGAAGTTCTACATGCATGAGAGCTGCGGCCAGTGCACGCCGTGCCGCGAAGGCACCGGCTGGATGTGGCGGGTGATGACCCGCATGGTGGAAGGCCGCGCCGAACCGTCCGAGATCGATACGCTCGAACAGGTCACCAGGCAGGTCGAGGGCCACACGATCTGCGCGCTGGGCGATGCCGCGGCGTGGCCGATCCAGGGCCTGATCCGGCATTTCCGGCCGGTGATGCTGGAACGCATCGAGGCCTATAAGTCACGCAGTTCGACGCGCCCCGTGCCGATGGCGGCGGAGTAGGATGTTGCGCCAGAAACAGCATATGCCAGCGGGAAAGATTCTCCCTCTCCCGCAAGGGGAGAAGGGGAATTTCCCCTGCGCAAACCAGCCTCAACCTGCTCCGTTCCGGGTGGTATAGCATGCCCAAAGTCACCATCGACGGCATCGAGGTCGAGGTCGCCGCCGGCTCGACCATCCTGCAGGCCGCCGAAATCGCCGGCGTGGAAATCCCACGCTTCTGCTACCACGAGCGCCTGTCGATCGCCGGCAACTGCCGCATG
>JARLIJ010000188.1 GCA_031291795.1 Acetobacteraceae bacterium | reverse complement strand
TCGACGACGTCATCGCCGGCCTGCTGGTGACCGAAGGGTTCAGCACGGTGGAGGAACTTGCCTTCACGCCCGAGGAAGAGGTCGCCGCGATCGAGGGCTTCGACGACAACGTGGCCGCCGAACTGATCCGGCGCGCCGAGGCATTCCTGACCCGCCGCGACACCGAACTGGGTGAAAAGCGCGTCGAACTGGGCGTCGGCGATGACGTTGCCGCGATCGAACTGCTGACCCCGGCGATGCTGGTGGCCTTGGGCGAGAAGGGCGTGAAGACGCTGGACGACCTCGGCGACCTCGCGTCGGACGAACTGATCGAGATCGTCGGCGCCGAGGCCATGGACGAGGAAACCGCCAACGCGGTGATCATGGCCGCCCGCGCGCACTGGTTTGATGGCGAGGAAGCCCCAGTGGAAGCCTCAATGGAAGTCCATGAAGAGCCCGCCGCTGCCGCGGACCAGGAGGCGGCTCACGACTGAGGTCCTGGCAGGCCCGACGGACGCCGACGAGGAGGAGCCAGAGACCGGCCCGCTGCGTCGCTGCATTCTGTCGCGCGAGCGGTTGCCGAAGGAGCGGATGATCCGCTTCGTCGTCGGGCCGGATCATTCGGTGGTGCCAGACCTGGGCGCAAGGCTGCCCGGCCGGGGAATCTGGTTGAGCGCGTCCCGCGATGTGATAGAACCTGCCCGCGCCAAGGGGACCTTGGTGCGTGCCTTTGCCCGGGCCGCTCGTGGCCCGGTGTCAGTGCCCCCAGATCTCCCTGCTGTGCTCGAGGCGGCGCTGATCCGGCGGATCAGTGAGTATCTTGGTCTCGCCCGTCGCGCCGGGCAGGCCATGGCCGGGTTCGAGAAGGCGCGAGAGTGGTTGCGGACCGGTCGCGTGCGGCTGGTCCTGCAGGCGTCGGATGGCAGTGAGGCGGAGCGGGCACGGTTTTTGTCCGGCGCCGCTTCAGCGATTCCGGTCCTGGCCCCGTTGCCAGGCGCGGCAATGGGACGCGTATTCGGGCGTGACTATGTGGTGCATGTGGCGATCGCACCGGGAAAGCTGGCCGACTCCCTCCTGATAGAGGCGACGCGGCTCGCGGGACTGCAAGCCAGGCCGGCAGCGGCGGATCGTCGGGGCGCTGCCGGGATAATGGACGACGAGCGGGTGCCAACGGGTAAAGCATGAGCGAAAGCAACGATCAGGACGGCGGCAAGAGCAGGCTCTCCCTGCGCCCGGCAGGGCGTTTGGAGCTGGGTCGCACTGTCGACGCGGGCTCCGTGCGGCAGAGCTTCAGCCATGGGCGCTCCAAGGTGGTGCAGGTCGAGGTGCGCAAGAAGCGCGCCCCCGTCCCGAACCCCAGCGCCGCCGCCGGCGCACCGACCCCGACGCCTGCCGGAGCACCGCCGGCCGCGCGCGCGCCCGTGACGACCGGGCGTCCCGCACCTGGCGCAGGCCGTGCCCTGACCGCGACCGAACTGGCTGCCCGCCAGCGCGCTTTGGTCGAGCAGCAGCGGGAATCGGCGAAGCGTGAAGCCGAACGCCGCGAGCAGGAGAAGATTTCCATCCTCTCCGCCGCCGAGGAAGCACGCCGCCGCGAAGAGGAGGCCCGCAAGGCCGCCGAGGAAGAGGCCCGCCGCAAGGTTGAGGAAGCGGCGCGCGAAAAGATCGAGGCCGAGGCTCGCCGGGTCGCAGAGGCCGCTGCCGCGGCGCAGGCTGCTGCCCAGGCGCCGATGACCCCAGCCGAGACGGTCGCTCGTGCCGCCGAGGAGGCGGCGCGTCCGCGTCCGATCGCCCCGCCGCAGACCCGTCCTGCCGGCGCACCGGCCACCCCGCAAACACCGGCGCAGGCCACGCCGGCCGCGGCGCCAGGGTCCGCCACCGAAACGCTGCGCCTGAAGCCGGGCGGCGGGCGGGCCGACGAAGAAGATGAGGCCCGTCCGATCCGTCGCCCTGGCGGCGGACCCGGCGTGCCGGCGCGCAAGCCGCCGGTGGTCGCGCCCAAGAAAGGCACCGACGATCGTCGGCGTGCCGGGCGCATCGACGTGCAGGCCGCCATCGAAGGCGAGGACGACCGCGTCCGTTCGCTCGCCTCCGTGCGGCGCCAGCGGGAACGCGAGCGTCGCCAGGCCGAACTCGAGCGGCTGCGCTCCGACCAGGTGAAGGTCGTGCGCGACGTCATCCTGCCGGACACCATCACGGTCCAGGAGCTGGCCAATCGTATGGCCGCCCGTGCACCCGAGGTGATCAAGGCCCTGATGAAGATGGGCGTGATGGCCACCATCACGCAGTCGCTCGACGCCGACACTGCCGAACTGGTGGTGCAGGAATTCGGCCACCGTGCGCGGCGCGTCTCGGAATCGGACGTGGAAAGCGGGCTCGAGGGCCTGACCGACGCCGACGAGGAGCGGCTGCCGCGTCCGCCGGTCGTCACGATCATGGGTCATGTCGACCACGGCAAGACCAGCCTGCTCGACGCGCTGCGGTCCACCGACGTGGCGGCGGGCGAGGCCGGCGGCATCACCCAGCATATCGGTGCCTACCAGGTCGAGCTGTCGACCGGCGACCGCATCACCTTCATCGACACGCCCGGCCACGAGGCGTTCACCGCCATGCGGGCTCGTGGCGCCTCGGTGACCGACATTGTGGTCCTGGTGGTGGCGGCGGATGACGGCGTGATGCCGCAGACGATCGAGGCGATCCGCCACGCGAAGGCGGCCAACGCGCCGATCATCGTGGCCATCAACAAGATGGACAAGCCGGACGCCAACCCGGACCGCGTTCGCCAGGAACTGCTGAGCTACGAGATCGTGGTCGAGGCGATGGGCGGCGAGACCCAGGACGTGGAGGTCTCGGCGACCAAGAAGACCGGCCTGGACAAGCTGCAGGAAGCCATCCTGCTGCAGGCCGAAATCCTCGACCTGCGCGCCAATCCGGACCGCTCGGCCGAAGGGTCGGTGATCGAGTCCCGGCTTGACCGCGGCCGTGGCCCGGTGGCGACGGTGCTGATCCAGAAGGGCACGCTGCACCAGGGCGACATCATCGTGGCCGGCGGCGAATGGGGCCGCGTCCGCGCAATGCTCGACGACAAGGGCCGGCAGCTGCAGAGCGCCGGGCCGTCCATGCCCGTCGAGATCCTGGGCCTGTCCAACGCGCCCAACGCCGGCGAACCGATCGTCGTGGTGGAGAACGAAGGCCGCGCTCGCGAGATCACGGACTTCCGCAACCGCAAGCTGCGCGACCAGACGGCGGCGGCGGCGACCGGTGCGCGCGGCACGCTCGACCAGATGCTGGCACGCATCCAGGCCGGCGAGCAGAAGGAAGTCGCGGTCGTCATCAAGGCTGACGTGCAGGGCAGTGCGGAGGCAATCCAGGCCACCGTCCTGAAACTCGCGCATGAGGAGGTGCGGGTTCGCATCCTGCACAGCGGGGTCGGCCAGATCACCGAAAGCGACGTGCAGCTTGCCAAAGCGTCCGGCGCGGTCGTCGTGGCGTTCAATGTCCGCGCCACGTCGCAGGCGCGGGAACTGGCGCAGCGCGATGGCGTGGACATCCGCTACTTCTCGATCATCTATGAGGTCGCGGACGACATCGAGAAGCTGGTCAAGGGCAAGGTCGCGCCCAAGGCGCGCGAGCGCTTCCTGGGCTACGCCGAGGTCCGCAAGGTGTTCACCATCACCAAGACCGGCAAGGTTGCGGGCTGCATGATCACCGAAGGCGTCGTGAAGCGCGGCGCCGGCGTGCGCGTGCTGCGCGACAACGTAGTGATCCACCAGGGCGAGCTCTCGCAGCTCAAGCGGTTCAAGGACGACGTGCGGGAGGTTGCGCGGGGCTACGAATGCGGCCTGTCGTTCGCCAACTTCCACGACCTGCAGGAAGGCGACGTCGTCGAGTGCTTCGAGACGGAGATGGTGCCGGGTTGAAGAAGCGCGATCACGGACCGACGCAACGGCAGTTGCGCGTGGCGGAGGAAATCCGCCACGTGCTCGCCGGCTTGTTCGAGCGGCGGGATTTCCGGGACCCCGAACTGGCCGAGGCGCAAATCACCGTCACCGAGGTGCGTCTGACCCCGGACCTGAAGCACGCGCAGGTGTATGTGGCGCGGCTGGGCCGGCCTGACGTTGACCTGCTGCTGCCGGTGCTAACCCGAGCGGCGCCGTTTTTGCGGGGCCAGGTGGCTCGTGCGGTGCAGCTGCGTTACACGCCCGACCTGCATTTCCACCCGGACCATGCGCTGGAGTATGCCGTGAAGATCGACCGGCTGATGCACCAGCCGGAAGTAGCACGGGACCTGGAAAAGCCGACCGAAGCACCGACGCCCGAGTAGGCACGCCAGTCGCCCGTTGCGGTGCGGGAGGCTGTTTGCTTCGAATGGCAGGCGTTCCGCTGCACGAACCAAGGCGCGCTTTTATTTCGACTTCCCGCGTGTGCTCACCGCGGCCGGGAACTCGCCGCCATCCGCACGCATTTCCGCATGACCGACGGCAGCGCGGCCTCCGCCAGCGCATCGGCCGGGTGCAGGAAACCGTCCGCGTCGATCGCCGGGACCTGGGCGGCCAGCAGGTCGATGATCAGCTCGAAATGGGTGAAGCCGTGACGGATTTGCCCTGCCGGCCGCCAATCGGCCGCCATCGGAGCGTGTGTGAGCGCCTCAGTCCCCGGCCAGGCAGCTTCCCGCCACGGCGTGCCCGGCAATTCGGTCATCCCGCCCAACAGGCCGTTCGGTGGGCGGCGGCGCAGCAGCACGTTCCCGACGGCATCGGTCAGCCAGAAATGCACCCCCAGGCGAAGCGGCCGCTGCTTTTTCGGACCCTTCCGCGGCAGGTCGGCCGCGATCCCCAAACGCCGGCCGGCGCACTCGGCCGTCCACGGGCATAGCGCGCAAGCCGGATTGGTCGGCGTGCACAGCGTCGCCCCCAGATCGAACAGAGCCTGCGCAAAGTCGCTCGGGCGCGCCTGCGCATCCAGATCGGCGCCCAGCGCGGCGGCTGCGGCCTGGATTGCGGGCTTGCCGGCGGGCAGTGGCGTGTCGATCGCGAACAACCGCGCGGCTACACGCTCCACATTGCCGTCGACCGGCACCGCCGGCAGGTCGAATGCGATCGCACCCACCGCCGCCGCGGTATAGGCCCCGATCCCCGGCAGCGCCCGCAGCCGGGCCAGGTCGCGCGGGAAGCCACCCGCCTCGGCCACGATCTGCGCACAGGCGTGCAGGTTGCGGGCGCGGGCGTAGTATCCCAGGCCGGCCCATGCGGTCAGCACCGCCTCCAGCGGCGCCTCGGCCAGGTGGCGCACCGTCGGGAAGCGGCTTACGAAGCTTTCATAGTAAGGTATTACCGCCGCGACCGTGGTTTGTTGCAGCATGATCTCGCTGAGC
>JARLIJ010000187.1 GCA_031291795.1 Acetobacteraceae bacterium | reverse complement strand
TTCCGCCGCCTCGATCTGGCTCAGCTCCGAACGCTCGGAACGGCCCAAAACATCCTCAAAACGCATCCGCCGTATCCCCTCGTGAATGCGTGCCCGCTCCATCAAAAACCCCCCGTCCAGGAGGCCCAGATGACCGGACACTTCACGAGCTACAAAATCCGGCCAAACCACGAGCTAGCCACAGCCCATCCGGTCCAGCTTGTGCGGCCGCGGGCGCCGCGCCAGTCTGCTCAACAAGGCGCGTGGGGGACCGTATTTGCGTTTGCGGTCCCCTCGATCGCGTTGCCGGCGGCAGGCCGGCGAGACAACAGGGAGGAAATCGCATGAAGGTCGGGTTTATCGGCGTCGGCAACATGGGCGGCCCGATGTGCCGCAACATCATCCGCAACACCAACCATGAGGTCGTCGTGTTCGACCTCGATGCCGGCGCGGCGAAGGCCTGCACCGACCTCGGCGCCTCCGCCGGCACGTCGGTGGCCGATGTCGCGGCGCGCTGCGACGTCGTCATCACCTCGCTCCCGATCCCGCGCATCGTCGAAGCCGTGGCGCTCGGCCCCGACGGCATCGCGGCACATGCACGGGCGGGAACGGTGTTCATCGACCTGTCGACCAATTCCCCGGCGACCGCCAAGCGGGTGGCCGCGGGCATGGCGGAGAAGGGGATCGCCATGCTGGAAGCCCCCGTTTCGGGCGGCACGGTGCGCGCCAAGGACGGTACGATCGTCATCATGGTGGGCGGCGACGCGGCAGTGTTCGAGCAGCAACTCCCGCTGCTGAAGTCGTTCAGCGCCGAGGTCATCCACCTGGGCGAGATCGGCTTCGGCTCGACCGCCAAGCTGATCAACAACATGCTGGCGTTCTGCAATTCGGCCGCGGCCGCCGAGGCGCTGATGATCGGCAAGCGCGCGGGCATCGACCTGCGCAAGCTGGACGCGGTGATCCGCAACGCCTCCGGCATGTCGACCGGCTATGCCAACATGGCCAACAAGGCGCTGGCCGGGCGGTTCGAGGCGACGTTCGCGCTCGACCTTGCCCACAAGGACCTGCGGCTCGCGCTGGAGATGGCGGACGAGCTTGGCGTTCCGGGGCTGATTGCCCCGCAGGTCATGAGCCTGATGCGGATGGCGCGCGGGATGGGGCTGGGGAGCGCGGATTCCTGCTCGATGATCCGGGTCTACGAGACCGCGCTGAACGAGGAGGTGCGGGCCTGAGCGAGCCGGCTGCCGGCTTGCGGCGCCACTGCCCGGGGTCGGCTGGCCCGGCCCCGGCTGCACGGTCCATCCGGGGAATGCATTCCCGGATGGACCCCGGGGAGGGTCTGCGGAGCGCACACCTGCGACGAGGGCGGCCTGCGGCTCCGGTGGATGTGCCCGCCAGGACGTTGCCCGGCAGAACGTCCCTCAGCGGGAAGTCCCTCAGCGGGAATCAATGGATGCGCGGCGGGGGCTCGCGGGCGACGACCGCCTCGAACTGCGCCGCGAGACGGTGCAGACCAGCCCTGATCTCAGGGTCGCGCACGGCTTCGGCCCATTGCAGGCACTCGCTCGCCCAACCCAGTAGCTCCCGTTCCGTCGGCATAGCGGTTCTCCCTGTAGCACTGGGATGATCGCACCACATGGCACCGGATCAGGTCCAATCAGCAACACGTAATCGACCATGTATCCGGGAACATAGCCGCGCACCGGGCTGGAGTACCGAAGCATTATAAAATACAGATAATTTCGGCTTCCCATCTTCGTCTGGGACAATAATGCGGCAGGACTTTTGTCCTCACGGGCAACATTCACGGGGCGCGAACGATCTCTGGGCCGGACCGATGCACATCTCGACTGTGCGCCAATCGTGCCGAACCGCAATAAAAAAACCGCGAGCGCCCCCCGGCCACACTTATTGCGCGCGTCATAGTTGTGTAAACCAACACCCTCGGTGCTGCGGCCAACGGCTGGCGGCGCAGACGGAGGTGGAGTGGGTCATGGCAGCAGGCAGGTCACACATCCTCGTCGTCGAGGACGATCCATTAGTGTCGGAGGTGGTCGCCGCTGCGCTGGACGACGACTACGACACCAGCCTGGTCGAAACCGCCGCAGAGGCCATGGAGTGCATTGGACGGGGCGGCATCGACCTCATGCTGCTGGATTGCACGCTGCCGGGCGGCCTCGACGTGCGGTTGATCCCGCAGGCCGACCAGTCGGGCATACCGGTCATCCTGATGTCCGGCGACCCGGCGCGGGTGGAGCAGATCGGTGACCGGCAGCGTCCGTTCGTTGCCAAGCCGTTCACGCTGACAACGCTGCTCGACACCGTGGAGCGCGTGATGCGCGCGGGCTCCGACCCGTCCGCCTGACTTCGATCCGGGCGCCTGCCGTGCCGACCGGGGGTTGCGGGCCGACCAGGGGCGGGCCGGGTGTCCGCCGCGTATCCGTCGCCGCCCATCCATCGCCGCCCATCCATCATCGGGCCTTGCCGTGCGGCAGGCCATCCGGGGCGTAGCGGGACGGCCAGAGGGTCTGCGGCCTGACCTCAAGCGCCGCGGCGATCAGCAATTCCACCGCCGGCCAGGACTGCTTGAGCGCCTTGCCTGCCGCCGTGGGATGATACCCGTTCGCGATCGAGAGCCCGGCGAGCGTCAAACCGCGCTTCTTCAGCGCCGCCAGCACGTCGGCGGGATGCCAGTCCTCCTCCTTGCCTTCACCCTCGCTCTCGTGAACGTTTGTTGGCTCCACGAAATTCTCCTTCGAGAATACAATTTGGCTGCGTACACCCTTCTTGCATAAAGCGCCGAAAGGCGCGGCATCCAGGCGGAAAAGTGTCGGAACCATGGATGGAAGCATGCTGAATGTCACGGAGTAGAGAGTTCGGCGCCGGACCCGGTGGAATTGGGGGCACGGGCGCCGAACGCACCGCCTTCGTTGCCCGGCTTCAATTGATCTTGCGCCATTGGCCGAGTGCAGACCGACTTGCGCGTGCAATGGGGGTGTCGCCCTCGGCCTTTCGCAAATGGCTGAAGGGTGAGGCAGAACCGAGCCGGGAGCGGCTGGTGGCGCTGGCGAGTGCGGCCAAGGTCGGAATCGGCTGGCTGGCGACGGGGGAGGGGCCGGAGCCCGACTTCGCCGGGAGCGACCGGCTGCGGGCCCGCAATGGCGGGGACACCGGCGAGCTGGCGCACTTCGTGCGGCTGCCGCGCCGCGCCACCGCCGCCGCGGCTGGCGTCACCAGCCCCTCGCAGCCTGACGACACCGAGTTCCTTGCGTTGCGCCACGACTGGGTCCGCAGCGTCATTGGCGTCGATCCCGGCCTGCTCGGCCTCGAAGTGGCGGTCGGCGACTCGATGGATCCGACCATTCGCGACGGCAATCTGCTGCTGCTCGACGCGGGGGATCAGGCCTTCGCTCAGTTTGGCATCTATGTGATGGAGGTCGCCGGCGAGCGGCTGGTCAAGCGGATCCAGCGGCGGCTCGACGGCAGCGTCGTGCTGATCAGCGACAATCCCCGCTACGAGCGGGACTTCGTGCCGGCGGCGGACGTGGAGGCGGTGCGGGTGATCGGCCGCGTGGTGTGGATCGGCGGCCGGGTTTAGCCAGGCGCGATGCGGCACAAAAGTGTCGGCCATGATGTGGAATCGTGCGTAACGCGTTATGCAGCGACATCCATCTCCGGGTCGCGGACCGCCGCGGGGCGGGCGACCCGGCGGGGCGGGCGATGCGGGGACGCCACCTCGCGGCGGCCGCACAACCGGTTGTAGAGCGTCTCATACTCGGCAGCGGCACTCGCCCAGCCAGAGCGGCGCGCCATCGCTGTGCGGCGCATCGCGGTCAGCTGCTCGTCGTTGCCGAACGTGTCGAACGCCCGGGAGCAGGCTGCCATCAGCCCATCCAAGGTCAGGTCGGAAAACAGGAAGCCGGTGCTGCCGTCGTCGATGGTGTCGGCCAGGCCGCCCGTCGCATGCGCGATCGGCAGCGCGCCGTAGCGTTGCGCCTGCATCTGGGTCAGCCCGCACGGCTCGAAGCGCGACGGCATCAGGGTGAAGTCGCTGCCCGCCACGATGCGCCGCTCCATCGGCTCGTTGAAGCCGATCAGTATGCCGATGTCGTCGCGGTGACGGCGGGACGTGCGGCTCAGCATGTGCTCGATCTCGGGATCGCCGAGGCCCAGGATGGCGATCTGGCCGCCCTGTTGGACGATGTTGTTGGCTGCCTCCGCCACCAGATCCAGCCCCTTCTGGTGCACCAGGCGGGAGACGATGCCGAACAGCGGGCCCTTGGAGGGGCGCAGGCACATGCTGGTCCGCACGACGTCGGCGTTGGCCTGCTTGCCGTGCAGGTCCTCGGCGGCGAAATGATGCGGCAAATAAGGGTCGCTGCCGGGGTCCCAGCTCTCATCGATGCCGTTGATGATGCCGGACAGGCGGCCGTGTTCGGCGATGCCCTGCATCAGGCCGTGCAAGCCCGCGCCGAACCTCTCGGTGGTGATTTCCCGGGCATAGGTCGGGCTGACCGTGGTGACATGGGTGGCGTAGTAGACGCCGGCCTTCAGGAACGACACCTGGCCGTGGAACTCCACGCCGTCGATCCGGAACGCATCGTCGGGAATGCCCAGTCGGTTGCGTTGGCCGGCATTGCACAGGCCTTGGTAGGCGATGTTGTGAATGGTCATTACGGTCGGAACGTCGGTGCCGTCCCAGCGCATATAGGCGGGGGTCAGCCCGCCAGGCCAGTCGTTCACATGCACCAGGTCCGGCCGCCAACCGGGCACGCCACGGCCGCGGGCGATTTCGGATGCCGCAAGGGCGAGGCGGGCGAACCGGATATGGTTGTCCGGCCAGTCGCGGCCTTCCGGCGTGCAGTAGGGCGTACCGCACCGGTCATACAGCGAAGGCTCGCCGATCAGACAGAGGAACGTGCCGTCCGGCAGCAGGGCCTCACCGATCTGACATGCCGGGATGGCGGCCCGACCCGGCAGCCGGCCGCTCCAGGTGATGTCGGATAGCCGCGCGATGACGTCGGGGTAGGCCGGCATCAGAACCCGGACATCCACGCCTCGCTGGCGCAGTGCGAGGGGCAACCCAGCCGAGACTTCTGCCAAACCGCCCGCTTTCGCGAGCCCCGAGAATTCGCTGGTGACGAACAATGTCCTTAGCGGCACGTTTGGCGACGACATTTTGCCTCGATGATCGACTGCTGGCACGCCCCTCGCCGGAGGAAACGAATCGCACCGTTCGCCGGACTGCGCAGTCAGATCATGGCCCCTGACGGGGCGCCTTCGGGCAACGATACGGAGAGTATCGGGCCAGCTTCGCATCTCGATCAATGCACAGTTCTGTTATATGCATGGCAGAACACGGCAATTCCGCTTCGTGATCGAATGAAAACCCCGCCGGCCGGTGCTCGCCTGCGCACCCACCCGTGTCAACCTGGTTCCGCCCCAGACCGGCTGGTTCCGCGCACCCCTTGGGTTCAGCCCGGCCCCTTTGGCTCAGCGCCAGACCGGTCGGCCGAGGTTGATATTGTTCCCGCTCGTCACTGCGCCGCCGATCGCCCCCGCCGCACCGCCGATCGCGGCGCCCACCAGCGGCGCCCCGCCGGTCATCGCCGCAATGGCGGCTCCGCCGCCCGCCCCGATCAGGCCGCCCGAGATCGCTCGGTCGCCGCGATTATAGCCACAGCCGGTCAGGCCGATGGTCGAAACGGCCAAGACAAGCACGGCGGTCGTTCCACGTCTCATAGAAGTCTCTCCTGAAATGAAGGTCGAAAATTGTCGATCGTTTTCCGGCCGGCGCTTCCCCGTCCCGGCCGGCCGCAGGCGCCGGCATCGGTTATGTCGTGGTCAGGGCGCCGTCAGGGCGCCGCCGGCCGCACCGATACCGCCGCCGATCAGCGCACCGGTGGCTGGCTTGCCGCCGCTGACCGCCGCGACACCCGCGCCAGCACCCGCGCCCAGCAGGCCGCCGCTGACGCCACGGGTCAGCGGATCGTTGCCGCACCCGGCGAGCGCCAGGAGCAGGCTCGCAGCCAATCCCACCGCTAGGGTCCGGTGGAACGCCGGCACCGCCGTGCTGCGGGCCGAAAGTCCCCTGAATGCCGAAGATCCCTTGAATTCTGTGGCTCCCCTGAATTCTGTGGATTTGTTCATTCTCATCTCTCCCGTTCCGGTCTTACCGGGGAATGGTGCCGCCAATTCGCGGATGCCCCGTGGCAGGAATGCGGCAAAGCAGAGGCGGTCACTCGTCAGATGGCGACATCGCCCCCTTGTGAACCGAGGGAGGCAAGGCTAAGCCCTGCGCCTCCACGCCGCCTCGCACAAAGGTTCTCCGGATGTTCTCACGGTTGCTCGGCTTCATGTCAGCCGACATGGCCATCGACCTCGGCACTGCCAACACGCTCGTTTACGTCAAGGGCCGCGGGATCGTGCTGGCAGAACCCAGTGTCGTTGCCATCGCCGACGTCCGCGGCAAGAAACAGGTGGTGGCGGTCGGAGAAGAAGCCAAGCAGATGCTGGGCCGCACCCCCGGTTATATTACCGCGAGCCGCCCGCTGCGCGACGGCGTCATTGCCGATTTCGAGGTGGCGGAGGAAATGATCAAACATTTCATCCGCAAGGTGCATAACCGCCGCGGCTTTGCCTCGCCGCTGATCATCGTCTGCGTGCCGTCGGGTTCCACTGCGGTCGAACGCCGCGCGATCCAGGAGAGCGCGGAAAGCGCCGGTGCCCGCAAGGTGCAGTTGATCGAGGAGCCGATGGCCGCCGCGATCGGCGCCGGCCTGCCGGTCACCGAACCGTCCGGCTCGATGGTGGTCGATATCGGCGGGGGTACCACCGAGGTTGCGGTGATCTCGCTGGGCGGCATCGTCTACTCGCGCAGCGTACGGGTCGGCGGCGACAAGATGGACGAGGCGATCATCTCCTACATCCGGCGCAACCATAACCTGCTGATCGGCGAATCCTCGGCCGAACGGATCAAGATGGATATCGGCGCCGCCAACCCGCCGGAAGACGGCGAGGACGGCCCGTACCGGGAGGTCCGTGGCCGCGACCTGATGAACGGGGTCCCGCGGGAGGTGTTGGTCGGCCAGCGCCAGATCGCCGAGAGCCTGGCAGAGCCGGTGATCGCCATCGTGGAGGCGGTGAAGGTCGCGCTGGAGAACACGCCCCCCGAGCTTGCCGCCGACATCGTCGACAAGGGGATCGTACTGACCGGTGGCGGTGCGCTGCTCAACCGGCTGGATGAGGTGCTGCGCGATGCCACCGGGTTGGCGGTGGTTGTGGCAGAAAACCCGCTGCAGTGTGTCGCCCTGGGCACGGGGCGCGCCCTTGAAGAGCGGAAGCGGCTGGGCAACGTATTGACAAGTATGTATTAGCCGCGTGATCGGATAGGGTGGTTCGCACCACGGCCTCGGCCGGACCCAATGGCGACTTCTGCTCATGATCCGTCTCTCGATCCCCGCGCGGCAGGCTCTCGGGAAGCTCACGCTTCCTGTGCTGATCGTTGGCGCCTTCGGCATGCTGCTGCTGGGCAAGGCCGACACCCTCCTGGCGGAGCGGGCGCGCATGGCACTCGCCGATGCCCTGGCACCGATCTATGCCGCCCTGGCCGAACCGCTGGGCAGTGTGCGCTCCGTGGCGGAGCAGGCCGCCGACCTGTGGTCGCTGCGCGCCGACAACGAGCGGCTGCGCGAAGAAAATGAGCGTCTGCGGCGCTGGCAGGGCGTGGCCCTGGCACTGGATGCCGAGAACCAGCGCCTGAAGGCCAGCCTGCGCTGGATCCCGGACCCGACCGCGTCATTCACCACCGCCCGGGTGGTAGCCGACGCCGGTGGGGTCTATGCCCGCGCCGTGCTGCTTTCTGTCGGGCCGAACCACGGCATCCGGAAGGGTGAGATCGCACTGGATGAGCGCGGCCTGGTCGGGCGCGTCACCGAAGTGGGCGCCCGCACGGCACGGGTTCTGCTGATCACCGACCTCAACAGCCGGATCCCGGTGATCCTGGAGAACTCCCGCGCGCATGCCATCCTGGCCGGGACCAACGGGCCCCGGCCGCGGCTGTTGTACTGGCCGGAGGGCTCGCCGCCGCAGGAGGGCGAGCGCGTCGTCACCAGCGCCGAGGCGAATGCCTTTCCCGCCAACCTGCCGGTCGGCGTCGTGCGCCATTCCGCGAGCAACGCCCCGGAGGTCGAGCCGGCCGCGATGCTGAGCAAGCTCGAGGTGGTGCGGATTTTCGATTACGGCCTGGACGGCGTGGTGGCACCGGAGGCGCCGACCCGGCCGGGGCTGCGGGTCAGTGCCGGCCCACCGTTGGGTTCGCGGTAATGGGAAACTCGCGCTGATGGGAAACTCATGGTGATGGAGCCCGTCCGCTGATGGCCGCGATCGACCGCCGCCCCGGCATCCGTCCGCGCGCCACCCTGGGGCGGCGGCTCGATGTCACAGCCCGCCATGCGTTCCCGGTCACCTGCACCATCTTGCTGATGTTGCTCACAGAATTACCGTTCGGCTTCGCCGCGCAGACCGCCCTGCTGCCGTCGCTGACGCTTGCCTGCGTGTGGTTCTGGTCGCTCTACCGGCCGCGGGCGATGCTGCCGCCGCTGGTGTTCCTGATCGGAATGCTGCTCGACCTGATGGGCTACCTGCCGCTGGGTGTCGGCGTGCTGACACTGCTCTGCACCCATGGCGTGGCGGTGCGCTGGCGCCGCCAGCTCGCCCCGCAAGGCTTCGCGCTGGTCTGGCTGGCCTTTCTGCCGGTGGCCGCCATGGCGGCGGCATTGGCCTGGGCGCTGACCGCACTGCTGACCTTCCGTCTGATCCCGATCGGCCCGGCCGTGTTCCAGGCGGTACTGTCGGCCGCAATCTACCCCGTCCTGGCGATCCCGCTGGCCCACGCCCATCGCGGCGTGGCCGATCCGGAGCGTGCCTGATGCGCCGTGACACCCGCCGCACCAGCGTCTTCACCCGCCGCGCCCTGCTGGTGATGGGCGGCCAGGTCGCGGTGCTGGGCGGGCTGGGCGCCCGGCTCTACCAGGTGCAGGCGGTCGAGGGAGGGCGTTACGCCACCCTCGCCGACGAGAACCGCATCAGCGCGCGGATGATCGCGCCACCACGCGGACGCATCCTGGACCGCTACGGCACCGTCCTGGCCGGCAGCCGGATGAACTGGCGCGCGGTGCTGATCGCCGAACAAACCACCGACGTGAACGCCACGCTCGATGCGTTCTCCCGCATCCTGCCGCTGACCGAACATGACCGGACGCGGATCGACCGCGACGTGCACCGCCACCGCCGCTTCATCCCCGTCATGGTGCGCGAGTTCCTCACCTGGGACGACATGGCGGCGATCGAGGTCGCCGCCCCCGACCTGCCCGGCATCCTGGTCGATGTCGGCACCACACGGATGTACCCGTTCGGCGAGCATCTGGCGCATGTCGTGGGCTATGTCGCCCCGCCCAGTGAGGCCGATACCGCCGACGATCCGCTGCTCGCGCTGCCGGGCATCCGGGTCGGGCGCGCCGGGGTCGAGAAATACCACGACATCGCGCTGCGCGGCCGCGCCGGGGCGGTGCAGTTGGAGGTCAACGCCGTCGGGCGGGTGATCCGCGAGCTCGACCGCCAGGAGGGCGTGCAGGGCGAGGAAGCCGGCCTGACGATCGACAGCGGCCTGCAGCAGGCGGTGATCGACCGGCTGGGCGACGAGAGTGCCAGTTCGGTGGTGCTGGACTGCCAGAACGGCGAAGTGCTGGCGATGGCCACCAACCCGTCCTTCGACCCGATGCTGTTCAATTCGGGGGTCAGCCAGGCGCAGTGGGTGGAGTGGACCAAGGATCGGCGGACGCCGCTGATCAACAAGGCGACCGTCGGGCTGTATGCGCCGGGTTCGACCTTCAAGATGGCCGTGGCGATGGCTGGGCTGGAGTCGAAGGCGCTCTCACCGACCGACCGGATCGAGTGCCCCGGCTACCTCGACCTGGGCGACACGCGGTTCCACTGCTGGCGCAAGGGCGGCCACGGCATGCTGGACCTGCGCGGCGGGTTGAAGAACAGCTGCGACGTGTTCTTCTATGAGGTCGCGCGACGCACCGGCATCGACAAGATCGCCGCCATGGCGAACCGGTTCGGGCTGGGCACCGAACTGGACATCGACCTGCCGGGCCAGCGCGCCGGCCTGATCCCGACCCGCGAATGGCGCATCGGCCACGGCCATGCCTGGAACATTGGCGACACGATCGTCAGCGGGATCGGCCAGGGCTTCATCCAGGTCACGCCGCTGCAACTCGCCACCTACGTCGCCCGCGTGGCCACCGGGCGGGCCGTCCAGCCCCATTTGACCCGCAAGCTTGGCGGTGTGATCCAGCCGGGCGCGCAACCGGAAGACTGGCCGCTGATGCCGTTGCCGGAAAAGACGCTGCACGCGGTGCGCGAAGGCATGTGGGCGGTGGTCAATGAGGCGGGGGGCACCGCACCGCAGGCCAGGCTGGCCGACCAGCGGTGGCAACTGGCGGGCAAGACCGGGTCGGCCCAGGTCCGCCGGGTGTCGCGCGAACTGCGCGAGAGCGGCCATTTCGACAGCGAGAAACTGCCCTGGGAATACCGCCCGCATGCGCTGTTCGTCGCCTTCGCGCCCTACGATGCGCCACGTTACGCGGTGTCGGTGGTGGTGGAGCATGGCAATGCCGGTGCCACCATGGCCGGGCCTTTGGCCCGCGATATCATGACCGAGGTGCTGCAACGCGACCCTTCCGGGCGCAACGAACCGCTCACCGCCCAGGTGGCGGAGGCCAAGCAACCATGACGGGGGCGGGAAGGAAGGCCAGGGCTCTGCCCTGGACCCGCCAGGGGACGCTGTCCCCTGGACCCCAGCCAAAGGCACAGCCTTTGGAATCCATCCATTGGTGTTCATCCGGGGAGAGGGGCCGACCCGGATCATCCGATGTCCGG
>JARLIJ010000031.1 GCA_031291795.1 Acetobacteraceae bacterium | reverse complement strand
GGCGAGGGGTTCCGCTTCCTCGGCTACCCGGCGTACGATTCAGTCGTGAACTGGGATTTTACCCACACCGACAAGATCGCCGACATCACGCCGGGGCTGTTCACCGCCTGGCACATCGACGAAGGCAACCCGCTGCGCTGGATCTGCGAGGTCCGCCAGGGCGTGAAATTCCATGACGGGTCGGACATGACGGCCGATTCCATCGTGTGGAATTTCGGGCGCATCTACGACGACAACTCGCCCCAATACGACGCGACGGCCGCGCCCATCGTGCGCGCGACGGTTTCAATGGTGACGAAGTTCGAGAAGGCCGACGACAAGACCGTCGTGCTCACCACGCAATACCCGTTCAGCTTCCTGCCCTATTTGCTGACGCGCATCCTGATCGCCAGCCCGACGCAGTGGGAAGCGACCGGCAAGAAATGGTCGCAGTTCGCGATGAAACCATCCGGCACCGGGCCGTTCCAGATCACCAAGGTGGTGCTGGGGCAGTATGCCGAGATGTCGCGCAACGAAGCTTACTGGGACAAGGCGCGCATCCCGAAGCTGGACAAGATGATCGTCTACCCGATGCCCGAGGCCACCACCCGCGTCGCGGCGCTGCGGTCCGGCCAGGTCGACTGGATCGAGGTGCCGCCGCCGGACTCCATTCCCTCGCTGAAGGACGCCGGCTTGCAGATCAGCCTGTGGCCATATCCGCACACCTATCCCTATGCGCTGAACTGCACGGACAGCTCGCCGTTCAAGGACGTGCGGGTGCGCCAGGCGCTGAACTACGCGGTCGACCGGGAAGGCATGTGCAAGATGCTGAACGGCACGGCGAAGCCGGCGATGGGGCTGTACCCGCCCGAGGACCCGCTGTTCGGCAAACCGAAAAACCGTTACACCTACGACCCGGACAAGGCGCGCGCGCTGCTGAAGGAAGCCGGCTACGGGCCCGACAAGCCGGTGAAGGCGAAGATCATGATCTCCACGTCGGGATCGGGGCAGATGGTGCCGATCCCGATGAACGAGTTCATGCAGCAGAACTTCAAAGACGTCGGCATGGACATCGACTTCGACGTGGTCGAGTGGGGCACCATGCTGGTCGCGGTGCGCAGCGATCCCAAGGCGGCGCCGTCGCATGGCGATGACGGGATCAATATCAGCCTGAGCTTCACCGACCCGTCCTCGATGTTCCGCTACTACGCGAAGGACAGCTTCTCGCCCACCAACTACAACTGGGGGCATTGGGACAACCAGGAAGCCACCGACCTGCTGAAGAAGGCGCAAGCCACGTTCAATGCGGCCGAACAAACGGAACTTCTGGCCCAGGCGCATGCGATCATCGTCGATGAAGCGCCGTGGCTGTTCATCGTGCACGACCTCAATCCGCGGGCACTGTCGAAGAAGGTGACGGGGTTCAAGCCGGCGCAAAGCTGGTACCAGGACTTCACGCAGATCTCGATGACCTGATCCGACCAGCTGCAGGCCACGCTGTGCCCCGGCCGCGTCGATGTCACGCGCGTTCGGCGTATACGCGCCATCGTCGATGCGGCCTTGTTGGGGTACGGCCACGCTCCTAGGGTCCGGCGCTGGCGCCCCGTAGGGCGGTTGCACCTGTGGACGTGCGGAAATGTGGGCCTGGTTGCTGCGTGTTCACCGCTATCTGGGCCTGGTACTTGCGCCATTCTTCCTGGTGACGATTTTATCAGGTGGCATACTGGCGCTGGAGCCGATCCTGGGCGTCGGCGAGATGCAGCCCCAGGCGGGCGTGGACATTGCTGCGCTGACGGCGGCGCTGCCCCGCCTCGACCCCGCCGGTACCGCTCGGATGCTCGTCATGCTGCCCGACGGGGCGACGGCCATCGCGCGATACCAGGGTGGCAATCCGCCGGTCCGGTTTGCCATCGCCTCCGGCGAGGCAGCGCCAAACCTTCAGCAGGCGGACATCTTCGACCTGGTGCGCGGACTGCACGAAAACCTGTGGGTCGGCCTGGGCGTGGTGGTCCAGTTCGAAGCCTGGGCGATGGTCTTCCTGATCCTCGTCGGTCCGCTGCTTGCCTGGCCACGCCTGCGCAACACGACGCTGGGCTGGCACATTGCGATCGGCTGGATGCTGCTGCCCCTCGTCCTGTTCCCGCCCGCGACCGAGGCCGTGCGAACGCTGGGCCTCGGGAGCCCCGGACCTGCCGCATCGGCGCCGCCATCCGTCCCGCCGCTGGCCCTGGCCGACGCCCTCCAGCGGGCCGCGCCTGCGGTGGACCTCACGCAACTTGCGACCGTACGGGGGCTGCGCAACGGCAACGTGCTGCTCACGACAGGCAAAGGTTGGACCGAGCGGTCCTGGCTCGTGAGCCGGGACGCCTCCCGGCCGGCCGAGGTCCCGCCCAATTGGCCGCGCCTGTTGCATGACGGCATTTGGGCGGCCCCCTGGTCCGGCTGGGTGAGCCTGTTCGCCGCGTGGGGGCTGCTGGGCCTGCTTACGACGGGGAGCTTGAGTTATTGGCGGCGCTGGCAGACCGCCCGCCGACGCAGCGGCGATGCCGGGGCCGACCTGCTCGTTGCGTTCGCGAGCCAGACCGGCACGGCGGCACGCTACGCCGAAGCCACCGCCGCGGCGCTGCGCCAAGGCAACGCGCGGGTCGCAACAGCCTCACTGGCAACCTTGCAGCCGGAGGATTTCAAACGCTACCGCCATGTGCTCGTGGTGGCTTCGACCACCGGCGATGGCGGCATGCCCGACCAGGGGCGCGCGTTCCTGCAGGCTATGCCAGCAACAAAGCTGACCGGCGTGACCTTCGCCCTGCTGGCCTTGGGCGATCGCCGCTATGCCCGGTTCTGCGGTGGCGGAGAAACGTTGCGCACGGCTCTGATCGCGGCCGGCGCGGACGAGCTGACGCCGATGGTGCGCGCCGACGGGGATCCGGCCGACGCGTGGAAGAGCTGGCTCGCCGATCTTGCCGGCCCCCTGCGCGTCCAGTCCGGCGCACTGGTCGGACCGCAGGGAGACGCGGCGGTGCACCTGACGCTGGTTGCCCGCACGCGGCTCGACGATCCCGGCCAGGGGGACCTGCATGAAGTCTGCAGCCTCGTGTTTGCCGGCGAGGGGCCAATGGAATACCGGCCCGGCGACCTGCTGCTGGTGTCGCCGGGCGCCGGCCTGCCCGAGCGATGCTACTCGATCGGCAGCGCTGCCGTTGACGACGGGCGCCGCCTGATGCTCACGGTGGCGCTGAACACCTGGACGTCGCCGGACGGCCAGCCGCAGTTCGGCGCCGCATCCGGCCTGCTGTGCCGAACCTTGCCGATTGGCGCCAGGTTTGCAGCCAGGATCAGGCGGCATCCGGGTTTCCATCCACCGGACGATCCGGATCGGCCGATCATCATGGTGGCGACCGGCTGCGGGATCGCGCCGTTCGTCGGCTTCCTCGCGGAACGGGCGGCGCGCGGCAGCCGCGGTGGCGCCTGGCTGATCTTTGGCAACCGCCATCGTGCCGGGGATTTCTACTATGCCGACCAGCTGCAGGCCTGGCAGCGCGCCGGCGTTCTGCAGCGGCTCGACACGGCATTTTCCCGCGATCCGGACGATGGCACCCATGTCCAGGACCGGCTGGAACAACAGTCGGCCCTGGTGTGGGACTGGCTCACCCGCCGCAATGCCGTGCTGTACGCCTGCGGCAGGCTGGCGACGCTCGGCCCGGCGATCGAAATCACGCTGATGCGGATTGCAATGTCGCAAGGCGGCCTGTCGGATGCAGCCGCCGCGACGCTGCTGGCCCGATGGGGGCAGGAAGACCGCATCAAGCGGGACCTGTTCGATTGAGGCTGCCGCCACGCGATGTCATACCAACCGCCGTTGAGAATGACGGTTGGTATCAGACCGCTACACAAATGATCTCCGGAACCGAAACTTCACTGCTACAGCCTGCGACCTTCCGAACCAGGCGGCCGTCGGCCGTCGCAAATGGAACGCCTGCCTGAAGCGCAAGCACCAGATAAGCGCAGTCATACGCCGAATGATCCAGTGCGAGCGCCAGCCGCAGCGCCGGACGCATGAGCGGTCGCATGGGGCAGAGTTCGATGCCGGCCCCGGCCAGGATGCCGCACGCCAGCGAGGCTTCCTCCGCGGTCAACTCGCCCAGCCGAACCTTCTTCCAAAGAATGTTGGTGCATTCGACGGCAAGCAGATCGGGGGCCAGGAACCTGTGGCGTTCGCGCAGGCGCCATGCCTGTTCCGCGCCCGCCTCCGCCACAACCCATTTGATGGCGATGCTGGCATCGACCACCAATGCGCTCAGCGCTCGTCCCTCATCGCGCGCAGCAGCTCTTCGCTCGGCGTGTGCTGCCGCCCTGCGGTCAGCGCCCGCATCTGCTTCGCCAGATCCTCAAAATCCGCCTCGCCGAACAGCGAGCGGCGGAGGATTTCGCGGTGTTCCGCCTCGGTCGAACGCCCATGCGCGGCCGCTTGCTGTTTCAGGCGTGCAATCACGTCGTCTTCGACGCCGCGGACGATAAGGCTACCCATTGGCGATATGATCCATGCTATCAGTTTGATAGCACAACGCCCATGCCGAAGGCAAGCAAAACGCGCCATTCCCGCGTTCCGGCACAGGCATGCGCCCCTCTCCGCACAGCACAACGGCCGGCCCGCGTTGATCGCGAACCGGCCGCCGTTCTCTCCCCAAACCTGGCGTCAGTTACTTCGCCGTTACGGCCCAGTCATGGTTGTGCACCAGGCCGTCGTCCTGCACCCGGTGCATTTCGGGTGTCTCCCCGTGATTGTCGTGGAACTGCGCGGCCTCGGTCGAACCGCCGAGTGCCGTGGTCGAAGACTTGCCTCCCGAGATCGCCATCGCCACCGCGTCGAAGTAGCCCACACCCACTTCCCGCTGGTGGCGGGTCGCCGTGTAGCCCTCGGCCTCGGCCGCGAATTCCGCTTGCTGCAGCTCGCTGTAGGCTGCCATGCCGCGGTCCTTGTAGCCGCGCGCCAGGTTGAACATCGACAGGTTCAGGCTGTGG
>JARLIJ010000186.1 GCA_031291795.1 Acetobacteraceae bacterium | reverse complement strand
GCCGGTGAGGTTCATCCAGGAGAACAGCAGCAGGAAGACCAGTAGCACCCAGAATCCGGGGGTGATGATGCTGCCGAGGATGATCAGCAGATAGAGCTGCGGCATGCCGTTCCAGATCTCGATGAAGCGCTGGAACAGCAGGTCGGTCAGGCCGCCGTAATAGCCCTGCACCGCGCCGGCGGCGACGCCGACCGCGGAGGAGACGAAGGTCAGCGCGAAGCCGAACAGCACCGAGAGCCGGAAGCCGTAGATCACCCGCGCCAGCACGTCGCGCGCCTGGTCGTCGGTGCCCAGCGGGTTGCGCCAACTGGGCGGCGAGGGCGCCGGGCTGGGCAGGTCCTTGACGATGGTCTCGTAGCTGTACGGCACCAGCGGCCAGAGCATCCAGCCATGGGCGCTGATGGCCTGCTGCACGTCGGGGTCGGTGTAGTCGGCCTCGGTGGGGAGGAAGTCGGCGCCGAACCGGTCCTCGCTGTAGTCCTGCAGCACGGGGATGAGCCAGGCGCCGTCGAAGCGGATCAGCAGCGGGCGGTCGTTGGCGAGGAACTCCGCGAACAGGGAGAACACGAACAGGACCATGAACAGCCAGAACGACCAGTAGCCGCGGCGGTTCTGGCGGAAGATGGCGAGGCGGCGGCTGGTGACCGGGGAGAGGGTCATGGGCGGACCCGAGGCGGAAGGGCCATGCCGATGCCCACGTCTCCCCCTCCCCTTGAGGGAGGGGGGTGGGGGGAGTGATGCGACCACCCGCCGCGGGTGCTCGTGGCCCCCCCCCCCCAAACCCCCACCCTCAAGGGGAGGGGGAGAAGTGCGCGCATCAGCTTGTTCAACCCCGCGCCTCGAAATCGATGCGGGGGTCCACGACCGTGTAGAGCACATCGCCGACGATCTGCATCAGCAGGCCCAGCAGCGTGAACAGATAGAGCGTGCCGAACATCACCGGGTAATCGCGCTGGATCGCCGCCTGGAAGCCCAGCAGCCCCAGGCCGTCGAGCGAGAACACGATCTCCACCAGCAGCGCCGAGGTGAACAGGATGCTGATGAACGCCTGCGGGAAGCCGGCGATGATCAGCAGCATCGCGTTGCGGAACACGTGGCCGTACAGCACGCGCTGCTCGCCGGCGCCCTTGGCGCGGGCGGTGACGGTGTATTGCTTGCGGATCTCTTCCAGGAAACAGTTCTTCGTCAGCATCGTCAGGCTGGCGAACCCGCCGGCGACCACGGCGATCGTGGGCAGCACCATGTGCCAGAAATAATCCGCGATGCGGGCGGGCCAGGGCCAGGCGGACGCGCCTTCCGTGGTGAGGCCGCGCAGCGGGAAGACGTGCCAGAAGCTGCCGCCGGCGAACAGCACCACCAGCATGATGGCGAACAGGAAGCTGGGGATGGCGTAGCCGACCAGCACCACGGCGCTGGAGGCCAGGTCGAAGCGGCTGCCGTCGCGCACCGCCTTGGCGATGCCGAGGGGGATGGAAACCAGGTACACCAGCATGGTCGACCAGAGCCCGAGCGAGATGGAGACGGGCATTTTCTGGAGCATGAGCTGCAGGACGGTCTGGTCGCGGAAGAAGCTGCGGCCGAAATCGAAGCGCAGGTAGCCGCCCAGCATCTCGCCGAACCGGGTGAGCGGCGGCTTGTCGAAGCCGAACATCTTCTTGATGTCGGCGATGACGTGCGGGTCGAGGCCGGAGGCGCCGCGATAGGTCCCGCTGCTGCTGGCGACATCGGAGGTGGCGGAGCCGAGGCGCGACGACAGGCCGCCCTTGCCGCGCAGTTCGGCGATCATCTGCTCGACCGGGCCGCCGGGGGCGAACTGGATGACCGCGAAGTTGATCGCGATGATGCCGAACAGGGTGGGGATCACCAGCAGCAGCCGGCGGAGCAGGTAGCCGGTCATGCGGCGGGTCGGGTGGTTGCTTGTGCGACGACTCTCCCCCTCCCCTTGAGGGAGGGGGGTGGGGGGAGGGGGCCCACGCGCACCAACGGTGGCTGTACGCACCCCTCCCCCCAACCCCCTCCCTCAAGGGGAGGGGGAGAGTCGTGCATCATCCCGACCATCACCGCCGCCGGGCCGCGTCGGTGGCGGCGGCTTTGGCGGGATCGACCCACCAGGTGTCGAAGTTGAAGCCCTCGCGGATCGCCTTGTCGGGGTGGCCGAAGCGGTCCCAGTAGGCGACGTGGAACACCCGGTTGTCCCAGTTCGGCACCATGTACCACCGCCACAGCAGCACCCGGTCCAGTGCGCGCGCGGCGGTCTGCACCGTGGGACGGTCCTGCGCGGTGATGATCTTCTCGATCAGCGCGTCCACCGCCGGGTCGCAGATCCCCGAGACATTGTTGCTGCCCTGCGCCTTGGCGGCGGCACAGGACCAGTAGTCCCGCAGCTCGTTGCCGGGGATATCGCCCTGCGGGTAGATCATCATCGTCATGTCGAAGTCGAAATCGTCGGTCAGATGCTGGAACTGCGCCGGATCGACGGTGCGCACATTCGCCTCGATCCCGATCTTCTGCAGGTTCTGCACGTAAGGCAGCGCGACCCGCTCCAGCGAGGGGTCGTCGAGCAGGATGGTGAACGCCAGCGGTTGGCCCTGCGGCCCGATCAGCTTGCGCTCCTTCACCTGCCAGCCAGCCTGCTTCAACAGGTCGAGCGCCTGGCGCAACTGCTCCCGGATGTTCCCCGACCCGTCGGTGACCGGCAGCGTGAACGGCTGGGTGAACAGCGCCGGCGGCAGTTCGGCCCGATACGGCTCCAGCAGCTTCAGCTCATCGCCCTCCGGCACGCCCGAGGACGCCAGCGGGCTGTTGCTGAAGTAGCTCGTCGTGCGGGTATAGGCGCCGTAGAACAGGTTCTTGTTCGCCCACTCGAAGTCGAACAGCAGCCCGACCGCCTGGCGCACCAGTGGGTCGGCGAACATCGGGCGGCGGGTGTTCATCGCATAGCCCTGCATGCCGGTCGGCAGATGGTGCGGGAAATTGCCCTTGATCACCTGTTTGTCGCGCACCGCCGGGAAGTCGTAGGCGGTCGCCCAGTTCTTCGACACGTTCTCACTGCGCACGTCGCTCTGGCCGGCCTTGAACGCCTCCATCGCCACGGTGGAGTCGCGGAAATACTCGATCCGCACCTGGTCGAAATTGTTGGTGCCGCGGCCGGTCGGCAGGTTGGCCGCCCACCAGTCCGGATTGCGCACATAGGTAATGCTGCGGCCGAGTTCGAACGATGCCACGCGGTACGGGCCGGAGCCGATCGGCGCGTCGGTCAGCGGGCGGGTGAAGTCGCGGCCCTCGAAGAAATGCTTCGGCAGGACCGGCAGGCCGCCGACGATCAGCGGCAGCTCGCGGTTCTCGTTCGACCTGAAATGGAACACCACGCGGGTCGGGCTTTCCACCACCACGTCCTTCACGTCGGCGAACTGGATGCGCATGCTGGGCCGGCCTTGCGACAGCAGCGTGTTGTAGGTCCAGGCGACGTCCTCGGCGGTGACCGGCGTGCCGTCGGAGAACTTCGCTTCCGGCCGCAGCTCGAACGCCACCCACATCTTGTCGGCGGGCAGCTCGATGGTCTTCGCCAGGTGGCCGTAGGCGGTGGCGGGTTCGTCGGCCGACGAGGTCAGCAGGCTCTCCCAGACATGCCCGACGGAGGAGCCGGACCCGGAGCCACCCGGCATGATCACCCAGGGATTGGCCAGCCCGAACGCCGCGGTGCCGCGCAGGATGAACGGGTTGAAGCTGTCGAACGTGCCGATCGTCGCCAGTGTGACCGACCCGCCCTTCGGTGCGTCGGGATTGACATAGGGGAAGTTCGCGAACCCCTCGGGCAGTGCGGGCGTCCCCAGGATGGCGATCGCGTTGCTGCGCGTGACCGGTCCGTCATCCGCGCGAGCGGCGCCGAGGGACGCGGTCATGAGGAGGAGCAGCATCAGCAAAAAGCGCACGGTTCAGCCCTTCGACCGGTGAAAGCCGCGCAAAGTGGGCCGCCGGTCAGGCAGACGCAACTGACGGTTGGTTAAGCAAGGCCAGTGCCGGGGCCAGCAGGGCGGGATCGCCCACCGCCAGCACGGAGCCGTCGCTGCCGGGATGCAGCGGCTTGCCCTGCCAGTCGGTGACGCGCCCGCCGGCACCCTCAATCACCGGGACCAGCGCGGCCCAGTCCCACAATTTCATGTCGCATTCCGCGACGATGTCGATCTGCCCGATCGCGAGCAGCCCGTAGGCATAGCAATCCCCGCCCCAGTAATTGCGCCGCACCGCGGCCGCGAGGCGGCGCCAGCGCGGCTCCTGCCCCGCCAGCATCTCCGGGCTGGTGCAGGACAATTCGGCCTGGGCGAGGGTTGGGCAGGGTCGGCAGCCAGCCCGCCCTCCGAGCTGGCTGCGGAAAGTCGTCGGGCGGCCCGGCGCGCCGATCCAGCGCTCGCCGGTCACCGGCTGGTCGATTACCCCGAGGATCGGCGTATCCCCCTCCAGCAGCCCGATCAGCGTCCCGAAGGTCGGCCGTCCCGTGATGAACGCCCGCGTGCCGTCGATCGGGTCGAGCACCCAGCGCAGCCGCGCCTGGGGCCGGTCGGCACCGAACTCCTCGCCGATGATGCCGTGGTCGGGGAAGCGTTCGGCCAGCACCGCCCGCATCGCCTGTTCGGCCGAACGGTCCGCGATCGTGACCGGTGACCGGTCGTCTTTCAGCTCTGCACCCAGCCCGGCCCGGAAGAACGGACGGACGACTGCGCCGGCGACGTCGGCCGCGGCCTCGGCGGCGGCCACCAGCCGGTCGATGTCCTGCGGGTCCATGGGAGGCTGCTCCGTCGCCGCCGTCCGGCTAGGGCTTCGCGGCAGGTGCGGCAGCCCCACCCGCGGGCGCCGGCGTGGCAGCGGCCTCGACCGGCGGCAGCGGGACGGGGGTCGCCGCCAGCGAGCGCAGGTAGGCGATCACGTCGGCGCGCTGCTGGTCGTTCCTGATGCCGGCAAACGCCATGCGGGTGCCCTGCACGTAGCTGGAGGGCTGGTGCAGCCACTCGTTCAGCTCGTCGAAGGTCCAGGGGCCCTGCTTGGCCTTCAGGCCGGCGGTGTAGTTGAAGCCTTCCATGTGGCCGTGCGGGCCACCCACGACGCCGTAGAGGTTGGGGCCGACGCCGGCTTTGCCGCCCTCAGTAAAGGTATGGCAGGAGGTGCAGAGCTTCTTGGCGGTCGACTCGCCCGCGGCCGGGTCGGCCTTGGCCAGCAGGGGGGCGATCGGCGGCAGCGCGGCGGGGGCCGCGGCGGCGCCACCGGCCGGGGCCTCGGTGCCCTTGATCTCCAGCGCCGGCCTCTCCGGCCGGTGCACCTGCACCAGGTTGTCGCCGATCGTGCCGGTGATGAAGAAGGCAATGCCGGCGACGAGAACCGCCGCAATACCCTTGTTGACCTCCAAGCTATCCATGCGGGCTGGCATCCTCGGCGTGTGGCGCGCGGTTTTCGTCCGGGTGGAACGACCGGCGTCCGGTTGGGGCGGGCAGATGTGCCGGCCCACGTGGCGTTGCACACGGGTCGGAGCATCCATAAGGTGGCGGCACCATAGGGAAACGACCTTCACCCATCAACCCATCCAAACCCGGGCAAAAGCTTCAAAGTGAACCCCATCGTCCTGATTCCCTCGCGCATGGCGGCGTCTCGCCTGCCGGGCAAGCCGCTCGCCGATATCCACGGCAAGCCGATGATCGTGCATGTCCTCGACCGCGGGCGGGAGGCGGATATCGGCCCGGTCGCGGTGGCCTGCGGCGATATCGAGATCGTCGAGGCGGTGCGCGCTGCCGGCGGCATTGCGGTGCTGACCGATCCAAGCCTGCCGCGCGGGTCGGACCGGGTGCACGCGGCGCTGTCGGCGCTGGATCCGCAGGGGCGGCATGACGTCGTCGTGAACCTGCAGGGCGACCTGCCGACCATCCCGCCCTCCTACCTGCGCACCGTGCTGGCACCGCTGTCCGACCCCGGCTTCGACATCGCCACGCTGGTCGCACCGATCCACACGGATGAGGAGGCGGCGCTCAGCTCCGTCGTGAAGGCCGCCTGCGCGTTCGACCGCGGTCGCGCGGTGTCGCCGGCATTATATTTCTCGCGCGTGCCGATCCCCTGGGGCGCCGGCCCGCGCTGGCACCATATCGGCATCTATGCGTTCCGCCGCGCCGCCCTGGCCCGCTTCGTCGCGCTGCCGGAATCCCCGCTGGAGCGGCGGGAAAGCCTGGAGCAGCTGCGCGCGCTGGAGGCCGGCATGCGCATCGCCTGCGCGCGGGTCGAGCATGCCCCGTTCGGCGTCGACACGGCCGAGGACCTGGAACGTGCCCGCCGGGCGCTCGATCCGCAAAGGAAGCAGTCGATATGAGCGGTGTCATCGCCTTCCAGGGCATGCCGGGAGCCTATTCCGACCTGGCCTGCCGCACCGCGTACCCGGCCATGACCACGCTGCCCTGCGAATCCTTCGAGACCGCGATGGAGGCGGTGCGGGAGGAACGGGCGGACCTCGCCATGCTGCCGTGCGAGAACAGCCTGGCCGGCCGGGTGCCGGACATCCACCATCTGCTGCCGACGTCCGGCCTGTTCGTCGTCGGCGAGCATTTCCAGCGCGTCGAGCACTGCCTGCTGGGGGTGAAGGGCGCCACCATCGCCGACCTGCGGCGGGCCCACTCGCACACCGTGGCGCTGGGCCAGGTCCGCCGCATCCTGCGCAGCCTG
>JARLIJ010000185.1 GCA_031291795.1 Acetobacteraceae bacterium | reverse complement strand
GGACAGCAGAACAACAGCCGGACGCGCACCGAACTGATGGTGCTGATCACGCCGCACGTGGTGCACGACCAGCGGGAGGCGCTGGCCCTGACGCAGGACCTGCGGGAAAACCTGCCGAGTGCGGCGAACGTGCCGGCGATGCTGCAGGGGCTGCGCCCGACCGGATCGGACGACCCGAACCGGAAGGTGCGCAACAAGCTCGGCCTGGAGCAGTGACTCGGTTGCGCGGGACCCGGCGAGAGGCCGGGTTCGCGCTGCTGATCGTGCTGTGGTCGCTGGTGCTGCTGTCGCTGATCCTGACGCAGTTGCTGTCGGCCGGACGCAGTGAGGCCCAGCTTGCCGGCAACCTGCGCAATGCCGCGATGGCCGAGGCGATTGCCGACGGTGCGGTGCGGGAGGCGGTGTTCCATCTGCTGGGCGGCACCCCCGCCTGGATGCACGGGACGCATGATGTGCGGATCGGGCGCGGCGTGGCCGAGGTCACGGTCCAGGACCTGACCGGCACGATCAATCCCAACACCGCCGGTGCGCCGCTGTTGGGCGCGCTGATCGGGCTGTGCGGTGCCAGTGCCGCGGATGCCGCGAAGCTGGCGCAGGCGATCCTGGCGTGGCGCGGTGCGCCGGAGACCACCGGCGAGGATGCGACCGCTGCCTACCGCGCGGCGGGGCTGGGCTATGCGCCGCCGGGGCAGCCGATGCAGTCGCCGGAAGAGCTGGCGCTGGTGGTCGGCATGACGCCGCCGCTGTTCGCCTGCCTGGCACCGCATCTGTCGTTGTACCAGGATGGCGATCCCTCGCCGCGCACGGACGATCCGCTGGTCGCGCGCGCGCTGGTGCTGGCGGCGCAGGATAGCGCTCCGCCGGCTGCGACGGCGGTCGCGCCGTCGGTGTTCCGCATCACTGCGCGCGCGACGGTGGTGGGCGGGCGGTTCGTGCGCCGTGCGACGGTGCGGCTGACGCCGGGGGACAGCGGGGGGCCATTTCGTGTTTTGGGGTGGGAGATGCCGGGGAGGTAGCGGGTGCCGGGGACGGGTGTTATGTGGGGTGTTGGTCCTGGCATCTCGCAATCACGGTCGTCTGGTTCAGGGGAGAAGCAGATTCGGATAGACCGCTTGGGGGAGCGGCCACGGCGGACCCTGTGCAATAGGTCCGCTTTGCGCCCATATCCGGCTTTAAGCAGCCAAGGCATGACTCCTGGAAGCTGCCGTTGGCTCAGGCAGATTCACTATCGAGCAGCAGGACCGTGACGAGACGAAATCGGTGGCTAAGTATCCCTCGCGCTGACGCGCTGGTTATTGCATTTGCCGTGGTGAATGTGATTAGTGGTGCGCTAGCTGACGAGACGGAGTCATGGCAGAAAGCTTCAACTACATTGCCTTCGGTAATCGGGAGTATGTCGAGGGCGCAGTCGACATCGTTGAGATGAGCCGGGGGCGCATGTTTGAATACACGCCTACCGATATCGAAAAACGGCTTGAGGACCTTGGCCCGACTTCGATCGCGTTCCTGGAAAAGCTGCCCACATTCCTCTGCAGCGAAATCGACCGCTCGGGTGGTGCGGCCTCAATGGTCGTCAAGTACGGGAGAATTGCGAATACGGCGCCGGGCCGGAAAGAAGTCTCGACTACGTTCAGAACGTTAATCGATTTTGGCGAGGTAGAATTCGCCAACGTTGAGCAGGCGAAGGACTTATTCGGCGCTGATGGGTTTCAGCTTTATCGGACGCATTGGGCAGTCAGGGAAGGTGATGCGCAGAAAATCTTGATTGGGCTGGCGCGACTTAAGCCGGATATAGCCAAGACGGTCGAAGGGCAGTTGGGGCCGGACCTAGCAGCCGCTACAGCCGAACCTCCTCCGCGTGAAAAGAAGACGATCGGTATCGCCAATAACGTGGAGGAATTTCTTCAACTGCTATACGGCTTGCCCGCCAAGGGATCGACCGAGACCTTCTTCCGCGGGCACGAGGACGCGCGGTTTGAGCTGACGCCATCTTTGTTGCGGAAATCTCCAGACGGAGCATGGCAGTTCATGCCCAACGAGGACCGGCTGTGCAAGGAGCTGCTCATTGCCCACTATGACGAGTTCCAGAGTGATCAGTACTGCTTCGACCGTCTCGTCCGCATGCAGCACTACGGCTTGCCCACCCGGCTTCTCGATATTTCGGGCAACCCTTTGATTGCGTTATTCTTCGCCTGCGATGGCGCACTGGACCAACGCGATAGCGAAGGCGAAGTCATCATCTTTCGAGTGCGGTCAGACAAGGTGAAGTACTACGACTCTGATACCGTCAGCTGCCTCGCCAACCTCTCAAACCTCACCTACGGTCAAAAAAATGAGATCGACCTACAGCTAGACATCCTAGCGTTCAATGAGGCTCCCGTTGCCAAAAAGCTGCTGCATCATATCAAGTCGGAAAAGGGCTTTTTCGAAGCACGCATTGTCCCGGACGATCTTGGATCAATTGTTTGCGTGAAGGCGAAACGAACCAACACGCGGATCAAGTCACAGTCCGGCGCTTTTCTGCTTTTCGGTCACGAGGCCGCGCTGTACGGTATACCCGAGTATCGACCGAACGACTGTTCATCTTAGAGAGCTGTACTTGGAGTCCGGCTCTGCCTGAATGAGGGCGTGGCCGACAATTTAGGTCGCTGTCCACGGAGGTCAGGACGGTGACCACGCCGTGCTGAATGTCCGGGTTTCTGGATTTTGCGCCGGCAGCTTCCAGTCCGCTGTCGGCCAACCCCGGACCTCCGGCCATCGGCCGCAATGCGTCGGTAACGGGCTTTAATGTCGCGGTCAGCATGACATCTGAGCGCACGTCCGGACGCCGATTGCGATATGGCGCAGGCGCTCAGGTCTTTGCGGAACCTTGAACCAACTTCCGGGGACTGCACCACCGTCAGCGCATGCACGTTTCCTCCTCTGTCGCCACCGGCGAGGCGTGGAGGACCACTGGAACCGTACTGCCCGCTGATGCGGGGGACTCGGACCGAATGCATCATCGCGCTGGCCGATCGAGGTGCCCAGACACACTGGCCAAACCACACTGGCCGGCGCCTCTTGCGCGCCGTCTGACCGATGCGATCACCACGACGTCGTGGAGCCGCAGCCAAGGAAGCCGCAAGAACTCCTGTGGCCCTCCGTGGCCCTCCCTGCTTTCTCCGTGGTGAAAATTGCGGCCTCGCCCACAAGCAGGATTTCGCGACCCGAGGCCTCGCGCCAACGCCCCCACCGAGCGGCAAGGGATCATTCGCCAACCGAGCGACCCTCCCGGAATGCGGCCACCCGTCCTGCCAAATCGGATTAACCATTCGGTCCACGAACTGGCATAGTCCCGCGGCGTCCGAGGGGAACCCATTATGCGTCGTTTCGCGTTGCTGTTTGTGGCGATCCTGGCCATCGCCTGCGGAACGGCGGCATTCCGTCCCGCCTGGGCGGACGACTTCTTCCTCCCCGGATTGCAGGCCGACAGCGAGGCCTACGTCCATACGCTGACCGCACGTGCCCCGGCGGGTGGCACGCCCCAGGCCCGCCGCCAGGCGGAGCAGGCCGCCGACGCCGCCGTCCGCAAGCAGGATTGGGCTGCCGCGGCCACGGCCTGGGAGACGCGGGTCAGCCTCGGCAATGCCACGCCGGCGCAATGGCTGGCGCTCGCCGAGGCCGATATGCGCCGCGTACCACCTGATCCGACCCACGCCTTGCAGGCGGCGTGGCAGAACTTCACCGCGGTCGATGCCGGCGCCGCCGAGGTGCCGGCGCTGCGCCTGATGGCCAATGCGCTGAAGGCGCTGAACCGGCCGGCCCAGGCGACCCTGGCGCTGGAGGCGGCGACCGAACGCGCGCCCGACGACGCGTCGCTGCGCCAGGCGCTGGAGGACACGCGCCGCGCCACCGGCATCCTGGTGCGCCGTGTCCGCACCGAACCCGAGGCCGACCCGCCGCGCGCCTGCCTTGATTTCACCGTGGCGCCGGTGAAGCGCGACGATTTCCACGCCGAGGACTGGGTGCGGCTCGATCCCGCCGTTCCAGGCGCGGCGGTGACGCGGGAGGGCGACCAGATCTGCGTCTCCGGCCTGTCGTCCGGTGACACCACGCGGATCCTGCTGCGGGCGGGAATGCCGGGGCAGGGGGGCCTCACGCTGGTGAAGGACACCACGCTGGCGGTAGCCATGGCCAACCGCCAGCCGCGCATCGACTTCGACACCCGCATGTTCGTGCTGCCGCGCGGCCAGACCCCGGCGATCGGGCTGGCTACGACGAACCTGTCCTCCGTCAAGCTGACACTGTCGCGCCTGTCGGAGCGCAACGTTGTCGCCTTCGTGCGCCGGTCACGGCTGGGCCAGCCGGTCGAGAGCTGGGAAGCGGACCGGATCGGCGAGGAGACCGGTCGCGTGGTGTGGGAGGGCAGCGCCCAGATCCCGAAATGGGACCCCAACCGCGCCGCCCATACCGCATTGCCGCTGCCCGACGCGCTCGCCGCGGCCGGGCCGGGGCTGTACGCGCTGACCGCGCAGGCCGGCGACGGCACGACGAACGTGTCCAGCGCGGTGCAGATGATCCTGCGTACCGACCTCGCCCCCACCGTATGGCGCGGCTCCGACGGACTGACCGTGCAGGTGCGCGGCTTCTCGGACGTGGCGCCGCGCCCCGGCGTCACGCTCCGGCTGCTGGCGGACAACAACGACATCCTGGGCGAGGCCACCACCGACGCGGACGGCGTCGGGCGCTTCGCGGCACCCTTGCTGCATGGCCAAGGCCCGGTCGCGCCGCGCGCCGTGGAAGCGCTGACCGGCGACGACTACACCATGCTCGACCTGAACGCGGCGGCCTTCGACCTGTCCGACCGCGGCGTCGCCGGCCTGCCGCATCCGGGCCCGCTGGACGCCTATGTCTGGCTGGATCGCGGCATCTACCGCCCCGGCGAGACCGTGCGGGTCATGGCGCTGCTGCGCGACAATGCCGGCCGTCCTGCCGACATTCCGGCGCATTTCATCGTCAAGCGCCCGAACGGCCAGGTGTTCCAGGATACCACGCCGCCGCGCAGCGCCGATGCGTCCGTTGCGCTGCCCGTGACGCTGTCGGCCGGGGCGCCGACCGGCACCTGGAGCGTGGAGGTGAAGGCCGATCCGACCCTGCCGCCGATCGGCCGGGTGGAGTTCCGGGTGGACGCGTTCGTGCCGGACCGCATGGCGGTCGATCTCGGGCCGGTGCCGGGGCCGCTGGTGCCCGGCCGGCCCTATGCCCTGCCGGTGGCGGCGCGGTTCCTGTACGGTGCGCCGGGGGCGGGTCTGACCGGGCAGGCGCAACTGCGCCTCGTGGTCGATCCGACGCCGTTCCCGGTGCTCGCCGGCTACCGGATCGGGCTGGAGAACGAGGTCTACGCCCCCGACGCCACCGACCTGAAGCTGCCGGACACCGATGCGCAGGGCCACACCAGCCTCGCCATCCCGCTGCCCACCGCGCCGGATACCACGCATGCGCTGAAGGCCTCGGTCAGCGTGGGCGTGAACGATCCGTCCGGCCACGCCTCGCTGGCCACGACCGAGATCCCGGTGCGGCCCGCCGGCCGGCTGATCGGGATCAAGCCGGCCTTTGCCGGCGGGTCGGTCGATGCCGGCACCGAGGCCGCGTTCGACGTGATCGCCGTCAACCCGGATGGCACCCGCGCGGCCGTGAAAGCGAAACTGCGTCTGGTGCGCGAGCGGCCCGACTGGCGGATCGTGATGCGCGAGAGCGTGCCCCGCTACGAGACCGTGTGGCGCGACGAGCCGCTGGAAACCGCGTCCGTCACGATCCAGGCCGCCGCGCCGCTGCATGTGGCGCGCAAGCTCGACTTCGGCCGCTACCGGATCGAGCTGACCGAAGACGGCGGCCTCGCCGCCACCTCCGTGCGGTTCCGGTCCGGATGGGTGTCCTCGGACAGCCCGGACGTGCCCGACCAGGTGGACGTCTCGGCGGACCGCAGCATTTACGCGCCGGGCGACACTGCGCGGATCCATATCGCACCGCCGTTCGCCGGCGCGGCCACGCTGCTGGTCCTGTCCGATCGCGTCCATTCGGTGCGCAACGTGTTGGTGCCGGAAGGCGGGACGGATGTCGACGTGCCGGTGTCGGCCGATTGGGGACCCGGCGCGTATGTCGCGGTGCACGTGTTCCGCACCGCCGCCGACGCGCATGCGCGGCCAGGGCGGGCGATTGGCCTGACCTGGGTCGGGATCGATCCGGGCGTGCGCAAGCTGGCGGTGGCGTTCGACACGGCCGACAAATATCCGCCGCGCGCGCGGGCCGCGATCCGGCTGCGCACCGCAGCGGGCGCCTGGGTCAGCCTGGCCGCGGTGGACGAGGGCATCCTGCGGCTGACCAGCTTCGTCTCGCCCGATCCGACCGACCACTTCCTCGGCCGGCGCCGGCTGGGGCTCGACATCCGCGACGACTGGGGAAGGCTGATCGCGCCGCCCGACGGCGAGGCGACCGCATTGCGCCAGGGCGGCGACGAGGGCAGCTTCGCGCTGCCGGACATCCCCCAGAAGACCGTGACGCTGTTCGTGCCGCCGGTCCAGGCGGGGGCGGACGGCGTGGCGGAGATCCCGCTCGACCTGCCGGACTTCGCCGGCCAGGTGCGCCTGATGGCGGTGGCCTGGAGCGGCCCGAAACTGGGGGCGGCCAGCACCGACATCCTGGTGCGCGACCCGCTGGTGGCGGAGCCGTTGCTGCCGCGCTTCCTCGCGCCCGGCGATCAGGTCCGGATGACCGTGCTGCTGCACAATCTGGACCTGCCGGGGGGTGAGGACGCCGCGACCGTGTCGGTCGATGGGCCGCTGTCGATCTCCGGCGATCCGCGGCTGGCCGCGACGCTGGCGCCGGGGGCGCAGGCGCTGCCGTTCACCATGCTGACCGCGACGGGTGCCGGACGCGGGATCATCCGGCTGGACGTGACCGGGCCGGCCGGCTTCCACATTCAGCGCGAGACCGCGATCACCGTGCGGCCCGCACGCGGCGCCACGACGCTGGTGGCGGGCGGGGATCTGGTACCGGGGGCGGATTTCCAGCTCGCCCCGCCGCTCGATCGCTTCATCGGCGGCACCTGGAAGGCCTCGGCCAGCTTCGGCGGCGCGGTGCGCTATGACGTGGCCGGCCTGGTGCAGGCGCTGGACCGCTATCCGCTGTGGTGCCTGGAACAGGCGACCAGCCGCGGCTTCTCGCTCGCGATGCTGCCGGACGGGCCGGTGGCCGGTCCCGATCGCGCGGGGCGGCTGCAGCAGGCGGTGGGGTTCGTGCTCGACCGGCAGCGTTTCGACGGCGGGTTCGGCCTGTGGTCGGCCAGTGAGGCGGGGGAGCCCTGGCTGTCGGTCTACGCCACCGACTTCCTGCAGCGGGCGCAGGCTGCCGGGGCCGCGGTGCCCGACCAGGCGATGAAGGACGCGCTGAAATTCGTCGCGGACGCGGCGGACGAGTCCGGTGGGGAGCCGCTGGAGCGGGCGACCCAGCCGTACCGGCTCTACGTCCTGGCGCGCGCCGATCGTGGCCGGCCCGGCGCCGCACGGGTGATGGCGGAGCGGATCGACCAACTGCCGACCCCGCTCGCCAAGGCGCAACTGGCGGCGGCCCTGGCCCTGGCGCATGACCAGCCGCGCGCGACGGCGGCGTTCGCGGCGGCGCTCGCCGCGCCGTCGCGCAAATGGTGGGCGGAGGATTACGGCACCGCCCTGCGCGACCAGACGGCGATCGCGGTGCTGCTGAAGGAGAGCGGCCTGCCCGGCGAGCAACTGACGAAACTGCTCGATGCGCTGCCGGGTGCCGACCTGGCGACCGACACGCTGTCCACCCAGGAGCAGGCCTGGGCCGCCACGGCTGCCGGCGTGTTGGGACGCGACGGCAAGCCCACGCAGATCGCGCTGGACGGGCAGACGCTGGCGCCCGCGCCGGTGCTGTCGGTGGCGCTGACCGCGCCGGTGACGGTGCGCAACCTGGGCGACCGGGCGGTCTGGCGCAACGTGTCGGTGACCGGCGTACCGGCGACGCCGTTGCCGGCAGCACGTGCGCAGATGCGCATCACGCGCAAGTTCCTCACGCTGGACGGCCAGCCGCTCGACCTGGGCCAGCTCAGGCAGAACACGGTGTTCGTGGTGCTGCTGGAGGGCAAAGCCGAGGATGGCCAGCCACACCGCACCATGGTGCAGCACGGCCTGCCGGCCGGGTGGGAGATCGCGGCGCGGCTGGGGCCCGGCGACGTGCCGGGCATGTCCTGGCTGGGCAAGCTCTCCGATACCGAGGCGCAGCCGGGCGCCGACGACCGCTATGCCGCGGTGGTGGCACTGACGCCCGAACAGCCGGGGTTCCGCCTGGCGGTGCGCGTGCGGGCGGTGACGCCGGGGGTTTTCGAACTGCCGGGCGCCGAGGTCGCCGACATGTACCGTCCCGGCGTGTTCGCCCGGCAGAACGCGGGGCGGATCACCATCCAGGGCGTCGAGTAGGCGGTCTTGCGGCTGCTCCCGCTCCTGCTGTCGCTGGCCTGGCTGCTGTCGGCGGCGGGTGCGCTGCTGGACTGGGTGTTCCCGCCCGACCTGTCGCGCCTCGAGGCGGTCGGGACGGTCGTGCTGGACCGGCACGACCGGCCGCTTGCCTTGCTGCCGGCGCAGGGAGGCGTCTGGCGGTTCCGTGCCGATGCCGATCGCGTGCCGCCGGCGCTGACCGACCTGCTGGTGGCGGTGGAGGACCGGCGGTTCTGGTACCACCCCGGCGTCGATCCGCTCGCCCTGCTGCGCGCCACCGCGCAGCTGGTGCGGTCGGGGCATGTCGTGTCGGGCGGCTCCACGCTGGCGATGCAGGCCGCGCGGCTGCTGGAGCCGCGGCCGCGCACAATCCGGTCCAAGCTGATCGAGATCGCCCGCGCCGTGCAACTGGAAGCGCGGTTCGGTCGCCGCGGCGTGCTGGACATCTGGCTGACGCTGGCCCCGTTCGGCGGCAACCTGGAGGGCGTCCGTGCCGGCGCGCTGGCCTGGTTCGGCGTGCCGCCGGAGGCGCTGGAACCGGCCCAGGCCGCGCTGCTGGTGGCCATTCCGCGCCGGCCGGAGGCACTGCGTCCCGATCGCCATCCCGACGCCGCCCGCCGCGTGCGGGACCGCGTGCTGGCGGCGGGCGTCCGATCCGGCCTGTTCGGCGCTGTGGAACCGGCCGCACGATTCGGCGTGGTCGGCTCTATCGACCCGGCCGGGCCGATCCCCACGACCCGCATCGGCCTGCCGCGCCATGCGCCACAGCTGGTCGGCTCACTGCCGCATGTGCCGGTCGTGCGCACGACGCTCGACCTCCCGTTGCAGGCTGCCGTGGAACGCCTCGCGCAGGAGCGGCTGCAATCGCTGCCACCGCGCGTGTCGCTCGCGATGCTGGTCGGGGACCTCGGCACGCGTGACATCAGTGCGCTGTATGCCGGCGACTGGGGGGACCAGGGGCGGTCCGGTACAATCGACCTGACTCTGGCGGTACGCTCGCCGGGGTCTGCGCTGAAGCCGTTCATCTACGCCATGGCGTTCGCCGATGGGGTTGCCGGCCCGGACACGGTGGTGGCGGACCTGCCGCACCGCTTCGGGGCTTATGCGCCGGAGAACTTCGATCGCGGCTTCGCCGGCAGCCTCACGGCCGGGGAGGCGCTGCGCCGCTCGCTCAACCTGCCGGCCGTGGCGCTGCTGGACCGGGTCGGCCCGGCGCGCTTCGCGGCCACGCTGCGGGTTGCGGGGGCGGTGCTGCATCTGCCGCACGGGGCGGACCCGTCGCTGCCGCTCGCGCTCGGGGGCGCCGGCATCACGCTGCGCCAGATGGCGTCGCTGTATGCCGGGCTGGCGACGGACGGGACCGGGGGGAAGCTGCGCCTGCTCGCCGGCGAGACGGTCGACCGGCCGGCGTTTCTGGCCCAGGCCGCGGCACAGCAGGTTGCCGAGGTGCTGACGCGGCCGCTTCCGGGGTTCGGTCCGCGCGGCATTGCGTGGAAGACCGGCACGAGCTGGGGAGGTCGGGACGCCTGGGCGTTGGGCTTCGACCGGCAGCATCTCGTCGCGGTGTGGATCGGCCGCCCCGACGGCACGCCAATGCCCGCCGCAACCGGCACTTCGCTGGCCTTGCCGCTGTTGGGGCGCGTGTTCGACCTGCTGCCGCAGGCACCTCGCCCGCAGGTGCCACACCAGGCGGAGCCGCGCCTGCCCGGCCTGGCTGCCGCGGACGCGTTGCGGCTGCTGTTCCCGCCGCCAGGGGCGGTGCTGTCAGCCGATGGGCCGGTGACGATCCGCGTGATGGGCGGCCATCGCCCGCTGACCTTCCTGGTCGATGGCACACCGCTTCCCAGCGAGCGGGTGCAGCGGGATGTGGCATGGCTGCCGGCGGGGCCGGGGTTCTACCGGCTTGCGGTACTGGATGCCGATGGTGCGGTCACAGGGGCGACCGTGCAGGTGCGCAATTCGCCGTAAGCGGGTGCATGCACGTGGCGCCTGTCGCCAGCCCGTGGACCGGATGCGTCCGACCGCCCGTTGGTGTCAAATCATGCGATATCATGATCATGAGCCCGTCAGGCTGCGGTCCTGTCTGGGCACCGCGCCGGCGGCGCGCCGATTGCAATCGTGACGGCTCGCTTGCGGCTACCGGTCCCCAAGACAGATGCCCAGTCCGCGGGCGGTGTGGACCAGCGTGTCGTCGGAGGCTCCCAGCTGCGCCGGCTCGAAGGCCGCCGTCAGCGGCACGTCTACCACGCGGCGGTTCTGCCAGGCGACCATGCGGTCGAACTTGCCCTCGGCCACCAGGTCCACGGCATGCACGCCGAAGGCGGAGGCCACCAGACGGTCGTCCCAGGTCGGCTGGCCACCGCGCTGGACATGTCCGAGCACCGTCACGCGCGTCTCCGCGCCGGTGGTCCGGGCGAGCGCTTCCCCGAGCACGTGGCCAATGCCGCCATAGGTGGCGTTGCCCGCCATGTGCTGGCGCTGCACATGCGCGCCGGTGTTGTCGCGGACCGCCTCGGCGACCACGACGATGGCGAAGTTGTGCGCGCTCTGCCGGAGCTTGTTGATATGCGCGGCCACGACATCGATGCTGTAGGGGATTTCGGGCACCAGGATGACGTCGGCACCGCCGGCGATCCCGGCCGCCAGCGCGATCTGGCCGTTGTCGCGTCCCATGACCTCCAGGATCATGACCCGGTCATGGCTGGCTGCCGTGGGTTGCAGCCGGTCGATTGCCTCGGTCGCCACCATCACCGCTGTGT
Organism: Acetobacteraceae bacterium; assembly: GCA_031291795.1. Classification (GTDB taxonomy): domain Bacteria; phylum Pseudomonadota; class Alphaproteobacteria; order Acetobacterales; family Acetobacteraceae; genus Rhodopila. Next base: position 31,116 of record JARLIJ010000185.1, on the reverse strand, counting down.
GGTAGCCGACGGAGCTTTCCGTGGCGCCGACGTCGTTGTCGATCGTCTTGGGGATGCCGATGAACGGGATGTCGCCTTGCTGGGCGAGGCGGCGGAGGATGGCCATGCTGCCGTCGCCGCCAATGCCGATCAGCGCGTCGAGGCCAATCAGGCGGACGCCCTCGATTACCTCCTCCGACCGGTCCTTGAGGGTGCCGTCCGGCATCGGATAGGCGAACGGATCGCCGCGGTTGGTGGTGCCGAGGATCGTGCCGGCCATGCGCGCCATGGCCGGGTTGGCGCTTTGCAGGTCGAGGACGGCGAAATCGACCGGGCGGCGGAGCAGGCCGTGGGTGCCCTGCTTCAGGCCCAGGACGCGCCAGCCATAGCTCTGGATCGCACGCGCGACCACCGCGCGGATCACCGCGTTGAGCCCGGCGCAATCGCCGCCGCTGGTCAGTACGCCAATCGTCTTCGATGAACTCACGATCACCTCGCCTGGTTCTGGAAGCATTGCGCAGGCTGCCAAGCCGAGGCTGCCGGTCCGGTTTTCTTGCCCCGACCATATGGGAAATGCCGCCGGCGAGTCGAGGTATCTAAGCGGTGGACGAAAAACCCGCCCCGCGGGGGAACGGGCAGGGCGGGCGACCGGCGGGCATCGACCGCCATCCGTGTTCAACGCCCCCGGGTGCCTCCGGCGGGCAGGCCGGCGGAGGCGCGGCATGCCCGGTCGTCGCAGCGTCATCCGAATGGCCACGGCCGATGGATTCACGTCCGCCCGCCTGGCGCCGTGCAAAGCCGTCCATCCCTCTGGTGCGGGGATTCGATGCCGGCGCAGCGCGGTTTCTGCGGGATCACGCTGTGCCGAGTGGGAATCCGAGGCGATTCGACCAGCGCTGTGGGCAAGTCCGCCGTGCCTGGCTGCGTGATCCCCAAGGCCTTGACGAATCACCGTGTTGGTCAGCATACCATATGTAGTCAATGGCATCCCATTGAAGTACTAAATATAGAATAATATACAGCTATACCCGTAGAAGAAAGGTGCCGCATGGTTGGCCTGCAGCCTGTTGCCCGTCCGCGCGGCGTGATCAAGCGCTCCGGTGCCTTTGCGCCTTTCGATGGCGCCAAGATCTGCTCCGCGATCGCGCGGGCCGGCATCGCCACGGGTGAGTTCGACACGGAAGAAGCGCAGCTCCTGGCGATTCAGGCGGTGAAGGTCCTGACGCATCGCTTTCCCGAGCAGACACCGCAGATCGAGCAGATCCAGGACGTTGTGGAGCAGGTGCTGATCAGCGCCAACTACTTCGTCACGGCGCGTGCCTACATCGTCTACCGCGAGCAGCATGCGCGCCTGCGCGGCGATCGCGCGACGGTGGTCGATGTGGTTTCATCCATCGACAATTACCTCGACCGTGCGGACTGGCGGGTGAACGCCAACGCCAACCAGGGCTACTCCCTCGGCGGGCTGATCCTGAACGTGTCGGGCAAGGTGGTGGCCAATTACTGGCTGTCGCATGTCTACCCGCCGGAGGTTGGACGCGCGCATCGCGACGGCGACATCCACATCCACGACCTCGACATGCTGGCCGGCTATTGCGCCGGCTGGTCGTTGCGCACGCTGCTGGCCGAGGGGCTGAACGGCATTCCCGGCAAGGTGGAAGCCGATCCGCCGCAGCATCTGGGCAGCGCCGTCGGCCAGATCGTGAACTTCCTCGGCACGTTGCAGAACGAATGGGCGGGCGCGCAGGCGTTCAGTTCGTTCGACACCTACACCGCGCCGTTCGTTCGCAAGGACCGGCTGAGCTATGAGGACGTGCGCCAGGCCATCCAGGAGCTGATCTACAACCTGAACGTCCCGTCGCGCTGGGGCACGCAGACGCCATTCACCAACCTGACCTTCGACTGGCGCTGCCCGGACGATCTGCGCGACCAGGTGCCGGTGATCGGCGGCGAGGAGATGCCGTTCACCTACGGCGATCTGCAGCCCGAGATGGACATGATCAACCGGGCCTATCTCGAAGTGATGACGAAGGGGGACGCCAAGGGACGTGTCTTCACCTTCCCGATTCCCACCTACAACATCACCCGCGATTTTCCGTGGGAGAGCGAGAACGCCGACGCGCTGTTCGAGATGACGGCGAAGTACGGCCTGCCGTATTTCCAGAATTTTGTGAATTCCGAGCTCAATCCGAACATGATCCGGTCGATGTGCTGCCGCTTGCAGCTTGATCTGACGGAGCTGCTCAAGCGCGGCAACGGGTTGTTCGGCAGCGCGGAGCAGACCGGTTCGATCGGCGTGGTCACGATCAACTGCGCCCGCCTCGGCTATGTCGCGAAGGGCGACGAGGCTGCGCTGCTGCGTCGACTCGATACCCTGCTGGACCTGGGCAAGAACAGCCTGGAGATGAAGCGCAAGGTGATCCAGCGCCTGATGGATGACGGCCTGTTCCCCTACACCAAGCGCTACCTCGGCACGCTGCGCAATCACTTCTCGACGCTCGGGCTCAACGGCATCAACGAGATGATCCGCAACTTCACCGACGATGCGCACGACATCACGTCCGAATGGGGCCACGATTTCGCGGTGCGCTTCCTCGACCACGTCCGCGCGCGCATCGTCGAGTACCAGGCCGAGACGGGCCACATGTACAACCTCGAGGCCACGCCGGCGGAGGGTGCCACGCACCGCTTCGCCCGTGAGGACCAGAAGCGGTTCCCCGGCGTGCTGCAGGCGGGGACGCCGGATGCGTGCTTCTACACCAATTCGAGCCAGTTGCCGGTGGGCTTCACCGACGATCCGTTCGAGGCGCTGACACGCCAGGAGGAGCTGCAGCGCAAATACACCGGCGGCACGGTGCTGCATCTTTACATGGCCGAACGGATATCCTCGACGGATGCGTGCCGGAAGCTGGTGCGGCGGGCGCTGGAGAATTTCCGGATCCCGTACATCACGATCACGCCGACCTTCTCGATTTGTCCGAAGCACGGATACCTGAGTGGCGAGTTTGCTTTCTGCCCCATCTGCGACGAGGAGATCCTCGCCCGCAAACGGCAGATGGCGTGCGAAACAGTGGAAGCGAGCAACGCATGAATGAGATCACACCGGTCGTCCCGGACGGCATCGAACTGCGCGACGAGGAGCGGCAGCCCTGCGAGATCTGGACGCGCGTGATGGGTTATCATCGGCCTGTCTCGTCATTCAATCGCGGCAAGCAGGGCGAATTCGGCGAGCGCGTCTATTTCAGCGAGGCGCGCGCCGCGGCCGATTGTGACGGGCATTCCGGCAACTGACCTGCGGATCGGCGGCCTGGCGCGCCTGTCCAGCAGCGACTGGCCGGGCGAACTGGTCGCGACGGTCTTCTGCCAGGGCTGCGGCTGGCGATGCCGGTATTGCCACAACCCGCATCTGCAGCCGGCCGTGTCCTCCGACCTCATCGCATGGCCGGCGGTCATGGCATTCCTTCGCCAGCGGCGAGGGCTGCTCGACGGCGTGGTCTTCTCGGGCGGCGAGCCGACATTGCAGTCTGCGTTGGCTGCCGCCATGCAGGAGGTGCGGGGGCTGGGCTTCCGCATCGGCTTGCACACCGGGGGGGCGTATCCGGACCGGCTCGCCGCGGTGCTGCCTCTGGTCGACTGGGTCGGCTTCGATGCCAAGATGCCCTTCAGCCGCTATGAGGCGGTGACCGGCGTGGACGGCAGCGGCGAGCGGGCGCGGGAAAGCCTGCTGCGGCTGCTTGCCAGCGGCAAGGCCTGCGAGGTGCGGACCACCGTGCATCCGTGGCTGCTTGACCAACCGGCGTTGGAAGCGCTCGCCGACGAGTTGGCAACGCTGGGTGTCACGCACTACGTCGTGCAGGCGTTCCGCAGTATCGGATGTCGGGACGAGGAACTGAACCGGATGCCGTCCGCCACAGCCCCGCTGCTGCCGGCGCACCTGCAGATGCGCTTTGCGGAATTCCTGACGCGCTGAGCCTGGCATGCGGCGGATCGCCGCAAGGCGGTTTGACGCCGGCCGGCCCGGCTCAGCGAAACACCACGGTCTTGTTGCCGTTCAGCAGCACGCGGTTCTCGATATGCAGCTTCAGGGCGCGCGCCAGCACCACCGCCTCCACGTCGCGGCCAGCGGCGACCAGGTCGTCGGCCGAGAGCGAATGGTCCACCCGCAGCACGTCCTGCTCGATGATCGGCCCTTCGTCGAGGTCCGGGGTGACGTAATGCGCCGTGGCGCCGACCAGCTTCACGCCGCGCGCATAGGCCTGGTGGTAGGGGCGCGCGCCCTTGAAACTGGGCAGGAAGGAATGGTGGATGTTGATCATCCGGCCGGGGAAGCGCTGGCACAGTTCGTTCGACAGCACCTGCATGTAGCGGGCGAGCACGACAAGGTCCGCGCGCTCCCGCTCCACGATGTCCACGAGGTGGCGTTCCTGGGCTTCCTTGGTGGCCGCCGTCACCGGCAGATGGTGGAACGGAATGTCGTAGCTCGCGGCCAGGCGGTAGAAATCGCGATGGTTGGAGATGATCGCCGGGATCTCGATCGGCAGCGTGCCGGTGCCGTAGCGGAACAGCAGATCGTTCAGGCAATGGCCGAAGCGGGACACCATCAGCACGACCCGTGGCTTCACCGCCATGTCATGCAGGTTCCAGTCCATCGCGAACCGTTCGGCGATCGCCGCGAACCCACTGCGCAGGTCGGCCGCTTGCGTGCCGAGGGCAGCCTCGAAGCCGATCCGCATGAAGAAGCGGTTGAGGCCCGGGTCGCGGAACTGCGCGCTGTCGATGATGTTGCCGCCGAACTCCAGCAGGAAGCCGGTCGTGGCGTGCACGATGCCCTTGATGTCCGGGCATGACAGCGTCAGGACGAAGAACGGCGTGGCCGCGGCGCGCGCCGCCGGCAGCGGTGCGGGCGTAGCTGCACTGGCCTGCTGCGACGTATTCGGCGTGTCAGGCATCGCCTGCCTCCATTCAAGCCTCTTTCACACCCTTACCCGCATGTCGGAGCGGGCGTAAACCAGCCTGACACCCCCGGCCCATCCCGATGGTTCGGTCCAGGGGCGTTTTATTCGGTCACGACGCTGTCGTACGATGGCCTGCGTCTCTATGCTCTTCTGTCGTGGAGACGAATGAGCGGAGGCCCGGAGTGAGCAGTGCACAAGATATGACCCCGCGTGTCAGTCCATTGGCAGGCAAGCCCCCCGAAGCGTCGATGCTGGTCGATATCCCGAAGCTTGTGACGGCGTATTTCACGCAGGTTCCGGACCCTTCGGTGTCGACGCAAAGGGTCGCATTCGGCACTTCGGGGCATCGCGGCTGCGCGTTCGAGGGCACCTTCAACGAGTGGCACGTCCTCGCCATCAGCCAGGCCATTTGCCAGTACCGCAAGCAGCAGGGGATCGATGGGCCGCTGTTCCTCGGCATCGACACGCACGCTTTGTCGACCCCCGCCGGCGCCAGCGCACTGGAAGTGCTGGCGGCCAACGAAGTGGACGTCATGATTGCGGGCAACGACGAATATACGCCCACCCCTGCCGTTTCCCACGCAATCCTCACCTATAACCGCGGGCGCGAACGGGGCCTGGCCGACGGCATCGTCATGACCCCGTCACACAATCCGCCGGGCGATGGCGGCTTCAAGTACAACCCGCCCAACGGCGGCCCGGCGGATACCGACGTCACCGGCTGGATCGAAGCCAGGGCCAACGCATTACTCGAAGCGGGCCTGCAGGACGTGAAGCGGGTCCGCCTTGAGCGGGCGTTGCGCGCGGCGACAACGCATCGGCACGATTACCTCACGGCCTATACGGACGATCTCGGCAGTGTGCTTGATATGGAAGTGCTGCGCAGCGCGGGCATTCGGATGGGCGTCGATCCCCTCGGCGGTGCCGGCGTGCATTACTGGGCGCGGATCGCCGAGCGATATCGCCTGGACCTGACCGTGGTCAATGCGGCCGTCGATCCGACCTTCCGCTTCATGACGGTCGATTGGGATGGCCAAATCCGCATGGATCCATCCTCATCATACGCCATGCAGGGCCTGATCGCGTTGAAGGAGCGCTTCGACGTCGCGTTCGCCTGCGACACCGACCATGATCGGCATGGGATCGTGACCCGGAGCGTCGGATTGATGCCGCCGAATCATTATCTTTCCGCGGCGATCTGCTACCTCTTCCAGCATCGGCCGAACTGGAGCAAGTCGGCGGCGATCGGCAAGACGGTCGTCAGCAGCCAGATGATCGATCGCGTTGCGGCGAAGCTGGGTCGAACGCTCTGCGAGGTGCCCGTCGGTTTCAAATGGTTCGTGAACGGCTTGCTGGATGGTTCGTTTGGCTTTGTCGGCGAGGAGAGCGCGGGGGCGTCCTTCAGCCGTATGGATGGCAGCGTCTGGACGACGGACAAGGACGGCATCGTCCCGGCCTTGCTGGCGGCGGAGATCACGGCGCGGGAGGGGCGCGATCCAGGAGAGATCTATCGCGAACTGGCGCATGAGTTTGGGGAGCCGTTTTACGATCGTGTCGAAGCGCGGGCTACGCCGGCGCAAAAGGCCATGCTGAAGCGGCTGTCGCCGCAGCAGGTGCGGTCTGCCGATCTGGCCGGCGAGAAGATCCAGACCATCCTGACCCACGCGCCAGGCAACGGTGCCCCCATCGGCGGCCTGAAGGTGATCGCGGACGGCGGCTGGTTCGCGGCACGTCCGTCCGGGACAGAAGATATCTACAAGATCTATGCCGAGAGCTTTCGGAGCGCCGATCACCTGCGTCGCATCCTGGAAGAAGCCCAGAGCATCGTCAGCGAAACCCTGGCCGGCTGATCGGAACCCGTGGGTGGCGGCAACGCCGGACCGCGAACACGGGACACAACGGTCCGATCGGGGCGCAGCATGTGAGGGGAGCCGTGGGGTGGTCATCGCCGGCGCGCAGCGCCGACGGTGGCACATCCGGCGCCTCCCGACGCAGGACGCCGGCATTCGCCTGATCGACGTCGTGCTCACAGTGATTTGCGCCGCGGCGGCGGGCGCGTGATCGCCGCAGCCGGTTCGGTTTTCATCGCCGCTGGCGGCCACTTGATAGCCGAAGACAGGTCGAATTCTAAGCGCAACGATGTTGCCGGTGGCTGCGAATTACCGATCTTATGACAGTACAGACGCTCGCATGGTTGTAAGGTCAGGCTTGCCATAACGATCCAACCAGGTCGCCGGGTTTGACCGGCCGGGGCCGCGATGGAGCTTGTACCATGACCATTTCAGACAACCTTGCACTGTCATTTTCAAGTGACTTCAGTCAATTCTCAGGCTCGGGTACCGGGGCGCCGATGTGGCAGACCACGCTTCCGCACGGCGCACGCACCATCCGGGGAACCGGCGAACTGGAATATTACTCCGACTCTTCAGTAGGATTGGATCCGTTCCAGGTGGATAACGGGAGCCTGGAGATCACCGCGACTGCGGGCAGCAGCGTCGCCGGAACCTCCTATACATCGGGCGTCATCAGTACTGAATCATCTTTTTCGCAACTATACGGCTATTTCGAGATGACTGCGACGCTGCCGGCAGGCGCAGGCTACTGGCCGGCGTTCTGGCTGTTGCCCGAGGATCTGTCAGGCACCGACGAGCTCGATGTCATGGAGGAACACGGGATCAACCCGGCGCAATATTTTGCCTCGGTCCACAGCCCGTCCTCGGGCATCACCAGCGCGACGATTCCCACGAGCGACCTGACGGCTGGCCCCCACGCCTACGGGATGTACTGGACGCCGCAGTCGATCAGCTACTACCTCGACGGCACATTGGTCGCGGTTGCGCCGACGCCCGCCGATATGAACAAGCCGATGTTCATGATCGCGGACCTTGCCGTAGGAAAGGACGTATCGTCCGTAACCACCTTCCCTGGAACCATGGAAATATCCAGCATCAAGGCCTACGCATATGATCCCGGCGTGCCCGGCCCCACGGCCCCGCTTTCCGCCGTCGTGCCTGCAACGCTCGCTGCGACGATCGACCGCAGCACCGTGGTCGGCGGCGTCGCGATCAGCGACTCAGCCGCCAGCGCATCCGACACAATCTCAGTCACCATCTCGGACAAATCGCTCGGCACCCTCGCCGTGACAGCCGCCGGCGCGGCGAGCGTGACGATCAACAACGGCTGGGAGGTCCAGCTCTCGGGCAGCCTCAACGACGTGAATGCGACGCTGCAGACCCTGACCTACAAGAACGTCCCAACCGGCTCGGCCGCTGCCACCGCGGATACGCTGACCGTCTCGGCAAACGATTCGAGCGGCAATTTCGACAGCTCGCGCATCTCCGTCACCCTCGCTTCCAGTCTGCCGACCATGCAGTTCATCACGTTCGGGTCCCAGCCCGTCCGGGTGATGGCAAACGGTCATGACGATTTCGTCTTCAACGCCGGCCAGATCCCGAATGCGGCGCAGAATGGCGGCCAGGCCGATCATATCGTCAACTTTCACACGGCGGCGCAGTCGGCCGGCGGAACGAGCGACTTCATCGCACTGCATGGCTTCGATCCGACCGCGCAGCTTGTGTTCGACCACGACGCGAGCGTGAACAACGTTCCTGACGAAACCATGCAGTACTACCGGGTGGACAGCGCCGCGGGAAGCTCACCGGCCTTTCTCGTGCAGATGGCAGGCCAGTCCACGGCCCATCTGAGCAACGCCGATTACGGCTTCTATCCGACGTGACCGCGCGGGCCGCTATTGGTAGCGGCGGCGTTGCCATGCCTGGATCGAGGCGATCCGGAAATGCGCCGGAAATGGCGTGGTCTGGTCCGGCGCGCGTGGCCAGCTTGTGGGACCGCCCACGGCAAGGTTGGCGATGATATAGAACGGCTTGCGGCAATCCTCGGGCGTCGGTTGGGTGAACACCAGCCGGCGATCGACGTAGAAACGCATCCGTTCGGGACCCCAGTCCACGCCAAACAGATGGTCGTCGGCTGAGAGATCGGCGGTCCGCGTCCCGAAGCCGATCTGTGTCCCCGTTGCAAACTTGCGAGAGTGCACGGTGGTGAAGATCCGGTTCGGCTCGTGGCCCAACACCTCCATCACGTCGATCTCGGGCGGCCATGACATGTCGACCGGCATCAGCCAGAAGGCCGGCCATAAGCCTTGCCCTTTGGGTGGTCGCCCGCGCAGCTCGAAATAGCCATAGGTCTGGCTGAACGGATAGGAATTGATCGCACCTGAAATATAATCATGGGCGAAGGCCGCGGGGATCAGCGGACGCATCGCGGCGGGCGTGTGATCGGCGGTAATCACCAGCGCGTCATGCGCGATCGAGAACGGGCTGTATCCCCCGGCCGCGATGGCGTCGCCGTTTGGATAGATCGCGAGTTCGGACGAAAGCCATGAGAACGCCGGGATCGGACCGTTGCGCGCGACGTAATCGGGCACCCCGGGCGAGCGCGTCGCATGGATATAGCCGGCAACCCACTCGAAGGCCGGGTCGGTCAACGGGCGTGGTGGCTCCGGACGCACGACGCGACGGGCGAAGTCGGGAAGCTTTTTGAAGCCTGCCGTAAAATTCGGCTCGAGAAAGTCGCTGGTATCAAGCGGATCGCCGAGCTGGTCGCCAGCGGTGTTGATCGGCGCAATCGGCGCCGCCCCGACCAGGGTCAGCGCAGAACCGGCGATCAGCGCGCGGCGAGACAAAGCCAGGCCGTGCTGCATCATATCAAAGTCCCTTCTCGGAAATCGATTCACGATATCGCAGTCTATATTTGTGGGGACAAAACTACACTTTACGACTCCGATGTTTTACGATAATTATTTTGTCCAGATGAAGCTGCCCGAAAGGTCAAACCCAGCGATGGCGCGCCGCACGATCCTGGCTCCAACCCGCTATCCATGGCGCTTCAACGGGCCGGCCAACTCCCGTCATCAGATCGAGCATCGCGACTTCCTCCCGCTCAATTACCTGTCGTCGAAGATCGAGGGGGTCACGCTGTTCAAGCCCTGGCCGGTGCGGCGCTTCGACCTGGTGCACGCGTTCAATCGTATCCCGGTCGGCCGGTGCCCGTTCGTGATCGGCTTCGAAAGTCATCTGCCGCGCGCCTTCGGCATTGAAGGCGGCCGGTGGTGGGACTGGATGACCGGGATGCTGGCCAGCGAACGCTGTCGTGGAATTGTGGCGATTTCCGACTTCGCGCGCCGCATGTTCCTGGCGCAGCATGAACGTGCCACGAAGTCCGCCGCCGCAAGGGAGATCCTCAGCGGCAAGCTGCACATGCGCCTGCCGAACCTCGCTCTGCCGCCGGTAGCAGATCTGGTCCAGGCGGATGAGACCGGCGAGATCCGGTTGGTGTTCGTCGGCAATCACTTCGCGCGCAAGGGCGGCTGCGTGGCAGTCGTCATGGCGGAGCTTGCCCGTGCCCGCGGCATCCCGCTTGTCGTGGACATCGTCTCCCGGCTGGAGATGGGGGGCGCGATCTGGACCGATCCCAGCGACACTGAGACCTTCAAGCCGTATCTCGCGCGGCTTGCGCTGCCCAATGTGCGGGTGCATCGCGACCTGGCGAATGCCGAGGTGCTGGCATTGCTGCGGCGTGCGCATGTCAGCCTGTTGACCACATTCGGCGATACGTTCGGCTACAGCGCGCTTGAATCGCTGGCCAATGGCACGCCGGTGCTGGCCACGCGACAGGGCGCCCTGCCGGAGTTCATCGCGCACGGCGAGAATGGCTTCCTGCTCGATCTGCCGACCACGCCGGACGGGGAGTGGGTGCATCTCGGCACCCCCGACCGGGCCGCGCCCAACTTCGTCCGGATGTGGAACGATGAAGTGCACCGGCTGGCGGAAGAGGCGTTGGACGCCCTCGTCGCGGTCAGCGGCACCGCTGGGCGCATGCGCGCGATGCAACAGGCGGCGCGCCGTTCGGTGGAGCGCTTTTCCCAGGGGCAGGCAACGGCCTGGTGGGATGATTTCTACGACCGTGCCTGCAGCGGGATCGTTCCGGCCACGCGGGCGCATCAGCTCGCCCTTGCGGGATCCGAGGCATAGGCGCCCGACCGGGCGCGGACCTTGGCGAGAATCGTCGACAGGAAGCCGGCCCCCCAACTGAAATGCACGGTCATCGCCGCCGGTGCGATCGCAAGCAGCCATGGATCGCGCGCCCGCGCGGCGGCAAGGCTGCCCCAGGTGAGACAACCCAGCAGGTAACCGGCCGGCCCCGCCGCGAGCCAGGGCTGCAACGGTTCCAGGAGAAGCCCCCCGATGCAGCCGATGAGGATCACGGGCGCCGCCATCTGGCGCGGACGCGGGCGCATCCGGTGCTTGAGCATGGTGCCCGCGCGGCCGGAACCATGCTTGAAATACTGCCGGGCGAGCGGCCAGAGGCGCGTGCGCGGGAAATAGTCGATGGTTGCCTCGGCGCACATCCAGATGCGGCCGCCCGCGCGCCGCGCCCGTTCGTCGTGTTCGGCATCCTCGTTGTGCGAGAATGTCTCATCGTAGCCGCCGATCCGCTGGAAGAATGCTCGATCGAATGCGGCATGATGACCGTGGTCCACAAAGCCCGACTTGCCACCCACGCGGTGTGCCGCACCGCCGTTGCCAAGCCGGCTGTTCTGCACGGCGGCGATTGCGCGCTGCATGCCGCCGACGCCGACCGTACGCATCGGCACGACGACGGCAGTGGCGTCGTGCTGCCGCAGTGCCGTCACGCAAGTCGCAACGAAGTCCGGCGGGTAGCCGGCATGCGCATCGGCGCGGACGAGCACGGTCACGTCCGGCGATGCGATCCGCGCGGCGAGGTTGACCGCCGCCGATTGCAGGCGGCCCGGATTGTCATGCAATGCCAGACGTGGGTGCGACGCCTGCAGCCGCGCGACGATCTGTCGCGTGGCGTCCGTGCTGCCGCCATCGAACACCAGCACGTCGGCATCGATCCCTGCCGCCTGTTGCAGCAAAGCGTGGAGACACGCTTCGATGTAGCGTTCCTCGTTCAGCACCGGAACGACAATGGCAACGCGGTCGATGGGGGTTGGCGTGTTCAAGCCGCATCCTCCGATGGTGCGCGTGCGGCGTAGGTTGCCGCGACGAACAGGGTGAAGGCACCGATCTGGAACTGCATCAGGACGTCGACTTCCACGAAGCTGCGCGTGAGCAGGCAGAACATCAGTGCGGTGAAAAACGATGCGGCGACGGTACCGGTCCGCCAGCTCCAGCGGACCAGCCCGCCGAACACGCCGAGCAGGGTCGCGACCAATACGGCGGCGCCAAGATATCCGAGTTCGATGGTCGTTTCCACGTAGGTGCTGTGGAAGTGGAAGCCCTGCCGGGACAGCACGTGGAACTCGAACCACAGGCTTTCGGCCGCCACGGTGTCCTGCCGCCAGAATGCCTGGTAGCCGAAGCCAAGCAGCGGGTGCTGCGGGATCAACTGCATGGCGTGCGCCCACAGCAATGTCCGCCCGGTCAGCGTCGCATCCTTGCCCATGACCCCCAGCAGCAGTGCGCTCATGTCATCGCCCGCCACCAGCAGAAGCACGGCGATGGGGATCATGACCACCACACCTGCACCCAGCAGCCGGGCGCGCTCGAAGCGGGACAGCCGCGACATGGCGAGGTTGGCGACCAGGACAAGGCTGGCGAGCACGGCCGACAGCATCGCGGTGCCGGACCGTGTCAGCACCAGCAGCGGCAGGGCAAGGACCAGGGCGACGATCCCCAGCAGGCGTGCCGGCAAGGGTTGCCGAGAGTCGATGAGCAGGGCCACCGCCGCCAGCAGCATCAGGCTGGTGAAGAAGCCAAGCTGGTTCTTCGACTCGAACACCCCCACGAAGGCGGCGGAACCGGTGAGCGGATCGACCGATTGCTTGCCGAACGCCACCGACAGCAAGGCCGTGACGACGAGGCAGCAGGTCAGTGCGGAGATCAGCGCCCGTGGCTTCAACAGGGAGGCAGCGAGCACGGCGCAACCGGCCGTTGCGACAAACTCCAGGCCGTATTTCAGGGTGTCCGACACGGACTGCGACCAGAACGTCGAAGCCAGCGCCAGGAACGGCAAGACCCAGATGGGCCATGGGCTGTTCGTCAGCAGCGCCAGGCAGCCCCGGCCATAGGGAAAGGCGAGCATCAGCCACAGAGCCAGGAATGCGTAGGCGCCTGCGGACCCGACGAAGCTGCCCAGCAGAATCGCGGTCACGCTGAGGACGAAGATGCCCCAGGTCAGTCCCGGCGCCGGCAGCCCGGACGGCGCGGGGAGGGGGCGGCCCGGTGCATCGATGAAGGTGGACGCGCTCATGCCGGTGAAACCGCGTGAGGCAAGGCCGGCGGCTTGATCAGGTGCCGGCTGAGGCGGAGCAGCGGGCGCTCGATCCAGCGATAGGATGCCTCGGCGACCAGCAACGCCGCGACGACCGTGAGGCACAGGATGACCGCATGGCCGACCGGCGTTGCGAGCAGGCGCACGGATGGCAGGCGCGCGAGCCCGTGCCCGATCGCACCGATCGTGAACAGGTGGGACAGGTACAGCGAGTAGGACGCGTCGCCGATCCGCACGATCACGCCGGGCAGCGCCCGTCGTATCGCCATGTCTTCGCCGAAGCATCCGATGAGCAGCAGCGCCGCGCCGATGCCGAACACCGCCACGCGCAGCCAGGGCAGCGCGAACAGCGTCTCGGACCAAAGCAGGCCGATGGCGAGGATGCCGCATCCCACGATGCCCGCGACGACGGTCAGCGCGCGGCGGGGAGCCGCGGCGCAAAGCCAGGCAGCGGCGCAACCGGCCAGGAACTCGAAGACGAGCGGGCTCAGCAGCGCGTCCAGGATGGCCTGCGCCCGTGTCGGCCGCAGCACCGCATGGGCGAGCACGACGATGCCGCCCCAGGCTGCCAAGGCCAGGATCCGCTCACGCCGCGCCAGCCGCGCCCAGATCAGCAGCGCAAACGCCAGGTAGAAATAGATCTCGAACTCCAGCGTCCAGGCGACCAGCAGCAGGGGGGAGGCGGCGTTCGGGATCAGTAGCAGCGAGGCGACCACATCGGGGCTGTGCTCGCCTGGCACGCCGGCGGGCGCCGCGATCCAGGCCAGCAGCAGCGGGATGCAGTAGAACCAGTAGGTCGGGTAGATGCGCGTCACCCGCCGCAGCAGGAAGCGTTGGGCAGCGCCGGCGCCGGCAGGTCCGAGGGTGGTCCAGACCGCGAGGAAGCCGCTCAGGACGAAGAACAGATCGACGCCGGCACGGCCCGCCGAAAAGCCGGCAGGCACGATTGTCGGGCCGGCCAGGTATTTCGCCTCGAACGGCAACAGGTGGAACAGCACCACACCGAGCGCCGCGAGGCCGCGCAGCGCCTGCAGGGAAACGAAGGTCATCTCAGCACCCCACTGCGACCGAAACGCCTGTGGACGCCCCCTGCCGCTGGGTATGCTCGAACGCCCGCAGCCGCTCCAGCATGGCCGAACGCAGGTCGGCGCGGCGTGACGCGGCGCTCAATTTCGGCTCGAGCTGCGCTGCATCGACCAGCCGGGCCGCCGTCCGCGACGGCCCATAGCCCAGCACACGGCTGACCAAAGCGCTGTGCCGGGCGACTTCCCGCAGGCCTGCGCGGGCCCACACGGCGAGGCCGGGTGCTGCCGATGCGCTGCCATGCATTGCCACACGCTGCCTGAACTCGGTCATGGCCGCCTCGGCGTCGAAGCTCAGCGGTCCAGCGCCCGTCCCCCCGTCGGGGCGACCGAACGCCAATGCCGCGGACGCCGAGGGCGGCGGCAAGGGCACCGGCGTGAACGCGACGCCGACCGAGAGGCACCAATCCACCCATTTCAATGCCGATACGTTCCGTGTCGTCACAAACGGAATCCACGGGATGCCCATCGTATCGGCGAGGATGGCGCCATGCAGGCTCTCGGTGAGCACAAGGCTGACCTTGCCAATGGCTGCATGCACCCGTTCGGGCGTGTCGATCGGCGAAATCAACCGGAACCCCGCTGCCTGGCAGGCTGCGTCCCAGCCCGGGAAATGCAACGACTGCCAATGCGGGATAACGCCGACCGCGCGCCCGGTCGGATCCCCGGCGGGTGGTCCCATGACCTCGGGCGTCAGGATGGCGCCATCGGTCAGGGCGGCATCGGTGCCAAGCAACTGCGCCGTGATCGGGCCGCGCACGCACCAGATCCGCCGCTTGGTTTGCCACGTGTCGACGGCATCGTACCCGGCACCGGTCGAAAAGACATGCAAGCGGGTGCAGCCTGGCGTCGCCATGCCGATCAGCGTGCCGATGCCGAGGAAGCCTTCATTGCCCGCTTCGTCGAACATCCCCGGCATCAGGCGCGGCCAGAGCATCGCGTTCAGGTCATCCCCGAAATTGGGCTGCTTGCCATGGAAATAGACGAGTTTCATCTGATCACGCCGGGATGAGCGCGTCGGTGCCATAGCTGCTCGCAGCCATGTGGTAATGCCGCAACGACTTCAGATGCACCTTGTTGAGCACCACGCCCAGCAGGCGGGTCGGATCGATCGCGTTATGCTCGATGCACTCGCGCACCACGTCCTCCGGCGTACGGGCCCATTCGACGACCATCACCACGCCGTCGACGAGGTTGGATGCAGCGGCAGCATCGGCGACCGGCAGGATGGCTGGCAGGTCGACCACCACGAAGTCGAAACGCGTGCGCAGCTTGGCGAACAGCGCCTGCGCCTGGGTGCCGGCCAGGTTGGGAAGGGCGGTGGGGGTGGCGTCGGCCAGGGCCGGCAGAAATGCGAGTTTGCTGGCCGCATCGTGCCAAAGCGCGTCCTCGAGCGGCAGCAGATCCGCCATCACGTCGACGAACCCGGCGCGGCATGCGGGTGCAAGCGTCGTGGACAGCGTCCGCTTGCGCAGGTCGCCGTCCACCAGCACCGTGCGGAAGCCTGCCTCCGCCAGGAAGAATGCAAAATTGGCCGAGACCGTGCTCTTGCCCTCGCCGGGCAGGGCGGAGACGCAGCCGATGATATTGACGTCGCGCCGACCCTGCCGCGTACGGGTCAGGCGCAGGCGCAGCCCGCGGATGGCTTCGGCATAGGGCGAGAACGGCGCGAGCGAGGTTTGCCGCATCAGCGGCGGCGCGGCGATCTGGCGCTCGCCTGCGATGACGGGGGCTGGCTGGCGGTCCCGCCACGCCCGCTGCTTCAGGGCCGGCAGCATGCCCAGGCAGGGCAGGCCGAGACTGCTGCGCACCTGCGCCGCCGTGCGAATCGCACCGTCCAGCGCTTCCCGCATCAACGCGATCGCGAAGCCCATCCCAAGCCCGACGAACGCGGCGGCCGCTAGCACGATCAAGCCCTTCGGCCAGCTCTTGCGCAGGGGCACCGCAGCCCGCGTCACTACCTGCACGTCGGAGATCGGGAACGACTGGTCCTGGACCGCCTGGGTGTAGCGCACCAGGAAGTTGTCGCGGAGTGACTTGTAGGTGTCGGCGGTGCTCTGCAACGCGCGCAGCTGTACCAGCTTGTCGTTGGTCTGGTCGCCCGCCGTCACCAGGGCGGCAAGCTGGGCCTCGATGTCCTTCTGATTGGACAGCGCCATCTGGTTGTCGCTCTCGGCGGACTCGGCAATACGCTTCAGCTCGGACTGGATCTGGACCTGGATGTCCTTGAGCTTGTCGTTCATCTGCTTGACCGCGGCGTGGTTGGGCCCGACCTGCGCGGTCCACTCCGCCGCCTGGCGCGCCGCATCGACGTACTGTTCCCGCAGATGCGTGATGACGAGGTTGTTGAGCGCATCCGTGGTGTCGCCCGTCCATGTGCCGGACTGCATGATCTGGCGGATGCGGTCGACGCGGGCCTTGGCGTCCGCGCTGCGCGCGCGGGCGAGCACCAGCTGGCTGTTCAGCTCGCCGAGATGGCGCTCATTCATCAGGCCCTTGTCGGTGTCGACAATCCCGGCCTGGGCCTTGAAGGTCTGCACGGCCTGATCCGCCGCGGTCGCCTGCTGCTGCAACTCGCCGATGCGCTGCTCCAACCACTTGCTGGCACGGCGGGTGTTGGCGCCCTTTGCGTCCAGGCCGTAGTCGACGAAGGCATCCACGACCGCGTTCGCCAGTTGGGCCGACATCACCGGGTCGCGGGACACCACGCTCAGCTCAAGAATGTAGCTCAGCCCTACCCGCTTCACGCGGATCATCTTCGTGAGCAGTTCGGCCGCCGCCGTTTCATGGCTGTCCGCACGCTTTGGCAGCGGCGTGGACAGCGGCGAGAGCAACACGCCCAGCACGGTGTTCACCAGGGAATTGCCGTTCGCCATGAAGGCGGCATTGTCGGCGAGGTGGAGCTGGTCGACGACCACGCGGGCGAGCCCTTCCGACTCCAGGACCTCGACCTGGCTTTCGGCGAGGCCATTGGCGAACTGACTGTCGATCGGCGTGTTGTCCGCCTTGAACGGTGCCGCGGCCTGCATGTCGATGAACACCGTGCTTGACGCACTGAAGCGGGGGGTGGCGAACAGCAAATACGCGACGCCGAGCACGCCCATGATCACCGTGCAGGCTGCGACGGTGAGCCAGGCCCGCCGCAGGAAGGCGAGCAGATCGGGCGCCCAGTCGAAAATGGCAATCTTCGCCGTCATGGTGCAATGCTCCAGCTGGAATTCGGCGGTCGGCGGAATGGGTTCAGGGATCGCAGGCTCGCTGGCAGGCCCAGGGAGGGCGCCAGGGCGGCCAGGCCGGCCAGGGGTACCGAACAGCCGGACAGCACCAGGGCCGCCGTCTGCCCCCCCTGGACGCCTCCCAGAAGGTGGGCAACGCCGGCATGGACGCCGTAGCTCGCGCCGAGCATCGCGGCGAACGGCAGGGCGACGACCAGAACGTAGGCGGAGCCGCTCCGCGGGAAGTCGTGGCGGGTCAGGACGGCCATCCATGCCACCATGGCCGCGTTCTTCAGCGCGAGCGCGGCGGCGACGGCGCCGATGCCGAATGGCGACAGCACGACGACCAGGGCAATCCCGCTGGTGGCGGAGACGCTGGTCACCCACATGAGCTGGTGGTTGCGCCGGGAGACCGAGAGCAACGCGCCGTGGACACTGCCCAGGGCGCGCGCAAAGCCGCTGCATGCGAGGATCGCGGCCACCGGGGCTGCCTCGGCCCAGCGCTCGCCGAACACCACGTGGATCACGCCCGGGGCATTGGCGACCATGAACGCCGCCGGGGCGCCGCAGATCACCGTCAGCATGGCGAGGCCGTTGCGCAGCCCCGCGGCCCGCGCGGTCGCCTGCAAGGAAAACAGCGGTTGGAACAGGATGGTGGAGAATGAGGAAGCGGCGGTGATGAACGTCGTCTCGACGCGCTTGCCGAGGTTGAAGAATGCCAGGCGCGCGCTGCCGATCATGCCGGCGACCACGATCTGGTCGAGATAATTGTTGGCCGCCGCGACCAGGCGGACGATGGAGGCTGCAAACGCCTCTCGCCGCATATCGGCGATGCAGTCATGCCACAACCGCGGCCGCACCAGTACGCCTGTCCCGATGGCGGTGGTCGCGAAAATCAGCACCGATTGCGCGGTGAGGTAGGCGATCAGTCCCTCGAACGGATGCCCCGACAGCGCGATCAGGCCGCCAAACAACCCCGCACCGACATTGGCGACGATCGAGCGCGACGCCATCCGGCCAAAGCTGAGGCGTTGCGCGAGGGCCGCCTGCGGCTGCGTTGTCGCAAGGTCGAACAGGATGCGCAGCCCGACCACGTCGAGCAACCAGCCTGCCTCGGCAACGCTGGGCAGGAATCGTCCGAGGATCGCGATCAGCGCTGCGAACACCGCCGTCAGGCCGGTGCCCAGGATCAGCAAGGCAGCCAATGCCGTCTGATGATGGCGGTGCGCGCCCGGCCCTTGTTGCAGCAGCGCCTCATACAGGCCGGGTGCGCCGAACGCCTTGACGATCTCGGCCAGCGAGGTGGCCAGCACGGCGACGCCGACCTGCGCCGGCGACAGCCACCGCGCGAAGGCGATGAAGACGATGAAGGGAAGCGCCACGCCGCCGAGCGCGTTCAGGGCGGACCATGCCGCGCCGCGTGCGAAGGCCGGCGCCTGCGCGCTGGCGATTGGACTGCTCATGGTGGCAGTCAGACCGCGCCGCGGCGGAACAGCACCACGGGGATCGTCTTCATCAGGATCGCGAGATCGTGCCAGAGCGTCCAGTTGCGGACGTACCAGACATCGAGGCGGACACGCTGGGCGTAGGTCGTGTCGCTGCGGCCGCTGACCTGCCAAAGCCCGGTCAGCCCTGGCCGGGTCTGCATGTAGTATTCCGCGTTCTCGCCATAGAACCCGAGTTCGGACTGCACGACCGGCCGCGGGCCGACCAGGCTCATCTCACCACGGATGACGTTCAGGAGCTGCGGCAACTCGTCCAGGCTGGTGTTGCGCAGGAAGCGGCCGATCGGCGTGACCCGGGGATCGTTGCGCAGCTTCTGCGTGGCGGCCCATTCGGCGGCTGCCTCGGGGTCATTGGCCAGCAGTTCGGCGAGGATGCGATCGCCGTCCACAGCCATGCTGCGGAACTTGATGCATCCGAAGGTGCGTCCTTCGAAGCCGATGCGTTTGTGGCGATACAGCGCGGGCCCACCGCCCCGGCGCACCATGATCGTGATCGCGAGCATCATGGACGACAGCGTCGCGAGCAGGATCGAGGCGACGACGATGTCGAAGCCGCGCTTGATGGCGCGCTTGAACGGGTTGGCGAGCGCGCTTTCGGCTGCCATCACCACGATGTCATGGCTCATGAAGTAGTGCGGCCGGGCCATCCGGACCGGGAGTGCGGAGAGGGCGTGGACCAGCGCAAACGGAACATGCGCGCGATTGAGCGCGGCCACGATGCGGGCATCTCCGGCGGGGTCTGCCGGATCGGCGACCAGCGCGACGTAGTCGGCGCCTCGCCCCACGACAAGCTCCTGCCAGCGCCGGAAGCTTGCGCCGCCCGAGGTCAGCGGGCGGGCCAGTGTTCCGACAATGGAAAATCCCAACCCCGGTTCGGAGCGAAGCGCGCTGGCGACCCGCGCCAAATCCTCGTCCGGGCCGATGACGAGGGTCCGCAACGTCCACAGACCGAGGCGCGACAGCAGGCCGGCGGCGGCAGATCTGAACACGAGGATCAGGCAGGCAAAGAGCACCCACCGCAGCGCCTGTTCGGCTTCGAATGGCACGCCGTAAATCTTGGTCGAGAGTATCAGGTCACAGATCAACGCGAGCACGCTGGCGCTGATGACATCGCGTGCTGCGGTCCAGAACGGGATGCGCTGACTGTAGTGCCCGCGCCCGCGCAACTGCGCAAGCGTGATCAGCAGAACCAGGATGACACCCCAACCGTGCCATGCCGAGCGCATGGTTCCGACGTTGTCGACGCTGCGATCGAACACGGATCGCGCGTCGAACCCTTCGACCAGGCCGACGATGACGGCGGCCGCCGCGGCGGCCGCGGCGAAAGCGAGCAGGTCGAAGACGACGAAGCTCATCGCCTGCGCTTCCCAGGTGGAGCGGCGGGTCTGGGTGATTTTTACAGTGTGATTGTGCAATGTAACCATCGCACGACTTGCAGTCATAATGGGTCGCTCCTGTGACGCAGCCGGCTCGCGTTGGAGGCTGCCCGGCACATTACATTGCACCGCAGCATTTCACAGACGGAAGCCGCATGTAAAGGACAAACCGAAATACCATCAGTCAAACCGGCACGTTCATAAAATTATACAAAGTAACAGATGGTAATCTTGGAACGTGCTCCAGGTATTCTTTTCAAGACGCCACGCTTATGTCTCTAGTAAATTTTGAGATCGGGCATGCCGGCGGCGCGACAAACGACGCCGGCATGCAGGGCCGCTCGCACCGCCATGTGGCGCCACCGGGCCGGTGAGGGCGCGCGAAGCGCCATGCCGACCAGGCAATAGCCGCATTTCGCGGCTGCCGTGGCAATCAGCCTGGGCCGCCCGGTTTGCGCCGTCTGCAGCACTCGCGCATGCGTTTGCCCAGATCTGAAGGCTCGCTGCAACAGCCACTGCAGGCGGCCCCGATGGGATGGCACGTGTTCGTGGACGAGCGCTGTCTCAGTAAAAGCGCAGCGTGCGCCTAAAGAATAGAGATGATGGAAGAAAAATGTGTCCTCGCCGCCGCTGCGCCCAAGCGCCGGATCGAAACGGCACGCGCGCATCTCGTCGGTCATACCGGCGCGATCGAGCAATACGTTGCATGTATAACCGGTATCTATCACGCCGCCTTTCCGGAATGCGGGACGAATTGAATGCAGATCGGCCTCACGCAGCCAGGTGGGGCCATCGCCGTAGATCGCCTGGACCGGGCCGAAGACGATCGTGGCTGCCGTGGCGGCGTGGCATTCGAGCAATGCGGCAATCCATAGCGGTGTCGCCACCTCATCATCGTCGATAAAGGCGATGAGCGGCGCCGTGGTCGCATCGAGGGCAGCATTCCGTGCGACGGAGATGTTGCGTGCGGGTGCATGGACATAGCGATAGTCAAGGCCCAGAGCGTTGCATTGGTCTCGTACGATACCTTCAGCCGACGGTGTATCGTCGTTGTCGGCCACCACAACGCGCAAGCGAATTCCTTCGATTTTTTGCTGCGCTGCCACAGACGCTAACGTTTTAACGACAGAATAACGACGATATGTGCAGATACAAACATCAATGAGGCGTGTCTCCGACGTCAACTTCGTCCTCCGTGCATATCGTAACTGGAATTGCGTTGCCGGACGCCGTATGTGCTACTCGAAACCTGCGTGAGCGTAAATTGAATGGTCAACGTGAGTGTGGTTACCCCGGCCTGGAATGCTGAGCGCACGATAACGCGAGCCATTGCCTCGGCGCTATCGCAATCTGGCGTGTCGGTTGAGGTGATCGTCGCCGACGACGCATCGACGGACGCAACGGGGCATGTGGTTGCCGCTCTCAACGACCCGCGGGTACGCTACCTGCGCCTGCCGGTCAATGGCGGCCCGGCGGCTGCGCGCAATGCTGCCATCGCATCGGCGCAAGGCGAGTGGATCGCGGTGCTTGATGCCGACGACATGTTTCTGGAGGGCCGCCTGGCGGGGCTGGTGGCGACTGCATCCGATCATTGCCTTGAAATTGTCGCAGACAACATGCTGATCGACGATACGAACGGTGCGCGTCGGCTTTTCATAGAGGAAGAGCTGGACGGCGCGGTACGCTATCTTTCCCTGGCAGATTATATCGTCGGTAACCGCCTGTTCGGGCGGCGGCCCGGTGAGGGCTATTTGAAGCCGATGTTCGCCGCCGGGTTTCTGCAGCGCCACGCCCTGCGTTACGACACGGCGACCCGCATTGGAGAGGATTTCTTGCTGGTGGCGGAAGCCATGGCGCTTGGTGCGCGCTATGGCCGGGTTCGCGCTGCAGGCTACGTCTACACCACGCATTCGGGGTCGATTTCCCATCGGCTGACCCGACGCGATGCGGATGCGATGGTCGAGGCCGACCGGCGATATCTGGCCCGCCACGGCGCAAGGCTCAATGCGGCCGAACGTATGGAGTGGCTGGCACATCTGAAGACTCTGGAGGATGGCGCAAGCTTCGTGGCCATGGTCGAATGCATCAAGGCGCGCGATTTCGCCTCGCTCGCGCGGTTCGCGGTGCAGCGGCCCGCGGCAGTCCGGCATTTCGCGATGCCGATCCGGGCGCGCATCGCGCGTTTGACGCGTCGCAGTGCGACTGCCGGCTCGCCCGCTTGAGGCGGCTGGTCGCGTCATACAGGGTGTCGTGCGAGACAGACGCGGCATGAACGTCGTCTACTTCGTGCATGACCTGAACGACCCGGCGGTTCACCGGCGCGTGCGGATGTTGCATGCCGGTGGGGCCACGGTCGGGCTGCTTGGGTTCCATCGCGGGGAACCCCCGGCCGAGGTGGATGGGACCGTGCCATTGCCGCTCGGCCGCACGGCGGATGCGCGGCTCTGGCAGCGCGCAGTGGCCGTGCTTGGAGCGGCGCTCGCGACGCCGCGCTGGCGCTCACTGGTCCGTGGGGCAGATGCCATTCTGGCCCGACAACTGGAGACACTCATCCTTGCCGCTTTTGCTCGGCGGCTCCTGGTGCCGTCGGCGCCGCTTATCTTCGAGTGCCTCGACATCCACCGACTGATGGGGGCTGCCGGACCCGGAGGCCGCCTGCTGCGCGCGGTCGAACGTCGCCTGCTGAGGCAGTGCCAACGGCTGGTTGTCAGTTCTCCGCATTTCATCACACGACATTTCGCCCGGGTTCACGCGCAGCTGCCTGAAGTCACGGTCGTCGAGAACAAGGCCCTGACCTTCGAGTTCGACGGCCCGCTGGTGGCCGCGCGGGATCATCCCGCGCGGCCACCCGGTCCGCCTTGGCGCATCGGCTGGTTCGGCGTCATACGCTGCGCGCGCAGCCTGCAGATGCTCGCCGACCTCGCCATCGCCCATCCGGGGACGGTGGAGATCGTCATCCGCGGTCGGGTAGCGACATCGGTGCTGCCACAATTCGATGCTGTGGTCGCGGCCACGCCGGGGTTGTCGTTCGGCGGCGCCTACAACCGGGCGCGTGACCTGCCCCAGCTTTATGGGGACGTGCATTTCGCGTGGGCAATCGATTTCTATGAGGCGGGGAGCAACTCGGACTGGCTCTTGCCGAATCGGCTGTACGAAGCCGGGCTGTTCGGCGCCGTGCCGATCGCGTGCCAGGATGTCGCAACCGGCGCCTGGCTTGCCGAACAGGGGGTCGGCGTGTTGCTGGAGGGCGACCCGGCGCAGGCGGTCAGGACGTTCGTCGGCACGTTGGATGATGCGCATTATCGGGCGTTGCAGGCCGGCATTGCGGCCCTGCCGAGGATCGCGTTCCTCTACGCCCCGGAAGACTGCCGCGAATTGGTCGCGACGCTGGTGCGTCGCGGCCAGGAGCCTCGCATTTGAACCCTGGTCTCTTTACAGTCGTCGACCGGTCTGCTTCGTGAGAGCCGCACAGCATCACACAGCAGCACGGAGGCAGTGCTTCCTTGACGCGCTACCCGGTTTTCACGCTCGTTGCGGTCAGCGCGATTGGGCTCTTCGTTGCCATGGGCATGCTCCTGGCCGGCTTCGTGTGGCTGGCCGTGCTTGCTTTTGCGGCTACGACCGGGATCCTGTGCCTTTTGATCGCAAGCTGGATCGGTCGTCCGACGAGGTAGCGGGCGCCCTGCCATCGGATTCGCGGCCCCGGCCGGACGACCGAGGGTGCGTTGCGCGCTTCCGACCGCACGGCCTGCGCGTGTCCAAGGTCCGCCGCCGCTTGGGCGGTGACCTTCCAATCGACCATTCAAGGTAATTACAGCATGATTTTTCTGCGTTGTTGGAAGGGTTGGGCGGGTGCGATCCTGATCATGCTCCCCGCCGGATGCACCTCGTTCATCCCCAGCAGTGGCCCCAAGCTCAGCGAAATCATGAACTCGCCGGCGATCATGGTGCAGAACGTGCCCCAGCCGAGCGCGGGCTTTGCGCTCATCCAGGTCGATGGCGCCGTTGCCGGCCGGTTGACCTCGCATGATGAGCCGCCTCGGTTCGGCAGCGACTATCTCAGTCAGCCGCCATCCGCCATTCTGGTCGGAGTCGGCGACGTGCTGCAGGTTACGATCTTCGAGACCGGCAGCGGTGGCCTCTTCATTCCGCCGGATGCCGGCAGCCGCCCCGGCAACTTTGTGCAACTTCCGCCGCAGCAGGTGGGGCAGGACGGGTATATCTCCGTCCCGTGGGCCGGCAAGATCAGGGCAGCCGATCGGAGCCCGCTCGACATCCAGGCAGAGGTCGAGCGCAGGCTCAGCGACCGCGCCCTGAAGCCGCAAGTGGTGGTGAGCTTCGCCGAACGTCATGCCAACGACGTCAGCGTGCTGGGTGAGGTCGGGTTGGCAACCCGGTTCTCCATGGACGCGAGCGGTGAGCGCGTTTTGGGCGCCATCGCACGCGCCCAGGGGCCCCGGTTCCCGATGTATGAATCTTTGGTGACGGTCCAGCGCCACGGCGAGGCCGAGACGGCACTGCTATCCGAAATTGCCATGCATCCGCGGCAGAACATCGCCATGGAGCCGGGCGACGTTGTCTACGTGGCGCATGAACCGCGCTACTTCCTGGCCGTCGGCGCGACCGGGCAGACGACGACGCTCAGCCAACTCGACCGTCGGTTCCCGTTCGGGGACACGGATATCAGCCTGGCGGACGCGCTCGCCAAGGCGGGTGGTCTGCAGGACGACCGAGCCAACGCGCGCGCGGTCTTCCTTTACCGCTATGAAACGCGCGCCACGATCGAGGGCCTTGGCGTGCACGTTCCCGCGTCGCTGCCGGACCGGATCCCGACGATCTATGCCCTCGATATGACGGACGCCTCGTCCTTCTTCCTCGCCAACCGGATCGCGATGCGAAACAATGATACGATCTACGTGTCGAATGCGCCGATCACCGATATCAGCAAGGTGTTCACCCTGCTGCTGCCGTTCACGGAGTCTGGCAGCTTCGTGAGGGCTACGACGAATTAGCCGGTTTGGTGGCGACGCGGTTCGGCGATGTCTGGACGATGGTGAACGCGGTGTTGCGCGAGAGACGGAGGAGCCCATGACGCCTTGAAAGTGGGCATCGCCAGCTGTGGCGGATACGGGCCGCACGGACGATTGTCAACGCCGCTTCAAAATTCCGCATTTGTGCCGGAGTAAAATTCCCCAGTTTGGTTTGGTGATCAGCCGTTGGTTGGATCGGCGCTCCTGTCCTTTGCTGGCCGTCCGCGACACGGTGGCGGGGGGGGACCGGAGGAATAGGTCGGGTGCGCACTACCTCCGGGACGAGGTCGGCATGTTGGCGCAAGCGGTAGCTGGCGCCCTCGACCTGCACCACCACAGCGTGGTGCAACAAGCGGTCGAGCAGCGCGGTAGCGACCACCTGGTCGCCGAACACTTCGCCCCATTCGGCGAAGCCGCGATTGCTGGTGAGGATCATGGCGCCGTGCTCGTAGCGGGCGTTGACCAGCTGGAAAAACAGATTGCCGGCGCCGACCGGCAGGTAGCCCTTGATCCGCTTCGCGGCTCCAGCGTCGACGATCAGCAACGAGGCCCGGCACAGGAACCGGATGCGCTCGCGCAGCGTGCCCTCGCGTTCGGCTCGGGCCAGCGAGGCGACGATGTCAGCGAGCGGCGAGAAGTAGACGCTGCGTCCGGCGCGGACGGCCTCGACGCCGAGGGCGACGGCGAGGTGGGACTTGCCGGTG
The DNA here is from genome assembly GCA_031291795.1 of Acetobacteraceae bacterium. Taxonomy (GTDB): domain Bacteria; phylum Pseudomonadota; class Alphaproteobacteria; order Acetobacterales; family Acetobacteraceae; genus Rhodopila. The sequence continues at coordinate 4,954 of JARLIJ010000185.1, read as the reverse complement.
CCGGGCGGCCCGAGCAGGTGCAGCGCCTCGTGACGGCTGATGAAATCGAGCTGTGCCAGGGCCAGGATGCGGTTGCGGTCGAGCGAGGGCTGGAACGAGAAGTCGTAGCTCTGCAGGGTCTTGACCGTGGTGAGCCGGGCCATGCGCAGCGCTGCTTTGCTGCGGCTGCCCTCGCGCAGCGTCAGCTCCCCGGCAAGCAGGGTGTCGATGGCTTCGAGGGCCGGGGTTTCGCCGCGCTCGATCTGGCGCACGACGTGATTGAGCGCCTCCAGGGCGCGCGGCATCTTGAGGCCGACCAGGCTGTGGCGGACGCGGTCCAGCGTGGCCGGAGCCGCGGCGATCGGCGTCTCGCTCATGTCGGTGCTCCCCCGGCCAGGCGTTGCCCCACGGCGGCATAGATCTCGATCGGCCGTCGCGCGACCACATCGCCGGAGCGCAGCGGCATGGGGGCGCCTCTCGGGGCGTGGCGCTGTTGGGCGGTGGACGGTGCTGCCGGTGGCCGCCGGCAATCCGGCGCTGTCCGCGCCCATCGAGCACGGGATGGGCGGCGATCTGGCGACCCTCCTCGAAGATGTGCACCTCGCGGGTCAGGGTATGCACCTCGACGGCGCGCCTGTAGGTGCAGTCGGGCACGCTGTAGAGATTGCCGCCGACGGAGATCATGCCATAGCGGGTGACGCGCCGCTCCAGCCGCAGCGCCGCCTGGAACGGCCCGGCCGGCAGCGGCTTGAGGCTGGTGCGCTCCTCGGCGAAATGAGCGGCGACGACGCGCCGTGTGGTGGCGTGCACGCGGGCGTTGGCGTCCTTGTCGAGCCACCGGCGCAGCTGCCGGTTCAGGTCATCGAGATTGCGGAAGCTGCGGGCGAGGAAGAAGTCCTGGCGGATGTAGCGGAACGGACGTTCGACCTTGCCCTTGCTTTTGGCCCGGTAGGGCCGACAGGCCTTGGGCATGAAGCCGTAATGGCGGGCGCAGGCCAGGAGGGTGGCGTTGTAGACGATGCCGTCGTCGCCCTCGCCGGTGACCGCGGTGCGCATGCGGTCATAGAGGATCTCGGCCGGCACGCCGCCGATCGCTTCGAAGGCCGCGACGTGGCAGCGCAACACCGCCTGCAGGTCCTGGTGCATGACGAACGTCGCCCAAATCAGCCGGGAGTGGCCCAGCACCTTCGAGAACGGCCAAACGACGCGAACGGCGCCGGGCTCGTCGGTGAACTCGGTACGGAACTGGGCGAAGTCGACCTGGGCCTGTTGGCCGGGAGACGTCTCGAACCGGCGCTCGAACCCGACGGAGGCTGCCGGCCGGACGTCGCGCAGGAACTCGGTGAGTTGGCTGTAGCCGCCCGCATACCGGAACCCGTGTAGCTCCCGCAGCAGACGCCGTGCAGACAGGTCAGGGTAGATCGCCACGCGTTCGCGCAGGTAAGCGTGATGGGCATCGAGCAGCGTCGGCCGGGGACGGCGTGGGCCGTAGTAAGGCGGCTCGAGGCCGGCTTGGATGTATTTACGGACGGTCTTGCGGTCGACGCCGGTCCGCCTGGCGATGGCCGACACAGGCAGCCCCTGGCGGTGCAGGTCCAGGATCATGACAACTTCCCCAAGTCGGACTGCCAGCGCCGCCTCGCACGAAGGAAGGCATCATCACGCCGGCGGCTGCCCGCCACACAGGACGGGCTGTTGCGCGTCAGAGTGGAGAATTTTCAACCGGTACTTTTGGGGAGAATTCATCCAGCAATGACAGACTGGGGACGGCAGTTCGCGCGGCTCACCCGCAAGGCGATTTTCCCGATTAAATCAATACCGACTCAATGTCAGCAAGACAGCCACAGGAGCCCGCATTGCCTTTGCCGTCGATGCCACGAGGTAGCACTGTTCAGGAGCCCGGTGCCCAACTTCCTGGCCACCGGTCCGTAAGCCAAACGGGCTTGTGTCTCCGAAGCTAGTCCGTTCTGCAAACCGCAGGCGCCTGCCGTGTCCGCATCTGAGTCCGCGATAAATAGGGCGCAGGACAGCCATGCCCTATGCGCAGTTAGCGTCATCGACGGTGAAGCCCTGGATAAGACGGTCTAGCGGACCTTATGTGGGGCTTTTGCCCCTCTTCCATATATTCATCTGCAGGGACCTCGGGTTGGTACTGCCGCATGCGCGCGTCATCGGCGTACCCGAAAGAATGGCGAATCGATGACGAATGCAGAGGCCGATGAAACTGGAACGTTACACCTGGAAGGGGCGCTCACCTTGCGCACCGCCGATGAAATCAAGATGAAACTTTTGGAAGCGAGTGCACGTTACGGTACCGTAGAGGTCGAATGTAACGAGGCCGATGAAGTCGATCTAAGTATCATCCAGTTGCTCCTTGCGGCGCAATTGAGCGCTCATGCGATGAACAGAACGATCAGGTTCGCTCATCCTGTTTCCGGCGCCATGCGTGACTCGCTTGAGCGCGGCGGTTTCCTCTCCGGACCGACGGCGCAGAACCATGCATTCTGGTTGAATACGGAGATTTGTTGATGCCGAAGACGATTCTTTGTGTCGATGATTCAGCCAGTATCCGCCAGATGGTGAAGCTCACCCTGACGGGAGCCGGTTACGCGGTCGTACAGGCGGGCGACGGCGCGGAAGGCTTGGCGACGGCGCGTACTACCGCGGCCGACCTCGTGATGACCGACCTCAATATGCCGGTGATGAACGGACTCGATTTGATCCGCGAGTTGCGCAAGCTGCCTTCGTACAAGGGGGTGCCCATCATCTTTCTCACGACAGAGTCCGACGTTGGGATCAAGCAGCAAGCGAAGGCCGCCGGCGCAACAGGTTGGATCACCAAGCCGTTTCAGCAGGAACAACTGATCGCCGTTATACGCAAGGTGATCGGTACATGACCGCGATGGCCACGGATCCGTCAGAGACATTCCGACAGGAAGCGCAGGAATTGCTCGAGCAGTTGGAGCAGGCGCTGCTCGATCTGGAACACGCCCCTGACGATACGGACCTGATCGATACCGCCTTTCGCGCCCTGCACACCATCAAGGGTTCGGGGGCGATGTTTGGCTTCGACGCCGTCGCCGCGTTCACCCATCACGTGGAGACGGCCTTCGATCTGGTGCGTAAGGGCGAGATGGCGCCGACACGCGAGCTCATTGCCGTGGCACTTGCGGCCAAAGACCAGATGCGGCGGCTGATCGAACAGCCGGCGACTGTGAGCGCCGGAGCGGGTGAGGCCATCCTGAGCGACCTCCGCCGTCTTATGGAGGCTGTGACGGGGCCAGTCGCCAAGGCTGAGTCGGATTGGCGCATCCGTTTCCGTCTGCCAAAGGACGCCATGGCGACGGGAACCAACCCGCTGTTGCTGCTGGACGAATTGCGCTCGCTTGGTACCGCGCATGTCATCGCACTGACGGACGATGTGCCGCTGCTGGAGGAGATCGATCCGGGTACATGCTATATACGTTGGGATGTGACACTGCAGACAACGCATCCGCGCTCGGCGATCGACGAGGTTTTCCTGTTCGTCCTTGACGACATGGAGCTCAACATAGAACCGATCGCAGCGGCGGAGAACCTGGCCGAACACCGGAGCGACCCACCGAAGCCCGCCGCCGTGGCGCCAGCGTTGCAGCAGCCCCCGACACCTTCTGCCACGGCGGAGGATCCACCGGCCGAAAAGACCGTGCCAGCCGCGGCCGCGCAGCAGAGTGACCCCCACAACGCCAAAACCGTCAGTACCATTCGTGTTCCTGCCGAACGGCTTGATGAGCTGATGGACCGTGTCGGCGAGTTGGTCATCGCCCAGACCCGTCTGGCGCAACTGTCGTCGTCGGTCGCCGATCTTGCAATCAAATCGGTTGCCGAGGAAATCGAACGTCTTTCCGCTGGCCTGCGCGATATCACCATGGGCATACGCATGGTGCCGATCGGCTCGCTGTTCGGCCGTTTCCGCCGTCTTGTGCACGACCTGTCCCGCGACCTCGGCAAACCCATCGAGCTGGTCACGACGGGCGAGGAAACCGAGCTGGACAAGACCATGATCGAGCGGTTGGCCGATCCGCTGGTCCACCTGATCCGTAATGCCGCCGACCATGGGCTGGAAACACCCGACATGCGCGCCGCGAGCGGCAAGCCGGCAACAGGTCGGATTCAGTTGATCGCGCACCACGCGGGTGCGCAGGTGCATATCACCATTACGGACGATGGCCGCGGACTGGATCGGGACCGTATTCGCGCCAAGGTGGAGCAGCAGGGCCTGGTGGCGCCCGATGCCACGCTGACCGACAACGAATTGTTTCAGTTTCTCTTCCATGCGGGCTTCTCCACCGCGCGTGAAGTGACTGCGCTGTCGGGTCGCGGCGTCGGCATGGATGTCGTCAAACGGGCCATCGAAGGGTTGCGTGGCACCATCGACCTGTCGACCAATCCCGGCAAAGGGACGGAAGTGACTCTGCGCCTTCCACTCACCCTTGCGATTATCGACGGTCTGCTGGTACGGGTTGGCGACGCCCGCTACGTCATCGCGTTGTCGGCCGTCGAAGAGTGCGTCGAATTGCCCGCAGCCGAGGATGCACGAACCCAGGGACGCAGCTTCCTGAACATTCGCGGCGATCTGGTGCCGTTCCTGCGGCTACGCACGCTGTTCAATGCGACAACCCCACCCGACCCGTACCAGAAAATCGTTGTCGTTGCTTCAGGCGATCTGCGAGTCGGGCTGGCTGTGGATCAGATCATCGGCAGCCATCAGACCGTTATCAAATCGCTTCCCCGGCTGCATGCGGACGTCGCGATGTTCTCCGGCGCCACGATCCTGGGCGACGGCACCGTCGCGCTGATCCTGGATGTCGCTGAATTGGTCTCGTTCGGCCAGCTTCGCGAAGAGCGGGCGAGAGCGTCATGAGCACAGGCGACACCATGCAGACTGCCATCGGATCCGAGGCGAACAGCTTAGGTGGCGTGCCCGGGTCCATGC
>JARLIJ010000030.1 GCA_031291795.1 Acetobacteraceae bacterium | reverse complement strand
GGTGACGTTCGACATCGACGCCAACGGCATCGTCTCGGTGCAGGCCAAGGACAAGGCCACCGGCAAGGAGCAGCAGATCCGCATCCAGGCCAGCGGCGGCCTGTCGGAAGCCGACATCCAGCGCATGGTGAAGGAAGCCGAAGCCAACGCCGAGGCCGACAAGCAGCGGCGTGACACGGTCGAGTCCCGGAATCACGCGGAAGGCCTGGTCCATCAGGTCGAGAAGAACCTGGCGGACCATGGCGACAAGCTGGGTGCGCAGGAAAAGGGCGAGGCCGAAGCGGCGATCGCGGCCGCCAAGTCTGCGCTCGAAGGCACCGATACCGCGGCGCTCAAGCAGGCGACCGAACGGCTGAGCCAGGCGGCGATGAAAATCGGCGAGGCGATGTACAAGGCCGAAGCGGCCCAGGCCGGCCCGGGCGCGGGTCCGGGTGGCCCGCAGGCCGGTGGCGGCGCTGCGCCGGATGAGAAGGTCGTCGACGCCGAATTCGAGGAAGTCGACGACAAAAAGAAGAAGTCCGCTTGATCGTGGGCTGACAGAGTGAGTGGTCGCGCCCGCGCTTCCTGGAAGCCGGGCGCGACTTCGTTTGGGGTTGCGTTCGACCGGCCGGTCGTGGACGGTGGAACCCCTCCTGGGCGCTGCAGCGTCACGTGAGATAGGGCTGAGATGGCCAAGCAGGATTTCTACACCACGCTCGGCGTGGCTCGTGATGCAGGGGCCGAGGACCTCAAGAAGGCCTACCGGAAGCTCGCCATGCAGTTCCATCCGGACCGTAATCCCGGGGACAAGCAGGCCGAAGCAAAGTTCAAGGAAGCCAGTGAGGCCTACGAAGTCCTGAAGGACGACCAGAAGCGCGCGGCCTACGACCGGTTCGGGCACGCTGCGTTCGAGCAGGGCAACGGCCAGGCGGGCGGGTTCGACTTCTCGGGTACCGGCGGCCTGGGCGACATCTTCGACCAGATGTTCGGCGACTTCATGGGCAATCGCCGCGGCGGCCAGACCCGACCGCGGACCGGTGCCGATATCCGTCAGGCGGTGGAAATCGACCTGACCGAGGCCTTCGCCGGCACCAAGGTCACCATGAAGATCCCGACGCGGGTCGCTTGCGAGGCCTGCGCCGGCACCGGGTCGGAGGACAAGGCCCGTGCCGCGGACACCTGCGCCACCTGCCACGGCGCCGGCAAGGTCCGCGCCCAGCAGGGCTTCTTCCTGATCGAACGCACCTGCCCGACCTGCGGCGGCCAGGGCCGGGTGATCCGCAATCCGTGCCGGGTCTGCCGCGGCGCCGGCACCGTGCAGCGGGAGCGCAGCCTGCAGGACACGATCCGCGCCGGTGTCGAGGACGGCACCCGCATCCGTCTGGCCGGCGAGGGTGAATCCGGCGGCCAGGGCACCCAGAACGGTGACCTCTACGTGCATGTCGCCATCCGCCCGCATGAATTCTTCCAGCGCGAGGCCGCCAACATCCTCATGCGCGTGCCGCTCCGCATGACCCAGGCGGCGCTTGGGGGCGACATCGAGGTGCCGGTGATCGATGGCACCAAGGCCAAGGTGAAGATCCCGCCGGGCACCCAGACCGGCGACCAGTTCCGCCTGCGCGGCAAGGGCTTCTCCGTCCTGCGCAGCCCGGCCCGCGGCGACATGTTCATCCAGGTCGCGGTCGAGACGCCGCAGAACCTCAGCGCAAAGCAGCGCGAACTGCTGGAGGCGTTCGAGACCGAGGCCGAGAAGCACGCCAAGGGCAGCCCCGACCATGAGGGATTCTTTGCCAAGGTGAAGGAGTTCTTCGAGGGCGGCCGCAGCTAGACGGAGGGTTCGGCGACCGGCCCTGCAAGCCGGCGCACCCGCTCGCGCCAGGCCCTGCCGACCGGGAACGCAAGCGGGCATCCTTCCCCTGTGTCATGCCCGCGCTCGGCGCAGGCATCCACGACGTGACGCCGGCATCAATCGTATTGCAGCCGCCAGCTTGACCGCATGCGCCAGACTGATTGCGGCCGCCGGCATGTCCTGACATTTTGCCGCAAGCATAGGTTGCGCAGCGGCAGACGGACCCAGGACGCGATGCAGACGACCGTCCAGCAGACCAGGCCGGTGTTCCATGTGGACATGATCGGCAACATGGCCAACCAGATGATCGAGTACATGGCGGCCCTGAAGTTCGCCAGCCTCGTGCCGGTTCGTCTGCCCATTCCAGGAGGACCTGGGTTTCGGGAGCGACGTGCTGCTGTGCCCCGTCCGGTCGGGCGATGTGGTCGACGGCCCGTCGCCCGACTACCCCCTGACCCCGCCGCAGTTCTTCGCCGACCTCATCGCCCAGACCGGCCTGACCCCGGTGTTCATGAGCCAGACCGAACCCAACCACTACACCGACCGCCTCCGCCGGCGGTTCCCCGATGCCCGGTTCCTGGAAAGCCGCGGCCCGATGCGCGGTTTCGAGACCATCCGGCAATCGAAGAACATCGCCGTCGGCGTCAGTACCTTCATCTGGCTGGCGGCCTGGCTGTCGGACGCCGATACCATCCATCTGGCCGTCAACGGGCTGTTCGATCCCATGCAGGTCCCGGTCGCCGACCTGCTGCCGTTCGACGATCCGCGCTACCATTTCCACCTGTTCCCGCTGAACTACGGCGTCGGTCCGGCAGACCAGGAAGCGGCGCATCGCGCCATCGAGCCCTAGCGGCGGCATCCGGGAACGCCGGTTCGGCTTTCGCCTGGACCGGAAATGGTACGCCATGCGCTACCCGCTGGCAGCGTTCGAGGTTGCGCGCGGCGACTACCTCGACTTTGCCCAGCATTATCTGGCGGTCGGCAAGGCCCGTGGCTACAAGCCGACGCCGGATTGACGGTGGCCGCGCCATCGGACCAGCATCGAAGGAGAGCAGCATGACAGCCCGGATCGGCATCGCCGGCATCACTGGCCGCATGGGACACCTGCTCGCACAGGAGATCGTGGCGGCGGGAGCCGAACTCGTCGGCGGCATCGGGAAGGCCGACTCGGCAAAACCCCCGCCGGGCGCCGTGCTCATGAGCGACGTGAGCGCGCTCGCCAGCGCATCGGATGTGGTGGTCGACTTCACCCATGCCAGTACCGTCCAGCATACCGCCGCCGTCCTGGCCGCCGCCGGAACCGCCTGGGTGCTCGGCACATCGGGCCTGTCGGCCGCGGATGAGGCGGCGGTCGAGGCAGCCGCCGCGCGGATTCCGGTGGTCTATGCCGCGAATTTCTCACCCGGCGTGAACTTGGTCCTGGCGCTGGCCGAGCGGATGGGCGCCGCGCTGCCGGCCGAGACCTATGATGCCGAGATCGTCGAGATGCACCACCGCCAGAAGGTCGACGCGCCCTCCGGCACCGCGATCGGCATCGGGCGCGCGGTCGCCAAGGGCCGCGGCGTGAAGCTGGATGACGTCATCGAAAGCGGCCGCCACGGCCACACCGGCGCGCGCAAGACCGGTGCAATCGGATTTGCCGCCCTGCGCGGCGGCCAGGTGGTGGGCGAGCACACGCTGATCTTCGCCGCTGCCGACGAGCAGATCGCGCTGACTCATCGCGCATTCGATCGGCGCGCGTATGCGTCCGGCGCGGTGCGGGCCGCGCTGTGGATACAGTCGCGCCAGCCGGGCCTGTATTCGATGAAGAACGTCCTTGGAATGGACTGAGCGGAGAAAAACCTTGCTCGTTCAGCCTCAGACTTGACCCTACCCCGCCTTTCGGCCACACAGCGGCGACCCGGCATCCGGTCGGGACTTTCCAAGGGCCGCTGCCGGCCATAACCCTCCGCGACGCGAGAGAGTACGTATGCGCGATACGGGCGAGTACCTGTTTACGTCTGAATCGGTTTCCGAAGGACATCCCGACAAGGTTGCGGACCGCATCAGCGACACCGTTTTGGATGCATTCCTCAGCGTCGATCCCTACGCCCGCGTTGCCTGCGAGACGTTGGTCACCACCAACCGGGTCATCCTGGCCGGCGAAACCCGCGGCCCCGACAGCATCACGCATGAGTTGCTGGCGCACCTGACCCGCCAGGCGATCCACGACATCGGCTACGACCAGGCCGGGTTCAGCTGGAAGAATGCCGAGATCGCGGTGCACCTGCATTCGCAGTCGGCCGACATCGCCCAGGGCGTGGATGCCGCCGGCAACAAGGATGAGGGTGCCGGCGACCAAGGCATCATGTTCGGCTACGCGTGCCGCGAGACGGCCTCGCTGATGCCGGCACCGCTGTTCTATGCCCACGAGATCCTGCGCCGCATCCGCGACCTGCGGCGGATCAACGACAAGTCGGTGGCCGGCCTGCTCCCGGACGCGAAGAGCCAGGTCACCCTGCGCTATGTCGACGGCAAGCCGGTCGGCGCGACCTCGATCGTGGTGTCGACCCAGCACGAAGACGGGCTGGAGCAGACCGACATCAAGCGCCTGCTGTGGCCGCTGGTCGAAAGCCTGCTGCCGAAGGGCTGGATGTGCCCGGAAGCCGAGTTCCACGTGAACCCGACCGGCAAGTTCGTCATCGGCGGTCCGGACGGCGATTGCGGCC
>JARLIJ010000184.1 GCA_031291795.1 Acetobacteraceae bacterium | reverse complement strand
GGTCTCGACATTCCGAACGCCAACACGATGATCATCCATCGCGCCGACATGTTCGGTCTGGCGCAGCTCTACCAGTTGCGCGGCCGCGTCGGCCGCTCGAAAACCCGCGCCTACGCGATCTTCACCACGCCGGCGACGCGCGCGATCACGCCGCAGGCGGAGAAGCGCCTCAAGGTGCTCCAGTCGCTCGACACGCTGGGCGCGGGCTTCCAGCTCGCCAGCCACGATCTCGACATTCGCGGCGCCGGCAACCTGCTGGGCGACGAGCAGTCCGGCCATATCCGCGAAGTCGGCATCGAGCTCTACCAGCAGATGCTGGAGGACGCGGTCGCCGATATGCGCGTCGGCGAAGCCAAGCGCAGCCATCAGGAACGTGACTGGACACCGAACATTTCGCTCGGGCTGCCCGTGCTCATTCCGGAAACCTACGTCCGCGACCTGCCCGTCCGGCTGGGCCTGTATCGCCGCATCGGTGCGCTGGCGTCCGACGCCGAGACCGAGGCCATGGCCGCCGAACTGGTCGACCGCTTCGGCAAGCTGCCCGAGGAAGTCGACAACCTGCTGGGCGTCGTCGCGCTGAAACGCGCCTGCCGCGAGGCCGGCGTGGAGAAGCTGGAGGCCGGCCCGAAAGGCATGGTGCTGGCGTTCCGGGGCAACGCGTTCTCCAACCCCGCGGGGCTGGTGTCGTGGCTGTCGAGCAAAGGCGGCCTGGTGCGGCTGCGCCCGGACCACAAGCTGGCGATCACGCGGGACATGGACGTCGCGACCCGGCTGCGGTTCGCACGCGATACGCTGGGCAACCTCGGCAAGATCGCGGCGCAGGCGAAGGCGGCCTAGCACAGCCCCTCGCGCGCGACAGCCAACCGCCCCAGTCGGCTGCACACCGTCATTTTAAGTGACCGCTCGTGTCGGCTCCCGCACGGTGTCGCTGGCGATCAGTGCTGGCGCTTATTTGCGCAACGCGGGTCGCATCCGTTTGGATTTGTTGAGCACTTTAACGTTACTTACCGCTTTCCCGGAGAATTGGGCATTTGCAGGATCCTCAGACGTGCGCGCCGCCGCGCCGCCGAACCGGGTGGCTGTTGGCCTTTCGCATCACATCCGCTTGCGAGCAGCCTGACTGTCATACCGATGAACGTCGGACCACGCGTGCCGGATGGCGTGCCTTCGGGTGCATGGCGATCACAGCCCTGGCACTCGCCAGCGCGACCGGCACCGCACAGGCCCGCGGCACCGACCTGCCTGGTCCGCAATGCGAGGACGCCATCGGCACCGCCGCTCGAATGACCGGAATTCCTGTTGAATTGATGTCGGCGATCGCCCTGGTCGAGAGCGGACGCCCCGATGACGTGAGCGGGCGACTGCGCCCGTGGCCGTGGACCATAAACGCCGAGGGCAAGGGGCTGTTCTTCAACTCGAAAGCTGAAGCCATAGCGGCGGTACGCGTCCTGCAGGCGGACGGCATCCGCTCGATCGACGTCGGATGCATGCAGGTCAACCTGATGCACCACCCCGATGCGTTTGCAAGCCTCGATGAGGCGTTCGAACCGCGGACAAACGCCAACTATGCCGGCCGCTTCCTCAACGAACTGTCCCACCGCAGTGCGGATTGGCTGACCGCCGCCGGGCTGTACCATTCGGCCACGCCAGATCTGGCGGCGGACTACGTCAAGCGCGTCGCAGCCGTGTTGCATGGCGGCAAGGGCAGCCTGGCCGCCGGCTTCCGCGTCGCCGCACTGACGGACATGACCCGACCTGCCGCACCGGTGATCGGCAAGGACGGCACGATCCTGCCGTCGATGCGGCTGACCGGGGCGGGGCTGGTCCGGGAGCGCGCCGTGCCAGCCTATCTGACCCCGATCGGCGGCGCGACGATCCGATCCCGCAAGCTGACGTCCCTGAAGTACCGGCTCGCGGGATCGTAACGAAGAACCTACGCCAGGACCAGACCTTCGTAGCCCTTCGCCACCACCTCGTCGCACTTCGCGCGATAGGCCGGGGCGCTGCCGCTGTAACGGTTGACGATACGCACCTGCTTGCCCGCCACGTTCCGGTTGACGCCCGTCATCCAGGAATCAACCTCGTTGGACAGCAGGCCCTCGCCCAGCGATTTGACGTGATCGGTCCAGGTCGTCACCCCGGCTGCCGTGGCCTCCAGGCGCGTCAGGTCATGATCGCGCGCATGCCGCATCAGGTTCGCCACCCAATCGACGTTGTATTCGATGCTGCGCGGGATATTGCCCAGCGCCATATGCGGCCCGATCAGCATCATCATGTTGGGGAAGCCGTTGACCATGACGCCGAGATAGGTCTCCGGCCCGTACTTCCACCGCTCCTTCAACTGCTCCCCGTCCACCCCACGGATATCGATGCGATCGAAACTACCGGTGATGGCATCGAAGCCGGTCGCGTAGATGATGATGTCGAATTCGTATTCCGCATCGCTGGTCTTGATGCCGGTCGGCGTGATCCGCTCGATCGGCGTCTGCAGAAGGTCCACCAGCGTCACGTTGTCCTGGTTGTAGACCTCGTAATACCGGGTCTCCAACGGCACGCGGCGTGTGCCGAAGCCGTGGTTCTTCGGGATCAGCGTCTCCGCCACCTTGGGATCCTTCACCCGCTGGCGGATCTTCCTGGCCACGAAGTCCGACAGGGCCGCGTTCGCGCGCCGGTCCGTCAGGACGTCGCGAAAATTCCCCTGCCAGATGCCGAAGCCGGGTTCGGCATAGCGCTTCTCCCAGAACGCCTCCCGCTCCTCGTCCGAGACGTCGAATGTGCGGCGCGGATCCGGCGTGTGCAGGAAGCAGGCGAAGGTCTCCTGGCAGCGCTGGAACATCTCCGGATAGCCGGTTCGGAGCGCTACCATTTCCTCGGCGCCGATCTTGCTGTTGAGCAGCGGTGCGCACCAGTTCGGCGTGCGCTGGAACACTGTCAGATGGCCGGCGGTCTTCGCCACCTCCTGGATCGTCTGCACCCCGGTGGCGCCGGTGCCGATCACCGCCACCCGCTTGCCCTCGAAGCTGATCGGCTCATGCGGCCAGCGGGCCGTATGGCAGGACTGGCCCCGGAATGTCTCCACCCCCGGGATCGTCGGCATCGTCGGCGCCGAGAGCGGGCCGACGGCGGTGATCAGGAAGCGTGAGCTGAACCGGCTGCCGTCCTCCAGCGTCACGTCCCAGCTCCGCGTCGCCTCCTGGTAATGCGCCGCGGCCACGCGGCTACGGAACTGAATATCTCGGCGCAGGTCGAACTTGTCGGCGACGTGGTTCAGGTAGCGCAGCGTCTCCGGCTGGCTGGCGAAATGTTCGGACCAGTCCCATTCGTCCAGCAGTTCCTGCGAGAAGGAGTATGCGTAGGAATAGCTTTCGGAATCGAAGCGTGCCCCGGGGTAGCGGTTCCAGTACCAGGTGCCGCCGACACCCGTGCCGGCCTCCAGCACCCGCACGCGCAGCCCCAGTTCCCGCAGGCGATGAAGCTGATACAGGCCGGACATGCCGGCACCGATGATGATCGCGTCGAACGGCGCCGGTGCGGTCCCGGCTTGTGGGTCGGCCATCGTTTTCACTCCCATCCCGGACGGTCGGCGAACGCGCGCGGACTTTCGCAAGATCGGCGCACCCGGCCCGGACCGGCCGCGTCCATCATCCGGTTTTGCGCATGGGGAGCATTCCGTCAACTCACTGCCGGGCGTCCGTATAGGGATACCGCAGCGCACCCGTCTTCAGCGCTGGCGGATACAGCACGACCTCCGATGTCAGGTCACGGAACTGCGCAAGGTCGTGGCCCTGCACGCCCTGGAACTGCACTTCCAGCACGCGCGGTTCCGCCCATTCCCCGTTCGGACCGAATTTGATGTCGCCAACGATGGTCCTGAACGTGTGGCTGCGCAGGTAGTCGGCGAGCTTCGCCTGGTCCGTGCCGTGCGTGGCTTCCACCGCCTCACCGACCACCTGCAAATCGGCATAGGCGAACGGCGGCAGGTAATAGCCCAGCGTATCGACCCCGCTTTCCCCAACGCGGGCCTGGTATTTCTTCAGGAACGCCAGCGCCTCGGGAGACGCATACGCACCGACCGGCAGCCAGAAATCATAGTTGACGATGCCGTTCAGCAACGAACCGAGCTGGGTCTTGATAGCAGTCGCCTGCAACCCAACCATCCCACCCCCGAATAGTTTCGTTCGTAACCCAACTTCATTGGCCGCTCGGATCATCCCCACCGTGTCGGGCGGATACGAACCGACGAACACCATGTCGGGATTCGTAGCCTGGATCGCGCGAATGATCGGTGCGTAGTCGGCCGTCGCCGGCGGATAGGTGTTGTCGTAGACGATCTTGTAGCCGCCTTGCTTCGCCAGCGCGCGGGCTCCGTCCAGCGCATTGCGCGCGAACTCCGCATCCGCGCCAATCAGCGCAATCGTCGCGGGCCGCGGCATCATGCTGTCGGCCATCGCGAAGAAGCCGGCGGCGAATGCCTGCTTCGGCTGTGCCCCGCCGGCGGGAATGATCGCGAAGTAGTTCGGGTAATGAAACTCGCTGTTCACGTCGAGGCCGAACAAGCCCACCAGGGTCAGCTTGCGCTGGATCGCGATCGGCAAGGCAGGTGCGACCATGTTGGTGCCGTTGCCGCCGATTAACAGGTCGACCTTGTCCACGTCCAGCAACTTGGAGATGATGCCCGGCACCAGCGCCGGGTTGGACTGGTCATCGTAAGTAATCAGCTTCACGGGACGGCCGAGCAGACCGCCTCTGGCGTTGGTGTCTTCGACCCAGATCTGCATGGCCAACAGCGCGGCGCGGCCGTTGGGCGCCAGCGCGCCGGTCTGGCCGATATCCAGGCCGATGGTGAAAGGTTCGGCAGCATCGACCGCGGAGATGCCGGCCGCCGCAAGCAGCAGCAAGCCGGCGGCATGCGCGCGCCATGACATGGATGGTCCCCCTGGGATGTTCCCCTGATCGTCTTGCTTTTACGGCAGCCTACCGCCGTTCCCGCGACAAACGCCAGGGGCGCGAAATCCATCGATCGGCGGCGGAGAGTGGGATGGCCCCGCCTCACAAAAGGCCAGAGTGCAGCAGCAGAAAGTCCACCCCCGGCGCGCTGCGGGTGGATTGCGGTCGACCGCGCATGCGGATTTATCGGGACGGCAACTGCATCGCCCACCGCATCCGCCGGCCCGCTCGCAGTTGCACAACAGGCCCTTTTCCCTTCAAGCTGCGTCTCGCCTAAACCGAAGGGGAAGAGAACCATGTCTGCCGCCCTGCAACTTAAGCCCGAAATGTCGGAAGCCGAGTGGAACACCCGTTGCGAACTCGCAGCACTCTACCGGATCACCTACGACCTCGGGTGGACCGACCTGATCAACACCCACATGTCCGCCCGCGTGCCCGGTGAGCCCACGCACTTCCTGATCAACAACTACGGCGAGACCTTCGACGAGATCACCGCATCCTCGCTGATCAAGATGGACTTCGACGGCAACATCATCGGCGGCGGCGGAAAGTTCAACAACGCCGGCTTCATCATCCATTCCGGCGTCTACAAGGCGCGCGAGGATGCCAACTGCGTGCTGCACACCCACACCCGGGCCGGCGCCGGCGTGTCGCTGATCAAGAACGGGATCCGCCCGATCAGCCAGGATGCGCTGCACGTCTATGACGACATCGTTTACCACGACTACGGCGTGCCCGCTACCGTCGAGGAATGCGACGCGCTCGGCCGCTCCTGCGCCACCGGAAGCTGCGTCGTGCTGATGAACCACGGGCTGCTGACGCTGGGCCAGACCATCCACGGCGCGATGATGCGGCTCTACATGCTGGAACGCGCCTGCGAGGTGGAACTGATGTCCCGCCAGTTGGGCGAGGAGCCGGTCGCGATCGACCCCTACGTCATCGGCAAGGCCGCCGAGCGCATGAAGAAGGTCCGCAACACCGAGACCTATGGCCTGGGCGAGTGGAAGGGTCTGGTCCGCAGCGCCGAACGCAAGGGCCACGACTTCCGCCGCTGACCCTTGCTTGCAAGGTGGCCTGGGGGAGGCGGCAACGCGTCTGCCAGGCCACAACCTTGGATCACATTCGCAGACGCGTCGTTGACGCTTGCAACCAGTTCGTCCTCCATGCGATCCGACGACTGCAGCGGATTGCAATGGAGAACGTGCATGACTGACGCGCAGTCGCGGATCGCGGAGCTGGAGCAACTCATATCGAGCATCCGCCATGACGTGCGCGGCGCACTGTCCTCGACCCGCCTGGTGACCGACCGCATGCGCGCCGACCCCGATGAACGCATGCAGAAATTCGGCGCGACGATTGATCGCGCGACCCAGCGGATCCTGGACCGGCTTGACGACACGCGAGAGGTGGTGCCCCCCAGGCAGGCCAAACCCTGACGGATCCCCCGCGCGCTGTCCGCATCACGCAAGTGTTTCGGACGTCCAGGGCAGCGCCCACAACTCCGCGTTGCACAGTTTCTCCGCCAGCGCCGTGGCGATGGCTTCGAACAGGCGTTCGCCCTTCTCGACCGTAGCCGCTTCGGGATTGCCGACGACGCCGGACCCCGAACGGCTGCCGATGGATCGCCAGCGGTAGACGCCGCCACCGGCGACGTCGGACACGTCGGGCGACGTGTTGGACTTTGCAAGCGGGATGCGGTCGGTCGCCACCAACTCGGGCCGCACCACCATCATCATGGCAGTCTCCGCCTCGCAGGCGTGCTGCAGGCCGCCTTGCGTCTCCAGGATCTTCGCGATCGCGACCGCCGCGGCGTACCAGTAGGTGAACTGCACGATCGGCACGCCGAGTTTGGGCGTCAGGTCGTCGGTGATGGTGCGCAACGCGTTCTCGTTGCCGCCATGGGCGTTCAGCAGGACGATCCGCTTGAAGCCATGCCGCAGCACGGAGCGAACGACTCCCTCGATCAGCGCGGCAAAGGTGGCGAAGTCGAGCGTAACGGTGCCGCCGAAGCTCATGTGGTGTTCGGAGATGCCGGTCCACAGCACCGGCAGCACCAGCACCGCCTGCCCGCGGGCGGCGACCTTGGCGGCGGTGCGGGCGGCGACGGCCTCACCCAGCAGGGTGTCGACCTCGACCGGAAGATGCGGCCCGTGCTGTTCCAGCGCGGCGACGGGAAGGATGACAATCGCGTCCTGGCGCGCTTTCTCCCGCAGTTGGTCGGAACGCAGCTTGCGCCATTCGGTCTCGGGCATCGTGTGGTCCTTCCCCATCGGTCGCATTGCCGCCGTCGGTAGATTGCCACGTCAATGGCAGTGTCCCCCCGACGGTAGTGCCCACCGACGGCAGTGCTCATCGATGGAAGTGCCCCACCGGTCGAATCGCCCCATCGGCAGACGCGCCATGGGGCCCCGGATCGAGCCGGCCGGCAAGGCCGCCAGATGCCGGCGCCTGTGTCGGTTCCGCGAACAGATGCGTGCTCACCCCATCGTTACAAGCCAAACGGATCAGCCGGCGATCAAGATGCCGCCTCTTGAATGGACGCAGCCCGCGAGCCGGTTTCATGCGGGCGACCGATTGCCTGGACTGCCCATACGGTCCGATGGCGGACCGTTCCTGAATCAGATCGGGGGGATTCATGCAAGACGATATGGCACGCCGTGTCTCGGCCGAACTGTTCGGCACATTCTGGCTGACCTTCGGCGGATGCGGGGCAGCGGTGCTGGCCGCCGCCTATCCTGGCCTGGGGATCGGCTTCCTGGGCGTGGCCTTCGCCTTCGGCCTGACGGTGCTGACGATGGCCTATGCGGTGGGCCACATCTCCGGCGGGCATTTCAACCCGGCGGTGACGCTGGGCCTGTGGGCCGCCGGGCGCTGCGCGAACCGGCACGTGCTGCCGTACATCGCGGCACAGGTGATCGGGGCAATCCTGGCCGCTGCCGTCCTGTGGGCGATCGCGTCAGGCAAGGCGAACTGG
>JARLIJ010000183.1 GCA_031291795.1 Acetobacteraceae bacterium | reverse complement strand
CGGCGCAGCCGCGGCAGCCGGCGGGTTCGGCGCAGTCGGAGTCGACGGCACAACCGGCGCTGTGGCCGACGCCACGGACGGCGGCGGAACGACTGCGGCCGGCGAAGGCGGTGCGGGCGCGACCGCGGCGGGAAGCGGCGCAGGGATCGGCGCAGATGCCACTGCGGCCGGCGGTGGCGGCGGCGCGGCAGGCTTGGAAGCAACGCTCGGGACAGGTGCGGGTGGAGTCTCCGGCGCTGCCACTGGTGGAGTCGCGGTCGTCGGTGGAGGCGCCGCGGGTGCTTCCAGCGGCGTGCTCTGCACGGATTTCCGCGGCGCAGGCGTCGGCGGCGGAGCGGTCTCACTCGTCGGGGCCGGCGCGGATTGCGGGGGCGGCGGCGACCCGGGCGGTGAGGCCGCCTGCAGCGATGCGCTGGCCTGGCCCGGTGTAGCCGGTCGCGGCGGTGGCGGCGGCGGCAGCGTCCCCGCCCCGAACAGCGCCGGCGAGGCGCTGGGCGAGGATGGATCGGCCAACGGCGTCTGCTCCGCGGTGTGCTGGGCATTCACCCGGTCGGCGACCAACGCCGATGTCAGCCGCTGCATCGCATCCTTGTCGGGCGGCGTCGGTTTCGCGGGCACCGTCGACAGGTTCGGGTACGGCGCGTCGGCATTCGGCGGCGGCGGCCGATCTTCGGCAATCCGGCCGCCCTCGAGGTTGTGCCACCAGTCGACCGGGTTCATCGAAGTCTTGCCCGAACCGCAGCCGGCGAGCAGGGCCGCCGCCGGCAATACCATCAGCGCGCCAAGCCGCCAGGGCCGGCCCGCTTGAACCTGCCTGCGCGCGCCACTACGTTGCCCGCCTCTTACCCTGATAACCATATGTCGGACCCGCTCCACGCTGCCGGCCGCCTGTGTAGCCGGTGGTGCTGCCGACGCAAAGGATGCCCGCATGGCCCCCCGGGAGAAGACGACCGAGACGACGCCCGACAAGGCGCCCAGTACGCCGCCTGGAAAGCCCGCCGGCACACTGCCGACCCCGCCGAAAGAGGCGGACGACGCGGCCGGGTTTAAGTTGCCCGATCCCGCCGTCGTCAGCCGCTCCATGGCCGATATTGCCGAACGCTCCCAGCGGCTTGTCGGTGAATGGCTGAAGCGCCAGGCGGGCGAGGAACACGCCGCCGACCCGCTCAACATCGGCCGCGCATTCCTGGAGATGACCGCCCGCATGATGGCCAACCCGGCGCGCCTGATGCAGGCGCAGCTGGGTTTCTGGCAGGACTACATGACGCTCTGGCAGAATACCGCCCGGCGCGTGATGGGCATCGACCACGAGCCGGTGATCGCCGCCCCATCCTCTGACCGGCGGTTCAAGGACGACGCGTGGAAGGAGAATGAGGTCTTCGACTTCATCAAGCAGTCCTACCTGCTGTCGGCGCGCTTCGTGCAGGACGTCGTGACCCATGTCGATGGCCTGGACCCGAAGACCGCCCAGAAGGTCGACTTCTATTCGCGCCAGTTCATCGACGCGATGAGTCCGTCCAACTTCCTGCTGACCAACCCGGAGGTGCTGCGCAAGACCGCTGAAACCGGCGGTGAGAACCTGCTGAAGGGGTTGAATAACCTGCTCGCCGATCTCGAGCGCGGACGCGGCAAGCTGCGCATCAAGATGACCGATACGGACGCCTTCAAGGTGGGCGACAACATCGGTGTCTCGCGTGGCAAGGTGGTCTATCAGAACGACCTGATGCAGCTGATCCAGTACGCGCCGATCACCGAGAAGGTGCTGAAGCGCCCGCTGTTGATCGGCCCCCCCTGGATCAACAAGTTCTACATTCTCGACCTGCGCCCGCGGAACAGCTTCGTCCGCTGGGCGGTGGCGCAGGGCCACACCGTTTTCATGATCTCCTGGGTCAACCCGGACGAGAAGCTCGCCGAAAAGGGCTTCGAGGACTACATGAAGGAAGGGTACCTCGCAGCCCTGGACGCGATCGAGGCCGCCACCGGGGAGCGGGAGGTTAACGCCATCGGCTACTGCCTGGGCGGCACGCTGCTGGCCAGCACGCTCGCCTGGATGGCAGCAAAGAAGGATGACCGGATTAAGACCGCGACCTTCTTCGTTTCCATGATGGACTTCCATGAGGCCGGCGAGCTCGGCGTCTTTATCGATGAGGAGCAACTCAAGGCGCTCGAGGAAAAGATGAACAAGCGCGGCTTCCTCGAGGGCAGCGAGATGGCCGCGACGTTCAACATGCTGCGGGCCAACGACCTGATCTGGTCCTTCGTGGTGAACAACTACCTGCTGGGCAACGACCCGTTCCCGTTCGACCTGCTGTACTGGAACGCCGACTCGACCCGAATGCCGGCCCGCATGCACAGCTTCTACCTGCGCAAGATGTACCAGGGCAACGAACTGGCGAAGCCGGGCGGGATCACGCTGACCGGGGTGCCGATCGACCTGGGCAAGATCAAGGCGCCAGCCTATTTTCTATCGACGCGCGAGGATCACATCGCGCCGTGGAAGTCGACCTATCGCGGCACCCAGTTGCTCGGCGGGTCAAAGCGCTTCGTGCTTGCCGCCTCCGGCCACATCGCCGGGGTGGTGAACCCGCCGGAGGGCGGCAAATACAGCCATTGGATCAACGAGGATCTGCCCCCCGATCCGGAAGCATGGCTGGCCGGCGCGACCGAGATGGCCGGATCCTGGTGGCCGGACTGGCATCGCTGGGTGACGTCGTTCGGCAAGACCCAGGTGGCGGCGCGGGAACCGGGCACGGGCAAGCTGAAGGCGATCGAGGATGCGCCAGGCAGCTACGTGCAGGTGCGGCTGACCTGACGACGAAGGGCGTGGGTGGCCATGGCGGCCGCCGTCCGCCCGTCGCGGTCTCGCCATTTGCCAAGCGGCGGTCGGCACGCCACATACCCCGCATGCGCCGTCGCAATTTCCTCCTGTCCAGCCTGCTCGTCCCGCTCGCCGCCGGTGCGGCGCGAGCGCAACCGGCTTTCCAGCCCACGCCCCAGGATCGCGCCGACCTGACGCGCATCGAGGGGGCGCTCGACAGCCTGCGCACCCTGAAAGCGCATTTCCTCCAGGTGGCGCCGGACGGGCACCTCACCGAGGGGACCGCCTGGCTGGAGCGGCCGGGTCGCATGCGTTTCGAATACAACCCGCCCGCGCCGTTCCTGCTGATCGCCAACCATGGGCTGCTGGTGTTTCAGGACAAGTCGCTGGCGCAGACCAGCAACATCCCGCTCGGCCGCACACCGCTGGGCATCCTGCTGGCGGAGCATGTCAAGCTGAGCGGCGATATCACCGTGACCGGCATGCAGCGACAGCCTGGGCAGATCCAGGTGAGCCTGACGCGCACCGATTCGCCGGGCGAGGGCACACTGACGCTGATCTTCGCCGATCAGCCGTTGGCCTTGCGCCAATGGATCGTGCTCGACGCCCAACGGCAGGAAACCCGGGTGACGCTCTACAACATCGAGCTGGGTGGCCAGTTCGACCAGACGCTGTTCGATGTGCTGGCTTCGCCCTACGCGCCCAACCGCGGTGGCTGAGGCGCGCCGACCCCCTCAGCCCCCGGCGGGACGCGCGAGCGCGCGGTTGGACAGCAGGATCGGGGCGGCGCGGTACGATGCCAGGTCGCGCCCAGGCGGTGCGGTGCCATCGGGACCGCGCCCGAGTGGGATGATGTGTGCGACCGGGCCGTGGGGGAACGGCGGGATCGCGGCCCGGGTCGTCGCGCTCCAGGCGTTCGCGAGTGCCGAGGGCGCTTCTGCCGTCTGGATAAGCATTTCCTCGGGCCAGACGGCCATCACCTGTTTCTGGTAGGGCTCGCCCAGTTCGGGCGTGGCCGAGTGGTACAGCGCGGTCGCCTTCGGCCACGTGCTGCTCTGTCCGAAAAGTTGTCGGAGGAAGCGTGCGGCGTAGTCGGCGTTGGCGTGCGGGTCGAATGCCTGCTCAAGCGTTGCGAACGCGTTCGGGTGGTGCATCAGGTTGACCTGCAGGCAGCCCACGTCGATCGACCTGACGCCGCGTGCCTGCAACGCTTTCACCGCGGTGAGGGCCTGCATCTTGGTTTCGAAGAACTGCCCCTCTCCCTCGGCGTTGATCGTCCATGGCCATGGGTGCAATGCGCCGGAAACCGGGTCGCGCCGGCCGCTTTCGACCCGGCCGATTGCAGCCAGCAAATGGGCCGGGATGGCGTTCGCCCGTTCCGCCGCGACGATCGCCTGCCGGCATAGCAGGCCGGGTGGGTCGGGAGGACCGAAGCCGAGGCTGGCGGCTGCCCGCCCGATGAGCGAGAGCAGCAGCAGCCCTGTCAGGAAGAGCGCGCGCATGCCGCATCCTAGGCATCCCCGCCTTAACAACCGGTTGATACCGAGGCGGAGACACCGGCCCGCCACCCTCGGAATCGCTGCAATGCTGCAATGCGAGAAATCGCTTGCAGACGAATGATCAACCGCCTAGGTTCCGTCTCGCAGCAATGCGGTCCTTGACCGCGCTGTCTGCTTTCTTGGACGTTTCCTCCCTAAACTTGGCGGTGCCCACAAGGCACCGCCATCTTTTTATCTGCGGGGTCGTTCGGCTGATCCGCCGGGAACGCACGCTCGCGCCGCCTGATTGCCGCGCGCCCGATCCGGCACGATCATGCCGCAATGCATCCTTCCCCCAGCCTGATCGCCATCCTCGCATGAGCACGTTGGCAGAGCCCACGGCCTATCTGGCGACGCTGGTGCTGTTCAGCTTCGTCGTGCAGGCCACCGCGCGGATGCAGCATGAGATGCTGCTTCTGGCGTGCATCCCGCCGGTCTTCGTGGCCCTGATCATGGGATTCGTGATGGGGATCTATGCCGGCGAGACCTTCGGCGTGCTGCCCGTCCTGCTGGCGCTTGCCCTGCCATGGCCGCTGGCATTCCGATTGGGCCGGCGCTGGACGGCGCGCGACCTGCTGATCGCGATCTACCTCGCCTGGGCAGCCGGCATGGTCTGCGCCCTGGTCGCCCTCGGGTTTCCGGATCCCGGCTGATCCGGCCGCCGTTACCATTGCCTTCATCTTCTGCCGCCACACTGGTGGACATGTCCGCCCGTCGTCCCTCCCACACCATGGCTTGCATCAACACCTTCGCCTTCGCCGGCATCGAGGCGGTTCCGGTGGAGGTGCAGGTGCAGATCAGCGCCGGCACCCCCGCTCTGCTGCTGGTCGGCCTGCCGGACAAGGCCGTGGGCGAAGCGAAGGAACGCGTGAAGGCCGCGTTCTCCGCCATGGGCCTGTCGCTGCCGCCGCGGCGCATCCTGATCAATCTCAAGCCCGCGGATCTGCCGAAGGAGGGTAGCCATTTCGACCTGCCGCTCGCGCTCGGCGTGCTGGCCGCCATGGGTGTCCTGCCCCGGGACGAGATCGCCGGTTATGCCGCGTTGGGGGAACTCTCGCTCGATGGCTCGCTGAGCGCGGTCGTGGGCGTGCTGCCGGCAGCGATCGCGGCCTCGGCGCGCGACCTGGGCCTGATCTGTCCGGCCGGGCAGGGGGGGGAGGCCGCCTGGGCCGGCCGCATCGAAGTGCTGGCAGCGCCCGACCTGCTGTCGCTGATCAACCACTTCCAGGGCACCCAGGTGCTGACGCCGCCCGACACGGCTGGAATCGCCGATGCCACCCGTGGACCCGACCTGGCCGACGTAAAGGGCATGGAGACCGCCCGCCGTGCGGTGGAGATCGCCGCGGCCGGCCGCCATAATCTGCTGATGGTCGGCTCGCCGGGTGCCGGCAAGTCGATGCTGGCCGCGCGCCTGCCAGGGTTGCTGC
Source organism: Acetobacteraceae bacterium (assembly GCA_031291795.1). GTDB lineage: Bacteria > Pseudomonadota > Alphaproteobacteria > Acetobacterales > Acetobacteraceae > Rhodopila. Next base: position 4,971 of record JARLIJ010000183.1, on the reverse strand, counting down.
CCGACCTCGATGCGCGGGCGGCGCTGGAGGTCAGCATGATCCACAGCGTGGCCGGCCTGCTGGCGGGCGGGCGGCTGCTGATGCGCCCGCCGTTCCGTGAGCCGCATCATTCGGCATCGCAGGCGGCGCTCAGCGGTGGTGGCCATCGTGCGCGGCCCGGCGAGGTGTCGCTGGCGCATCGCGGCGTGCTGTTCCTGGACGAACTGCCGGAGTTTCCGCGCCAGACGCTCGATTCGCTACGCCAGCCGATGGAGACCGGCCACACCACCGTGTCGCGCGCCGCCGCGCATATCACCTACCCGGCGCGGTTTCAGTTGGTGGCGGCGATGAACCCGTGTCGCTGCGGCTATCTTGGCGATGGCGTGCGCGAATGCGGTCGTGCGCCACGCTGCGGGGAGGATTACCAGAGCCGGATCGGCGGCCCGGTGCTGGACCGCATCGACCTGACCGTGGAGGTGCGGCCGGCCAGTGCAGCCGAACTCGCCCATGCGCCGGCGGGCGAGTCGAGTGCGGTGGTGGCTGCCCGCGTGGCGCGTGCGCGGATGGCGCAGCGGGCGCGTTACGGCGACGACGGACCGGCCAGCAACGCCGAGGCCGACATCCAGGCGATCATGCTGCGGCCGGATGCGCATAAGCTGGTCCAGCAGGCGATGGAGAAGCTGCGCCTGTCGCCGCGCGGCTACACGCGGGTGCTGCGGGTCGGGCGCACGATCGCCGATCTGGCCGGTGCGGCCGAGGTCGGTCGGGTGCATGTGGCTGAAGCGCTGGCGTATCGCCACCGGATGCCGGGCCGGAAGGGGTAGGCGATCGTCCGCGTGTGGGAGGCGCTTTTCCGATCCGGCTGGCCAGACGGGCGGGCTGGCTCAGAAACTGACGTTCAGTCCCAGGTTGCCGCCATAGCTGCTCACCTGCGGGTTGACGAACTGCGTCCATACGATGCCGCGCAGTGTCACCTGTGCGCTGAGGCTGTAGGTGCTGCCGATCGAGGCGGTCGCCCAGTCGGATGCCGTCGGCGCAGCGGCGGTGGTGTAGGGCGGGGCGGCGATCGAGGTGAGCGAGGTCGTGATCGTTCGGGTCTTGTGGTCCCACTCGTGGTCCCAGGTGAGTTCCGCGAACGGCTGCCAGTTGCCCACGTCCACCGCCCCGCGCCAGCCGAGTTGGCTGACCACCGAATCCCGCGTCTGCTTGCCGAACGACAGCGCCGTGACGCCGCTGGTGCCGGTTTCGGTGAAGCCATCGATGTCCACGTGCTGCATTACCAGGCCGGCCACCGGCCCGGTGGTGACTGGCCCCAGCCGGATATCGCCGCCGCCGCGCAATGCCAGAGCCAGCGACTGTCCGTTGGCATTGCCGCTGTTCTGGTCGGTGAAGATGCCGAGCGGCACCTGGCGCGCGATGTGCGTTTGATACAGGCCATAGCTCGCCACTGCATTGCCCCACACCGGCCCGGTAGGCGGCATAGAGGCTCACCGCCTCTCCAACCTGGTCGAAGTGGCCCCCGGTGGAGAACTGCTGCGTCTGCTCGCCCGCGGTGACTGCCAGGCCGAGGATGATCCCGCTCGGTGTCAGGTAATCGGCACCCACAGTACCGCGAAAGGGGATGCCGGATGCACCGGGGGCGGCCGACGTGTTCTGGAAGTTCAGGCTGCCGGCCCCGGCGTTGACCCAGACGTTGATGCCGCCGGGTCCACGATGCTGCGCCGACGTCTCGATCTGTCCCTGGATCGCCGCAGTCCGCGCCAGCCCGTCCTGCACGGCGCTTTCCGCCAGCAAGGAGATCTCACTCGGCGCAGTCAGCAGGCTGTAGATGAGGTCCGACTCGATGGTCTGCCCCGCTGTCGTCAGGTGGACGCCGTCCACCCACAGATGGGTCTGCTCGGCGTTGGGGCTGACGAGATCGGCGGTCGTGCACAGAATGCTCGACGGTACCGTGCTGCTGCATGCCGGGTTGGACCCCAACACGTTCTGCGCCGTGAAACCGAACGACGTCGGGTGTTGCGCTACGTAGGTGAACAGGCTGTTGATGTCGACGGGAATGAAGTTCACGCCCGCCGTCGCCAAGCTGGACCAGATCGTCGAACTGTAGGTGGCTGCCTCGGCAATAACTGTCTTGTCGCCAACGGGAACGACCCCGTCCGCGCCGACCAGCCTGGCATATTCATTCAGATTGAGCACCAGGATGGTGCGTGCGCCGGCTCCCTGCAACGTCGCGACACTGCTGGCCAGGTCGTTTGCCCACGGGACCATATAGGTCTGACGGAGCTGATCAGACGAAAGCCCCAACGGTTGCATCCAGAACAAGTCATTTGCGCCTGTGCTGATCATAAAGATAGCACCTGGATTGGCGTGATTGTTGACGGTGGCGAGGTAGTTGGAAATCTGTGCGGTCGTGGGGACGTTGTTGAAGAAACCGGCCGTATAGTTGCTCACCTGCGTGGTCTGAACCGTTTGGGCGGAACCGTTGGCGTAATTCGTTCCACCCGGAGCGCCGACCGGCAACGCAGTCAGGCCGAACCTCGCGGCCAGCAGTGTGGTATTCATCACCCCGGGGCCGGTGAACGTGCCGGTGCCCCCATTACTGGCAGCCGCGCGAATCGCCGCGTCTGCCGCTGCCGCCGTCGTGCCGTTCTGCATCCCCCCCGTCGAGTTATTGAGGAAATACCCGCTGTCCATCGTGCTGTCGCCCAACCCGACAAACTGATCGAACCCCGCCGCGCTGGTTGTGCCAGGGGTGCTTAAAGCGGTGGCTGCAAGCAACGCCGCCCCGAGAGCGAAATGGCGCGACTTAAGAAATTTAGGAGCCGCCTGTATCAGCCTGCCACAGGCGGCCAAAAAGGACGCCGAACCAGAGCCATCGGCGTCTAGGCTTGTAGTTTCTTTGGCGCAATACCTGGACATAACCAAACCTTCTAAGTCTCCATCACGTCGACGGTTGCATGGCCGCTGCCTGTGGCATTCTTGACAATATCCAGAAATTTTTTCTGAATTGTTAACGTTCGGTTCGGCCTCATGTCGCTGGACAGGGTTATAGGAACCCACCGGCGCTTTACCGGGAGCGGAGCGCCAGATTCTGCCAACAGGTCACAACATCCTGATGGTGGGCTCGCCGGGTGCCGGCAAGTCGATGCTGGCCGCGCTCAGCGGCGGCGGCCATCGCCGCGCGGCTACACGCGGGCGCTGCGGGTCGGGCGCACGATCGCCGACCTGGCCGGTGCGGCCGAGGTCGGTCGGATGCGTATGGCGGAAGCGCTGGCGTATCGCCGCCGAATGCCCGGGCGGCGCGTGGCTGACGCCGGAGGCGCAGCAAATCAAGACACCGTACCTGGCGGCACCTGGCGGTAGGGCATCCTGATCAGCATTCCAGAGATCGCCACGTTCCTGCCCGGGCGCATGTGAAAGACGGCGGCCGACCCGAGGCTTCCCCGCCACAGCAAGGCCGGCAAATCCGCGCTATAAAGCGGCGTCCGATTCCCGCGTAGGTCACTCGCCCGTGCCCAGTTCCATGCTGTCAACCCCGTGCGTTTCATGAGGCCCCCCCGATCGGCCATCGCCCTTGTGCTGCTTTCGCTCTGCGCCGGGTGCTCGGGCTCGCGCTACGCGACAAGCTGGGACGGAAGACGAGGCTATGACGGCAACGGCGACTACGGCTACGACCTTGCCGCCTCACGCTCCGAGGCACGCACCTACCGCGCGCGTGCCGCGTCGTCCTATCCCGCGCCGGGAATGCCGGACGACCCATGGGGCCCGTATATCCAGGAAGCCGCTGCCCGCTACCGGGTGCCCGAGCGGTGGATCCGCGCGGTGATGCGCCAGGAAAGCGGCGGTCGGCAATTTAACGGCGACGGCATGCTGGTCACGTCCTCGGCCGGTGCGATGGGACTGATGCAGGTGATGCCACGCACCTACGAGACCCTGCAGCGACGCTACGGACTGGGCAGCGATCCCTACGACCCACACAACAATATCCTGGCGGGCACCGCCTATATCCGGGAGATGTACGACCGCTACGGGTCGCCGGCCTTCCTGGCGGCGTACAATGCCGGTCCCGACAATCTCGATGCCTATTTGTCCGGCGGCAGCCCGCTGCCGGATGAGACGGTCAACTACCTCGCCAGCGTGGCGCCGCAGCTTGGCACCGAGGTCGCGATGACCGGACCGCTGGCAGTCTACGGTGGCGGTGGTGGCTTCCGTCAGGTCGCCACGTCCGAGGCGGACCGCGCCTATGCCGGCGGCGGGATGACAGGCGCGCAATACCAGGCGGCGCAATACCAGGCGACCGGCCAGGCTCCGAGCGGTCCTTCCGCCGGCTATGGCGATGGCGGGTTCCGCCAGGTGGCCGCCTCCGATGCCGACGGTGCCTATGCAGGGGGCGGGATGACGGGGGCGCAGTACCAAGCGGCAACCGAAACCGGGGGCGATCCGTCCGACCGCGCCTTCGACGGTGGTGGCCTGGTGACGCCGTCCGCCCCGACCGGCGTGCTGACCGCGCAGGCCGCGGCCGTGGTCGCCCCGGTGGTCGCGACATCGCTGCCGGTTCCTGCCAACGGGCCGGCCTATCGCACGCCCGCAATGGTTTCGCCGGTTACCACCCGCACCATGGGCGGTGGCGACTGGGGCATCCAGGTTGGCGCGTACCCCAATCCCGAAACCTCCCGTTCCGTCATCGCCGCTGCCCGCATGCGTGCCGGCAGCCTTCTGGCCGCCGCGCAGCCGGCGATCACGCCCGTCCAGCGCGGCGGCGTCCTGTTCCGCGCGCGGCTGGTCGGCTTGTCGCCCGAGACCGCCTCGGCCGCCTGCTCCGCGCTCTCCAGCCAGGGTATCGACTGCTTCACGGTGCCGCCGGGTTCCTGAACGATCGCAGGCAACGAACACCGACAGGCACCGACGCCAGGCTGTCGCTAGCTAATCAATCTGTCCGGTTTTCGTAGCTCATGATCTGTCCGCTTCGTTCTTGTTCTGATCTGGGGCATG
>JARLIJ010000029.1 GCA_031291795.1 Acetobacteraceae bacterium | reverse complement strand
CTACGGGGCGAAGACGGTCGTTTCAGATGTATCCTTCGCGCTGGAGCCGGGGCAGATCCTGGCGTTCCTCGGCCATAACGGGGCGGGCAAGACCACCACCCTGAAGAGCATCATGGGCCTGCTGCCGCTGCGCGCCGGGTCGGTGCATTTCGACGGTCGCCCGATCGCGCGCCTGGGCGTGGCGGAGCGCGTGGCGCTCGGGCTGCGGCTGCTGCCGGAGGGGCGCGGGATCTTCCCCGACCTGTCGGTGGCCGAGAACATCGACGTGGTCGCCGCGCGCAACGTGACGCCAGGCGCGATGTTCGGGATTCGTGACGTCTACAGGCTGTTCCCGGTGCTGGAGGAGCGGCGCGGCACACGGGCGGGCAGCATGTCCGGCGGCCAACAGCAGATGCTGGCGATGTCGCTGGCGATCCTGGGCTCCCCGCGCTGCCTGCTGCTGGACGAGCCGTCGATCGGCCTGGCGCCCAACCTGGTGGAGCGGATGTTCCAGCAGGTGCACGATGTGTGCAAGTCGCACGCGATGACCGCCGTGCTGGTGGAGCAGAACGTGGCCGCGGCAATGAAGATCGCCGACCGGGTGATCATCATGAACAACGGCGCGATCGTGTTCGATGGGCTGCCCGAGGAGGCCAGGGCGTCGGGATTCTGGCACTATTTCTGAAGGTGATCCTCGGCTCGATTGCCCCGATGATTGCGACAGGTCCGTCAGGTGCTCCGCCGGTTCGTTGCGGCCGGCGCGGCAGTGCTGGTTCGGTCATTCACCGATCGGCTTCCTCAAGCATCCGCGTGAGTGTCGTCAGCAGTACGGGCACGTCGCGTGCCACCACACCCCAAACCAGTTGGTCGTCCACGGTCGCGTAGCCGTGGATGAGCACATTGCGAAACGCGACAATGCGCGCAAGGTCGGGGATTATGGTTGCCAAAGCGGGATCCGCGCGACGCAGGCCGGCGAAGGCCTCACCGATGATCTCGAACTGTCGTTCGACGGCGGCGCGCAGCATATCATCAGCGAGGTAATCGTCGAAGGTCCGGCCGGCGGTAAAGCGGGCGATCCTCTCGGTGGCGCGCCGCGCATCCCACAGATACTTGGCGGCATCGGGCGATCCGGGCATCACGGCACCGGGAACAGGGGGCGGCGTTCCGTTTCGATACGACGGTGCAGATACGGGTTCTCCAGCGCGGCCTCGGTCACAAGGTCGACCGGTCGGCCTGACAGCGCCTCCAACGCCTCCCGCAGTCCAAAATAGGCATTGGCGTAGTCAACCGGCGGCAGCGGCTCGAACGCGACGAGAAGGTCGAGGTCGCTGCGTGCAGGGTCGAAGCCACGGCCGGTCGCAGCGGACCCGAACAGGTCAAGCCGGCGGACACGGAAGCGCCGGCACAGATCGGCGATCGCGTCCGGCGTCCCGGGTGCATGGAAGGATGCCTGGGTCATGCGCCGAACCATACCACCAATGGGGTCCGCCGCGACGGGAAACCGGGACACGGCAGGCCGCACCGGTCTGCAACGCCGCGGCACCCTTGATGAGGACCTGACTTATCGTTTCGTCTGTCGGTTGCGCATGTCCGGGCGAGAGGCAGGACGCGGTCCCGGCGTGCAGCGAGCGGCCGGGCGGCAAATTCCCCAGGCGGCTGATGGCGGCCTTGAGCATGCGAGGCGAGTCGGGAGGGGCAAGGCAGAACGCCGTCCTGGCGGGCCCTCCTGTGATCTCCATCGATGCGACGCGTGACTGGCCTGGGATGCGGCTGCGAAAAAAGCTGAGTGAACAGCCCTGCATGTGCCATGATACATGTATGGCAAACACAACATATCGCGTGATTCAGTCCGGTTTGGGATTTGACGTTGAGTACATCGAACCGGGCGCCTCGCCTCGCTTCAACCTTGATTTTGAGTCGAAAGCGGCCGCAGAGGCATGGATCGTCGACCACCAGCATATGGACGAAGCCGGCAAGCGGTGGGAACGGAACGCGTCTGAAAATCGGTGGGGGGACTGATCGCGACAAAACGCATTCCCCCCGTGATCAGGACCGGAGCGGGGAGAGATGATGTGCGCTTCGACCTGGCCGCTGCGGCGGCAACCGTGCCGGCCAGGCGTTCGAAGCGTTCGAGCCGATTGTCCGGCTCCGCAAATGTATCTCCGAGTTCAGCTGACTTAAGGGGATGAACGGCACAACGCCAAGGCGGGTTTGTCGTTGATGCCGTATGTTGGTCTTTTCGACAATCCGGCGCTCGCGATCGGCCCAATGAGTACCTTGTAATGCCATACCCGTCCGCGCCATCCGGTTCCCCGGCCACCCGCCTGGTCCGCCCCATCAAGCAGGCGATCGCCGCCCAGGTCGTCGCCCTGTTCAACGACCGAACCCGCGGCGAGCGCCCCGTCCCCCGCCGCGCCGACGGCCTGTTCGGCCCAGCCTCCATCGCCTGGCGCGTCCATGGCGACGTCGCTGCCATGATGGTGGGCGGCATCGCCGGCCTGCTTCTGCAGATGCTCCACCCCGCCGTGCTGGCCGGCGTCTGGGACCACTCCAACTTCCGCGCCGACATGCATGGCCGCCTGCGCCGCACCGCCCGCTTCATCGCCCTCACCACCTACGGCGGCCCGGACGAGGCAACCGCCGCCATCGCCCGCGTCCGAACCATCCACGACCGGGTCCGCGGCACCCTGCCCAACGGCACGCCCTACGCCGCGAACGACCCCGCCCTGCTGGCCTGGGTGCACGTGACCGAGGCGACCAGCTTCCTCGACGCCTGGATCCGCTACGCCGACCCCGCGATGTCTCCGGCCAGCCAGGACCGTTACTTCACCGAGATGGCCCGCATTGCCGCCGCGCTCGGCGCCGACCCGGTCCCCCGCACCCGCCGCGAGGCCCGCGCCCTGATCGAGGCGATGCGCCCCCACCTGGTCTGCGACGCCCGCACCCGCGAAGTCGCCCGCCTCGTCCTGACGCAGCACGCGCCGAACCCGATGGCGGAGCCGCTGCAGGCGCTCACGCTGCAGGCGGCGGTCGACCTGCTGCCGCCCTGGGCGCGCCGCATGCACGGCCTGTCCGCGCCGCCCCTCAGCCGCCCATTCGTCCGCGCCGGCACGCTCGGCCTCGCGCGAACCCTGCGCTGGGCGTTCCGGTAGCTGGAGCGGCGGGCCATGATGCATGGCCCGACGCGCAATACAGCACATGTTTCAGCGCACGTTGCCTGAGACGGAAGCGGGCTT
>JARLIJ010000028.1 GCA_031291795.1 Acetobacteraceae bacterium | reverse complement strand
GGGTTCAACTTCCGTCGCGTCGATGCCGGCGCGGTCGGCATCGCGCTGGACGAGACGGTGACGCGCGCCGAACTGGAAGCGCTGGCCGGGGTGCTGGGGGCTGCGCTGCAGGACGCGCCGGCGAGCCTGCCGGCCGGGCTGGTGCGCAACACCGGCTTCCTGGCGCAGGCGGTGTTCAGCCAGCACCACGCCGAACATGAGATGCTGCGCTACCTCAAGCGGCTCGAGGACAAGGACATCGCGCTGACCCGCAGCATGATCCCGCTGGGGTCCTGCACGATGAAGCTGAACGCCTCGGCCGAGATGATCCCGATCACCCTGCCGGGCTTCGCCGATGTCCACCCGTTCGCCCCCGCCGACCAGACCGAGGGTTTCGTCAGCCTGATCCACCGGCTGGAAGACTGGCTGAAAGCCGCGACCGGGTTTGCTGCGGTGACGTTGCAGCCGAACGCGGGCTCCCAGGGCGAATACACTGGTCTGCTGACGATCCGCGCCTGGCACGAATCCCGTGGCGAGGGGCAGCGCGACGTGTGCCTGATCCCGTCCAGCGCGCACGGCACCAATCCCGCCAGCGCCGCGATGGCCGGGCTGCGCGTGGTGGTGGTGGGCTGCGATAAGGACGGCAACGTCGACCTCGCCGACCTGCGCGCCAAGGCGACGCAGCATGCCGACAAGCTTGCCGCGCTGATGATCACCTACCCCAGCACGCATGGCGTGTTCGAGGCGGCGATCCGCGACATCTGCGCCGTGATCCATGAGGCCGGCGGCCAGGTCTACATGGACGGTGCCAACATGAACGCGCAGGTCGGGCTGACCTCGCCGGCGTCGATCGGGGCGGATATCTGCCACCTCAACCTGCACAAGACGTTCTGCATCCCCCATGGCGGCGGCGGGCCGGGTGTCGGGCCGGTGGGCGCCGCGGCACACTTGGCGCCGTTTCTCCCGAACCATCCGCTGCGCCCCGATGCCGGGCCGGCCAGTGGCATCGGGCCGGTGGCGGCCGCGCCGTGGGGATCCGCGCTGATCCTGCCGATCTCCTACGCCTATATCCGCATGATGGGCGCGGCGGGGCTGAAGCGAGCAACCGAGGTGGCGATCCTGAACGCCAACTACATCGCCGGGCGGCTGCGCGAGAGCTACCCGATCCTCTACACCGACCCGAACGGCATGGTGGCGCATGAATGCATCATCGACTGCCGCGGCTTCCAGGCCGAGGCCGGCGTGCTGGTCGAGGACATCGCCAAGCGCCTGCAGGATTACGGCTACCACGCGCCGACCATGTCCTGGCCGGTCGCCGGCACGCTGATGATCGAGCCGACCGAGAGCGAGAGCCAGGCGGAACTGGACCGGTTCTGCGATGCGATGATCGCCATCCGTGGGGAGATCGCGGCGATCGGCGCCGGCAGACTGGACCGGGCGGACAACCCGCTGAAGCACGCGCCTCATACGGCGCGCGAGGTGACGGCGGATGTCTGGACGCATGGCTACAGCCGGCAGATGGCGGCGTTCCCGCTGCCCTGGGTGATGGCGTCGAAATACTGGCCGCCGGTGAAGCGGGTCGACAACGTCTACGGCGACCGCAACCTGATCTGCACCTGCGCGCCGCTGGAGGCCTACGCCGAAGCGGCGGAGTAAGCTGTGCGCGACGGCGGGTGCCTCTGCACATTGGGAGGCAACCGCCGTCGTTTTCTGCTAGCTTGCCGTGCATGAGCAACACTGTCCGCAAACCCTGGACGGTCGCACAGTTCCTGGACTGGGAAGAGCGCCAGGAACTGCGATACGAGTTCGATGGCTTCCAGCCGGTCGCCATGACGGGGGGGACGGACGCGCATGAGGCCATTGGCGGCACTTTGCGCGCGCTCCTGCAGGCGCATCTCCGGGGGAAGCCGTGCCGGGTTCGCGGTCCGACCCTGAAGATCGAGGTGGAAGGCCGTATCCGCTATCCGGACGCCTTCGTGTATTGCACGCCGGTCCCCCCGGGCGAGACCGTGATCCGCGAACCGGTGGTCGTTTTCGAGATCCTCAGTCCCGGCACGTCCCGCATCGACCGGATCGAGAAGCTCCGCGAGTACCAGGCCACGCCGTCGATCCGGCGCTACGTCATCCTGGAGCAGGACAGCATCGCCGCGACCGTGTTCGTGCGTCATGACGCCGGCTGGAACGCTGTTCCGCTCACCGCCGACGATGTGCTGACCATGCCGGAAATCGGGGTCGAGCTGTCGCTGTCCGACATCTACGCCGACACCGGGGTGGGTGCAGCGGAAGACCAGGGCGACACCGCGGCGGCAGGCTGACGCGGCCGCCTTGCCGACGGCCGGCCTTCCCACCGGGCGGGTCAGCGCTTCAGGCGCCGAGCAGCCCTTCCCCCAGGAACGCGTCCGGCCCCGCCACACCGGGCAGCGCGAAGAAATACCCGCCGCCGAACGGCTTGATGTACTCCTCCAGCGGCTCGCCGTTCAGCCGCTGCTGCACGGTCAGGAACCCGGCCTCCAGGTCGGCCTGGAAGCACACGAACAGCAGGCCCATGTCGAGCTGGCCGGCCGGCGTCAGCCCGCGGCTGTAGTTGAAGCCGCGGCGCAGGACCAGGTTCGCCTGGGTCTCCGCGGTGCGCGGGTTGGCCAGCCGGATATGCGCGGT
>JARLIJ010000182.1 GCA_031291795.1 Acetobacteraceae bacterium | reverse complement strand
TTTCGCTCTGTCTCGGATCCCAGGCCTTCGCTCAGACCCAGTTGCTCTACCTGACGGAAGATGTGCCGGTCAGCCTCGACCCCGACGGACCGTCCTCCACCGTCAACACCTCCCAGGTCGGCCGCATCAATCTGTTGGAGCCGCTGATCGGCTACGCCATGAAAGGCCCCAACGACGACGGCATCCGCATCCCCGATTTCACGAAGTTTGAGGGGCGCCTGGCCGAAAGCTGGGACTACGATGCTGCCAGTGCCACCTGGACGTTGCATCTCCGGCATGGTGTGATTGGATGCAGCGGCAATGAGTTCACCGCCGACGACGTGGTCTACACCCTCGCCCGCGCGAAATCCGTCACCGGTGCAACCACCATCGCGTGGTTCTCCGGCTCCGTCGCCGGCATCAAGGGCTTCACCGCCGACGTGTTCAAGGGCGGCGACAAGGAACTTGGCGATGCCGTAACGGTCGTCGATCCCTACACAGTGAAGATCACGCAGGGCAGCCGGCAATTCGTTGCGGATATGAGGAAACGAGAATGGCCGACGCCTTCCCGATCGTAGACATCGCACCGCTGCTGCAACCAGATGCGTCAAGAGAGCAGCTCGCCAATATCGCCGCACAGATCAATGCGGCCTGCGAGACCATCGGGTTCTTCGGAGTCCGCGGCCACGGTGTGTCACCCGCCCGCATCCGCGCCTTGTATGACGCTGCCTACGCATTCTTCGATCTGCCGATGGATGAGAAGCGCCGGGTCGTACGGCCTAAACCCGAACAGAACCGCGGCTACATCGCATACGGTGACGAGACCCTGGCGCGGCTGGCCGGGCGAGAGACGCCGCCGGACCTGAAGGAACTGTTCGCCATCGGGCCGTTCGACCTGCCTGACGAGCCATACTTCACCGGTCCGGCGGCGTATCCAAGTCTTGCTGCCAATCTGTGGCCGGACCGTCCGCCAGGCCTGATGCCGGCATTGAAGGCCTATTGGCGCGACGTCGAACGCCTTGCCTGGGCGCTTTGCGGCGCCTATGCCCAGGCGCTCGGTTTGCCTCCCGGCTTCTTCTCCGACAAGGTCGATCGCCACATCAGCCAGTTGCGCGTGATGCATTATCCAGCCGCGCAGACAATTCCGTTGCCGGGGCAACTACGTGCCGGCGAGCACACCGACCTCAGCATGATGACGCTGCTCTACAGCGACAACGCAGTCGGCGGGTTGCAGGTGAAGACGCGAGCCGGGCAGTGGACAGATGCGCCCGCAATGCCCGACACGTTCGTGGTCAATATCGGCGATCTTATGATGCGATGGACAAACGACCGTTGGGTGTCCACCCCGCACCGCGTTGTCAACCCTGACATCGCGGCGATCAACAGCCGCCGCTTGTCCATCGGGATGGACTTCATTCCAAACTATGATGCCAACGTCGCCTGCCTCGACACCTGTGCCGAACCGGACCAGCCGCCGCGCTATCAACCCATCACTGTGACGGAATACCGCACGGAACGCTTCGCGCGAACGGCGGGGACCGCCCGATGAGCAAGCCGACCTCGCGGTAGGAATCACGGCACGACTGGCGAGGTGCTCCAAGTGGTCCTGGCGTTGCGGCTGGGAACAAGCGGCGCGATTTTGGGCACCCGGCCGGCATTCTGGCCGCCGTATGACTGCAACTCATCCATAAGCAAGGCCCAGCCTCCCCGCACGGGCGGATTGCGATTGTCCCGACACGCGCCTGTTCCCACCATGCCGCGTGGCATGGGCCTTGCCCCTGCCAGCAATACCCCAGCGATAGCCCAGGGACATCACGGACGGCGCGTGACATGGGAGACACTTTGCGCTCATCATAAAGCAGCGAGGAGGCGGGGAACAACGGGATTGGATTGGGTCATCGCCGCAAACATACGGCAGGCTCGACCGGATCCGCGTGGCAAAGGAGGGACCCTTGATGCGACCTGCAGAAGTGATCGCCGCACCATGACATCGCGCAAGATGCATTTGGTGGCGTTCCTGCTGGCGGGGCCGACCGCGCACCATCATGGAGCATGGCGGCATCCGGAAGCCGATCTGGGCGTGTTCACGCCGCAATGGCACGAGCACATCGCCCGCGTGCTGGAGCAAGGCAAATTCGACAGCCTGTTCTTCGCAGACATCCTCGGGCTGTACGATCTGTTCGGCGGCAGCTTCGCCACCATCCTGCGCTGCGGCGGCCAGATGGGGTTGCTCGATCCGATCCCGTTGTTGTCTATCATGTCGCGCGTCACCAGCCATATCGGGCTTGGCGCAACACTCTCGTCGACGTTCTATCCGCCCTATCACCTGGCCCGCACGCTCGGCACGCTCGACCTGATGAGCGGTGGCCGCGTTGCATGGAATGTCGTTGCATCCCATGGGCATCTGGAAGCGCAGAACTTCGGTTTGGACGAATTGCCCGCGCGCGACACGCGCTACGACTATGCCGATGAAGTGGTAGAGGCGGTCTGTCGCCTCTGGGAAAGCTGGGATGAAGATGCGCTGGTGCTGGACAAGGCGCGCGGCGTCTACGCCGATCCGGACAAGGTTCATTACGCCAACTACGAAGGCAAGTGGATCAGGACGCGCGGCCCGCTGACCGTGCCACGCTCGCCCCAGGGGCGGCCGGTGATCATGCAGGCGGGGTCTTCATCGCGTGGTCGGGACTTTGCCGCACGCTGGGGTGAACTGGTCTTTACCCTGCAACACAGCAAAGCCGACATGCAGGCGTTCTATCGCGACCTGAAGGCGCGCGTCGTGGCGCGAGGGCGTGCTGCCGAAGAATGCCTGATCCTGCCGTCGATCGACGTGATCGTGGGGGAAACCGACCAGATCGCGCGGGCGCGCCAGGCCTATGTCAACGACCTCGTGCAGACCGAGGTCGGCATGGCACAGATGTCGGGCCATATCGGCGTCGATCTGTCGCGCTTCCCGCCGGACCAACCGCTTGCGGACATGGTGTTGGAGGCCGGATCGCGCGGCTCGCTCGACGTCATTCTGCAGGGGACGGCCGCGCAGGGCCTGACGCTCGGCGAGGCAGCGCGGCGCTTTGCAACCAGCGAACTTTGCCCGCAAATCGCCGGTTCGCCGGAAACCATTGCAGACGAACTGCAGGACTTGTTCGAATCGGGCGCCTGCGATGGATTCGTCCTGACGCCCACCTTGATGCCAGGCATGTTCGAGCAGTTCTGCCGCGCCGTGGTGCCGGTGTTGCAGGCACGGGGACTGTTCCGGCGCGAGTACGGCGGCACGACCTTGCGCGCCCATTTGCGCGACTGACGTAACGACCAGGATGCAGCAGGAGCCGACATGACCGCAGAAAAGAAGCAGATGAGGCTGGGGATGTCGATCCGTGGTATCGGCTATCATGCCGCCGCCTGGCGCCATCCCGATGTGCCGGCGGACGGTACGCTGCGGTTCGACCATTACCTGCGCAATGCGCAACTGGCCGAACAGGGCAAGTGCGACATGATCTTCTTCGCCGACGGGATCGGGATCCGCGAGAAGGATGAGCCGCGCGGGTCGCTCAGCCGCTCCGGCTATGAAATCGTCGAGATGGAGCCGATGACGTTGCTGCCGGCGATCGGCGCGCTGACGAAGCATATTGGTCTCGTGACGACCGCCTCCACCACGTATAACGAGCCGTACCACATCGCCCGCAAGTTTGCGACGCTCGACCTGATCAGCGGAGGACGGGCGGGCTGGAACGTCGTCACGTCGTGGTCGGATGCCGAGGCGCAGAATTTCAACCGCGCGAAGCATCTGGATTATGATACGCGGTATGAGCGGGCGGTGGAGTTCGTAGAGGTCGTCAAGGGACTCTGGGATAGCTGGGAGCCGGACGCCTTCGTCTACGACAAGGCGAGCAGCGTGTTTTACGATGAGAGCAAGCTGCATCTGCTCAACCACAAGGGCAAGCACTTCTCGGTCAAAGGCCCGCTGAATGTCGCCGGCATGCCGCAGGGGCGGCCGGTCCTGGTACAGGCCGGCGCGTCGGAGCCGGGGCGGGAGATCGCGGCTGCATCGGCCGATGTCGTCTATGCCGCGCAGGACACGATCGCGGCGGCGCAGACGTATTACAACGACGTCAAGGGCCGCATGGCCAAATACGGGCGCGACTGGGACGATCTGAAGATCATGCCGGCGCTGCGGACATTCGTGGCGCCGACGCGCGCGGAGGCGCAGGCGAAGTTTGACCAGTTGCAGGAATTGCTGGATCCGCTGGTTTTGCTTGCGCGCGTCTACAACGAACTGGGCGACCTCTCGGATTATCCGATCGATGGCCCGGTTCCCGAACCCAAGGCTGAGCCTCAGATCCGGAGCGGACGCGAGCGGATCATGCAGCGGGTGCGGGCGAACAATTGGACGATCCGCCAGCTCTGTCAGAACGTGGCGGGCGCTGGTGGGTTCTGCCTGATCGGCACGGCGAGCGATATCGCCGACGTGATGGAAGAATGGATGGCAGCGGGCGCGTGCGATGGTTTCAACATTACCCCACCGACCTTGCCTGGTGGCTGCGCGGATTTCGTGAACTTCGTCACGCCGGAGCTGCAGCGTCGGGGCGTGTTTCGGCGGGAGTACGAGGGGCGGACATTGCGCGAGAACCTCGGGCTGAAGCCGCATGTGAATCGCTACACCCGCCACCCGTTGGGTGCTGCTGCCGACTGACCATAGCCGGGATACATCTGGCTGGACGCGCCGCGTCGTCGCGCCCGACGGATCGGTCACGAAGCGGTTTCAGGCAGACTCTCTGTCTAAAGAGTCCACGCAGGCCGGCAGCCGCCCGATCAGCATCCGGCCTGGTCGGGCACGAAGAATGGCGTGCCCTCCAGCTCCGGTTCGGCGAAGGCTTCCAACCCGGCCCGCATCGCCGCGATATCCTCGCGGAACAGCGACTGTGCCAGCCGCGATGCCAGGCGTTCGGCGCCGACATTCACGCCGGGGATGTCGGACGCGATCGCGCCGAGGCTTGCCATCGCACCATGGTTGAACAGATGCACGCGGCCGAGCGACGGGGCGGCTTGCAGATTTCGTGGCACAAGTTCGAAGCCGTCGCCAAGCCAGGGGAAGCGGCCCAGGTCTGCGCGGACCAGGTCGGGCGGTGGGGTGTAGCGATCGGCCCAGGTAGCGATGTCGGCGCAATGCGGGGACAGCAGCGGATCCTGCGCCAGGTCGATACGAAAGCCGGAGCCGACGATCAGGAAGTCCGCCTCCACTGTGCGGTCCGGCAGGTCCAGCAGCACGTGCCGGCCGTTGCGCCGTGCTGCCAGCACAGGCGTTCCGAGATGGATGGCAAAGCCTGGCAAGGCCAATGCGCGGCGCACGGTCTCATGCGGGGGCGGCGATTGCAGGTCGTTCATGTAGGCCAGGATTGCCCATTTGTCAGCCGGATCGAGCGCGCCCCAGCCCTCGAAGAAGCCCGGACTGGCCGACCCGCGCCCCTTGTTGACCTGCGGCAGTTGCGTGCGGCGGACAAACATCTCCGCGCTTGCCGCGCCGGCTTCCAATGCAGTTGCGGCGTTGTCCCAGGCCGAGGGGCCGCCGCCGATCACCGCGATCCGGCGACCGCGCAAGGCGGCGAAATCGATCGCCTCGTTGGTGTGCGCGGCCAGGTCGGGCCACAGCGTCGGGTCGACGCAGTCGGGCACGTGCAGGCCGCCGGTGCCGCCGCGTCCATTGGCCAGCACGATCCGGCGGGCGTGGTGCACGCCGCCGTCGCCCAGCGTCGCGCGCAGGCCGCTTGCGGTCGGCTCCAGAGCTGTCACCGTGACCCCGTTGCGGACCGGCAGGGCCAGGACGCGTTTGAGCCAGGTCAGGTAATCCTGCCAGACGGCGTTTGGGATCTTGTAGAGGGCGTCCCAGGCAGCCGCACCAAAGCCGGCCTCATACCAGGCACGGAACGTCAGCGAGGGGATGCCCAGGCACGGCCCCGGCAGATGCTTGGGGGACCGCAGCGTCTCCATCCGCGCATAGGTCACCCAGGGGCCTTCCTGGCCGTCTGGATTGCTGTCCAGGACAAGGATGCTGTGGATCCCCTTGTGCAGCAGAGCGGCGGAAGCGGCGATGCCGCACATGCCGGCGCCGACGATCAGCACGTCCAGCATGGGCTGGCCGCCGGGTCCCGGCACCGTTGCGGGCCAGTTGCGGGGCGGCAGGCCCAGCATCTCGCGATCGCGGGCGACGGCGGCGTCGTGGGCGGCCAGTCCTGCGCTGCCGTGCATGATGCTGCGTCAGGCCGCGGTTGTACGATAGGTGTAGTTCTTGTTCAGCCGCTCCATCAGGTAGTCGCCGTAGCGCACCGGCGGCTCCTTCGGCGGGTTGCCTGCGCTGGTGCAGGTCGGCACGCAGCCGATGACGGCGGCCATCCCCATGTCGAAGAAATACGGGCAGGAATAGCGGTCGCCGCCCGACAGGTTGCGCACGCTGTGCGGCGTCGACTGCCAGCGTTTGTTGGTCCAGCGCGACAGCATGTCTCCGACGTTCACCACGAAGGTGCCGGGGATCGGCGGCGCGGCCAGCCAGGTCCCGTCGGCGCGGCGGACCGACAGGCCGCCCGTCATGTCCTGCGCCAGGATCGTCAGGAAGCCGTAATCGGTGTGCGGGGCGGAGCCGAATGCATCCGCGCCGGCGTCCACCGGCTGAGGCGGATAGTGCAACAGCCGCAGGAACAGCGTCAGGTCGGTGAAATACGGCGCGAACCAGTCGGGCGGCAGCGCCAGCGCCCGCGCCATCACCGGCAGCAGGCGGCGGCAGAACGCGGACAAGGCGGCGTCGTAGGCCAGCACGGCGTCGCGAAATCCAGGCAGGTCGGCCGGCCACTGGTTCGGCCCCTGCAGGGGCTGGCCGAATTTCGGATCGTGCGGTGCGACCTCATGCATGAACATGAAGGACTCGCTGTTGTTCGGCTGGGTGACCCGCGCGACCGAGGACGTGATGATCTGCGACGTCTTCGGCGCCATGTAGCCGCGGTGGAAGTCATTGATGGTGATCGCTTTTTTCGCGGCATCCGGCAGCGCGTGGAACCGGCGGGAGGCGTCGAATACGCCGTCGATCACCGCCTGGTCCACGCCGGTATTGGCGAAATAGCAGAAGCCGAGGGTCGAGAAGATCTCGTCCAGTTGCCGCCCGATCGCGGCGTCCCCGGCCGTCCCATCGGCCAGCGGCCCCATGTCGACGATGGGCAGGTGGTCCGCCGATCGGGTGGTCTGGACCAGGGTCATCGTCATCGGCTCCTCTTGAGGGAATGCTGCGACAGGTGCGCGTCGATTGTATCCGGTTTGCGGCGATCGCTCAGCCGGTGCCATGCGAACCACGGGCCAGTCCGCCCTGCGACGCGCGTCATCCGGCCGGCCGCACGCCGCAGCCGCGCAGCACCAGGCGCTCGATCAGGGCGGTGCCTGCGCTGAATTCCCGGTCTCCCAGCCGGTCCACGTCCAGGACGGCCCTGATCTGGACGTCGAAATCCGCGTAGGTCTGGGTCATCGCCCAGATCGCGAAGAACAGATGCCGCGGTTCGACCGGATCCATCAGGCCCTGGGCGATCCAGCCCTCGATGACGCGGGACTTCTCGGCGACCAGGCTGCGCAGGGCGCCGCCGAGGACGCTGTGCAACTGGGGCGCGCCGCGCAGAATCTCGTTGGCGAAGACCTTCGACGCCTGGGGTCGCAGGCGGGACAGGGTCATCTTGGTGCGGATGTAGTGCGAAAAGGCGCGGGCCGGATCGCCGTCCGGCACGATGCGATCGGTCGCCGACAGCCAGACTGTCAGGATGTTGTCCAGCACGGCCCGATATAATGCTTCCTTCGTATGGAAATAGTAGTGCAGGTTGGCTTTGGGCAGGCTCGCGGCGGCTGCCAGGGCCGCCATCGTGGCGCCGGCATAGCCGGCCTCGGCGAACACCGGTTCGGCGGCGCGCAGGATTCGTTGTTCGGTTTCTTGCCGCAGTTGCTCCCGAGGCAAGATTGCACCTTTTCCAGCCATCGCTTAACGGACGCCCTCTTTCTGATCAAACTTGACCATATGGTCAGCGTCACCCTAGCCTCACTTCCGTCCGATCGACAGTCCTGCCGATCGAGCTCGTTCCCGTCAGTGAGGCCCATCGATGACCCTGCTGTCCGCCGAACCGCCTGCGAAGATACCGCCGCCCAAACGTCCCGCCCGCGCCGCCATCGTGCTGAGTTCGCATCCCGCGGCCTCCCGCCACACCCGCATCGAATGGGGCGCCGCCGACCCGCTGCTGCGCCAGCCGGTCATTGCCACGGTCGCCGAAGCGGGGCAGCGCAACGTCATCGGCACCCATTCCGGCGCCTATTCGCTCTACCGCGCGCTGGCGGTTGCCGCGGGGCAGCTCGATCCGCAGCATCGGCCGGACCTGACCAACACCCGGCCTGCCGCCGCCATCGGCCCGTTCCCGGGATGGGCCGGCACCGAGAAGATCGTCGCGATGGACCCCTGGGGCCACATGACCAGCGAGGTCTTCGCCGCCGCGATCGCCGCCGGCCGCGACATCCGCCCGACCATCGCCGTCACCCGCGCGCATATCAACATGCCGGAACTGGTCCAGGCCATGCAGGCCGGAAGGCTGCGCCCCGACGGGCAGGTCCTGCTGCCCGGCGGCGACGTCCGCGTCACCAAGCTGGCGATCGAGCCGGTCTGGTGGCTGCCCGGCGTCGCCCAGCGCTTCGGCATCGCCGAAAACAGCCTCCGCCGCGCGTTGTTCGAGCAAACCGGCGGCATGTTCCCCGAATTGGTCACCCGCCCCGACCTGGAAGTCTTCCTGCCCCCGATCGGCGGCCAATCGGTCTACCTGTTCGGCGACCCTGCCAAACTCGGCCAGCCGGAGACCCGCATCGCCTGCCGGGTGCACGACGAATGCAACGGCTCCGACGTGTTCGGGTCGGATATCTGCACCTGCCGCCCCTACCTCGCGCACGGCATCGAGGTCTGCATCGGCATGGCCCAGCAGGGCGGCGTCGGCGTCATCGTCTACAACCGCAAGGAAGGCCGCGCGCTGGGGGAGGTCACGAAATTCCTGGTCTACAACGCCCGCAAGCGCCAGG
>JARLIJ010000181.1 GCA_031291795.1 Acetobacteraceae bacterium | reverse complement strand
CGGAACGGCGATGCGCAACGCCAGCATGGCCATGAAATGCATCGCCCAGATGCCACCACCGAGGGCGGAAGCGCTGCCGGCCAGCCACATCCAGGCGCGCACACCCGTGGTTGCTCGCAGTCGTTCAGCCATTTCGAGCGCGGCGAAGGAGCCGACGGCGGCAATCACATAGGACAGCGCGGCCAGCCATCCGTCATGCGTGAACGGAAGGCCGCTGGCATCGGTGAAGCACAAACCGGCGATGGTAACCCGCATGGGCGCGTTTCCAGACGACAGGCGCGGGCGCGCATCGTTCCGGTCCACCCGGACACCCGCCATCTGGTCGGCCTACCACCGAATGTATAACCGTCCCTTAAGCAGCGCCCGTGCGGTCGACTGATCAGGTCGGGCCGGCCCTGGGCCTACGGCGCCTTCACCTGTTCCAGCGCCGCTTTCACCATGTCGGCATCCTCGCCCGCTGGCAGCTTGGCCAGCAGTTGCGTCCAGTAGCCGCGTGCCTCCGCCTGGTGGCCTTCGCGTGCCGCCTCCACGCCGAGGTACCACAGCACCGTCGGCTCCTCCGGCTCAACCAATTGCACCTGGCGCAGCAGCGCAACCGCGCGCACCGGGAACGGGTCGGCGGGCTGTAACCCGGTCAGCAGCGTCTCGACCACCAGCAGCTTGATCTCCGGGTCATTCGGCTTAAGCGTGGCCGCGTGGTCGTAGGCATCGACCGATTTGTCGCGCTCGCCGAGCACGCCGTAGGCGCGCCCAAGCCGCATCCAGCCGTCGAGGTCGTTGGGGTTATCGGCGAGGCTGGCGGCGAGTTTGGCTACCATGCCGGAGATCATCGCCTTGCGGTCGGCCTCCGGCATCTGCGCCGCCGATGCCATGGCCGCGTCATCGGGACCGGGGGCGGCTTCGGGGGGCTTGCCCTCGGCCAGCTTCGGCACCGGCAGGCCGGCCTGCCGGGCGGCTTCCGCGACCCGCTTGCCGATCTCCTCGCGCATGCCGGAGTCGGCGGGCAGGTCGGCCGCCAGCGCCTGCAACTGGTCGATCGCCTTCTGCGCCTCGCCGGCCTGGCCAGCCGCGAGGGCCATGTAATACCGCGCGACATCGCTTTTCGGATCGGCCTTGAGCGCGGCGACAAACGCATCATGCGCGGCGGGGGTCACGATCCCCTGCGCCTGCATCACCATCATCTCGCCGTAGCCGGCCTGAACCTGCGGACCGGCCTGCCCCAGGGCGATGGCGTGACGGAACGCGTCCGCCGCCTTGTCCCACTGATTCAGCATCGCCTCGGTGCGGCCGTACAGCAGCCAGCCCTGGGCATCGTTCGGGTTGCTCGCCAGGCGTTCGGCGAGCCGGGCGGCGGCCTCGCTCATGTCCACATGGTTGTCGCCGGCCGCGATGGCTGCATTGGCGGGGGCCTGGCGGATGGCATAGGGCTCATCCGGCAGGGTCGGCGCGCCGAGTTGCAGGTAGACGCCGGCCGCCCCGCCGGCGACCACCAGCACCAGCAGGGCGGCGAGGATCGGGCTGCGCGCCAGGCGGGGCGGTACTTTCTCGGGCTCGCTGTCGGTGGCGAGCAGGCGGCGCTGGATCTCCAGCCGCGCGCTGGCGGCCTCGGCGTCCTGGATCAGGCCGCGGGCCACGTCGCGATCGAGTTCCTCCAACTGGTCGCGATAGACCGCGCGGTCGTAGCTGGCGCGTGCCGCCACGCCGCGCGGACCGCGCAGCAGTGGCAGCAGAAGGGGCACCAGCGCCACGACGGCGACGGCGGCGAACAGCAGCGGCAGCATCACGCTTCTCCGTCCTGCGCGAGCGCCGGCTGGCTGTCCCGGGTCGGTACGGGAACGGCAGGCAGCGACGCATCCTCCCGCAGCATGGCGTCCAGACGGGTGCGCTCCGCGTCATCCAAAGGGGAAGGTGCTGCGATCGAGGCGGGGCGGCCTCGCAGCCAGACCACTGTGGCACCGAAGCCCACGACCAACAGCGCCACCGGGGCGAACCACAGCACGTAGGTCGCCGGTTCCACGCGCGGGCGCAGCAGCACGAACTGGCCGTAGCGGTCGACCACCGCCTGGCGGGCCTGGGCATTGGTGTCGCCGGCCTTCAGCCGGTCGCGCACGAGCACCCGGATGTCGTGCGCGAGGTCGGCCCCCGACTCGTCGACCGACTCGTTCTGGCAGACCAGGCAACGCAATTCGGCGGTGATCGATCGCGCCCTCGCCTCCAGCGCCGGGTCGGCCAGCCGTTCGGACGGCTCCACCGCGAAGGCGCGGGGCGCCAGCAGCAGAAGCAGGACCAGCAACAGCGCCCTCATGACGCGGACAACTGCCGGAGAAGGGGCAGCAACTCCTGGTCGACCTGCTCCGCCGAGAGCGGCCCGACGAATCGCTTGCGGATACGGCCGGTCTTGTCGATCACGTAGGTCTCCGGCACGCCGTAGACGCCGAAATCCAGGCCGACATGGCCTTCGCGGTCCATCCCGATCAGGCGGTACGGGTCGCCCAGCTGGGTCAACAGGCGTTGGGCGTCCTCGGGCTTGTCCTTGTAGTCGATACCGTAGAGCGGGATGTGCTCCTGCTGCGACAGGCGCATCAGCAGCGGGTGCTCGATCCGGCAGGGCACGCACCAGGAGGCGAAGAAGTTCACCACGATCGGCTTGCCGATCAGCCCGTCGCGCGACAGTTTCGCGTCGCCCTGGAGGGCGGCGAGGTCGAAATCCGGCGCTGGCTTGTCGATCATCGCCGAGGGCAGCGTCTGCGGGTCGTAGCCGGGGCGCAAGGCGAGGGCGAAATAGCCCGCCAGCACGCCGAACAGCAGCACCGGCAGCAGGTAGATCAGGCGGCGCATGTCACTCTCCCGGGGCTGGCATCGCACCGGCCGGTGCCCGCCGCGCACGGGCCGCGACGCCGACCCGCCAGCGCCGGTCGCTCAGGCTGACCAGGCCGCCGAATGCCATGATGACGGCGCCGATCCAGATCCAGGGCACCAACGGCTTCCAGTAGGCACGCACTGTCCAGTTGCCCTCGGCGTCGCCGTCGCCGAGCGCGACGTAGAGGTCGGCCAGCAGGTTGGTGCGGATGGCAGTCTCGCCGGTGGTCTGCTGCTGCAGCGGGAAGAAGCGACGCTGGGGGTGGACCACGGCGATCTGGGTGCCGTCTCGGGTGATCTGCACCGAGGCGTCATCGGCAGTGTAGTTCGGCCCCGGCATGCGTTCGACCTTCTGCAGGGTCAGCGTATAGGCGGCGATGTGCAGGCTCTCGCCGGGGCGCAGCACCTCGATCGCTTCCTGCGCGAAGGCCGAGGCCGCGAAGCCCGCCACCGACACCGCCAGGCCGAAATGCGCGATGGTCATGCCGTAGGCGGAGCGCGGCAGGTGGATCGCGCGGTGGAAGCTGTCGGCCAAAGGCAGGCGGAACAGGCGGATGCGTTCGGCGAATTCGACCAGCACGGCACTGCCAAGCCAGGCGGCGAGCCCAAGGCCGAGGACGGCGAGGACCGGGCCGCCATAGGTGACGTAGAATGCCACCAGCAGCGTGACGGCGGTCGCGATATAGGCCACCCAGAGCCGCTGCAGCGCGCCCAGCAAGTCGCCGCGCTTCCAGGCCAGCATCGGGCCGACGCCGACCGCGATCACCATCGGCACCATCAGCGGCGCGAAGGTGCGGTTGAAGAACGGAAAGCCCACGGACAGTTTCGGTCCGCCCACCGCATCGAGGAACAGCGGGTAGAGCGTCCCCAGGAACACCGTGGCACAGCCGCAGGACAGCAGCAGATTGTTCAGCACCAGCGCACCTTCGCGGGAGATTGGGGCAAACAGCCCCCCCCCCTTCAACGCCGGCGCTCGCACCGCATACAGCGTGAGCGAGCCGCCGATCGCCACCAGCAGCAGCAGCAGGATGAACGTACCGCGCGTCGGGTCGGTCGCGAAGGCGTGCACCGAGGTCAGCACGCCGGAGCGGACCAGGAACGTGCCGACCAGCGAGAGCGAGAAGGTGATGATCGCGAGCAGGATGGTCCAGGACTTCAGCGTGTCCCGTTTCTCGACAACAATGGAGGAGTGGATCAGCGCGGTGCCGACCAGCCAGGGCATGAAGCTGGCATTCTCCACCGGGTCCCAGAACCACCAGCCGCCCCAGCCCAGCGTGTAGTACGCCCACCAGGAGCCCATCGCGATGCCGATGGTCAGCGCGCACCATGAGGCCAGCGTCCAGGGCCGCACCCAGCGCGCCCAGGCGGCGTCGACCCGGCCCTCGATCAGGGCGGCGACGGCGAAGGCAAAGGCGACCGAGAAGCCGACATAGCCGAGGTAGAGGAACGGCGGGTGGAACGCCAGGCCGGGATCCTGCAGCACCGGGTTGAGCCCGCGCCCGTTGGGCGGGGCCGGCCAGAGGCGGAGGAACGGATTGGAGGTGAACAGGATGAACAGCAGGAAGCCGACGCCGATCATGCCCTGCACCGCCAGCACCCGCGCCCGCAGCGCTGGCGGCAGGTTGTCGGAGAACACCGCCACCGCGGCGGCGCACAGCGACAGCATGAACACCCACAGGAGCATCGAGCCCTCGTGGTTGCCCCAGACGCCGGTGAGCTTGTAGAGCAGCGGCTTGTCGGTGTGGCTGTTCTCGTAGACGTTGGCGACGCTGAAGTCGGACGTGACATAGGCGTGCATCAGCGCCGCCATGGCGAGCGCGATCAGCCCGAACTCGACCAGCGCGCAGGTGCGCCCGACCGCCATCCAGCCGGCATGCCGCCGGGCCGCGCCGATCAGCGGCACACTCGCCTGTACGATGGCGACAAACAGCGCCAGGATCAGCGCGAAATGGCCGAGTTCAGCGATCATGGGTCCATCCGAACGGGGTCAAGCGAAGGCAGGGCCAGAGTCTCCCCCTCCCTCAAGGGGAGGGGGAGAAACCGGTCGTCAGGCCGCCTGGCGCTTGGCCTGCGGCAGGATTGCCAGCAACGCCTCGACCAGCCGCTCCATCATCGCATCCGTATGCAGTGGAGTCGGCGTGAAGCGCAACCGCTCGTCGCCGCGCGGCACCGTCGGGTAGTTGATCGGGGTCGCATACATGTCGAATTCGGTCAGCAGCCGCCGGCTGACCTCGG
>JARLIJ010000180.1 GCA_031291795.1 Acetobacteraceae bacterium | reverse complement strand
GGCGCGGCCCCCGACCCCGCCAGGGGCCGGGCCCCTGGACCCATTTTTTTGGTTTTAATCGGGGGACAGGGCGCCACACGGACCCCCGCATGGGCCGTAACCCCCCCCACACCCCCGATGAACACCAATGGAATGGGTCCAGGGACCAGGTCCCTGGCGGGGTGCGGGGCAGCGCCCCGCCCTTGCTTGCTTCGAGCGATTGCCCCGTGCAGCCGCCGCGACTACTCCGCCGGCAGCCCCAGGGTGCGGCCCGGATAGCCGGCTGCATCGAAGTAACGGGTCTTCCCGACCGTCTGCGTCAGCACGACCGTGACATGCCCCGCTGCATCCGGCTTGGAGCGGACCACGCTGCGCTGCGCGGTCGGCATCGCGCCGTTCGGCATCGCCTCTGCCAGGACGCGCCCGACGAGCGTGCCCTTGTCCGGAATGTGCAACCGCAGGATCTGCGCAACGGTCTTGCCGATATCGGCGTTGCTGGCGGGCGCGCCATCCTGGAAATGCTGCCGGAAGCCAGGTCCCGCCGCCCCCATGATGTTGCGCGTGTCCGCCCGCGAAAAGCTGCCGTGCATCCCCTGGCCCTGCTGCAGGCCGGTATCGGCAACCTCGACACCGCAGGTGGTGGGGTCGGCGCAACCAAGCGCGAACGTCCGGAAGTTCACCGCGATCGCCGGCATCGGCGTAACGGCGGACCCTTTCAGCGCGATGGCGGACAGCGGCAGCGTGCCCGGCAACGCTCCCAGGCTGTCATCGACGAACAATCCGCTGACGTAATCCTGCGCGGACAGCGCCGCGACGACCTTGGCGGCGAGCGCCTTGTCGCCGGTCGGCAGGTAGACCAGGTCGGAGCCGCCATTGGACGCCACGACCACCACCGGATGGGCTGGATCGGTTCCGATCAGCCCGTCGCCGCGCACCGGATAGGCGCCGGCGGCCACCGGCGCGCCCTTCGAGTCCGGATCGTACAGCGTCATGCCGAGCGCATGGGCGATGTCGATCGCGACGAAGCCGGGGGGCAGGAGGTTGGCGGTGACGTCCTTGTAGCCCTGCGTTGCGGCAAAGCTCGTCGCGCTCTCCTTGGAGATGGTCGAGAAGCCGTGGTCCGACGTTATGATGACGTCGGTGGTGCCATCGAGCCCCTGCTGCTTCAGCGCGGCGAGCAGCCTGGCCAGGTCGTCGTCGGCATTCTTGATCGAGGCCAGCGAGGTCGGGCCGTTGATGCCGGGAATCAGGCGTCCCAGGCTGTCGCCCTGGTTGTGCTGCGTGCCGTCGGGATCGCGCGACCAGAACACCATCACGAACGGCTTGCTGCGTGTCTTGAAGATCGGCAGCACCGCCTGCGTCGCGACATCGGCGAAGTAGTTCTGCTGGTCGAGGTTGGCGACCGTCGTCCCCGCGACGGTGTTCGTGCCGGCGCTGCCATTGGCGCCGCGCGTCGGGGCCTGCTCGGCCAGGTGGGCAGCCGCCAGATGCTGCTTCAGCTCGTCCGACAGCGGGATGCCGCCGGCGCGCCCCGTCATGTCGTCCACAACAAACGTGTGCTGGCCGGACCGCTCGGTGTGGTCGAAGATCAGCGCGGGGCCGAGCTTGCCGATGCTCGCAGTCGAGTATCCCGCATCGCGGGCGGCTTTGAGGATGGTCTCCTCATTCAGGTAGTTACCCGAGAAATGTTCGTCGACATCGCCCAGGACCGGATCGCTTTCCAGGAACGGCGTCAGGCTGTCGCCCGCGCCGGGGACCTGGAAGCCGGTATAGATCGTGTTGCTGAAGTCGCCGGTGTCACCCAGCATGTGCCCGGTCGCCATGCCGGAGGCGTTGGCGGTGGTGAAGGTCGGGAAGAGCGAGTGCGTGTTGGTGAACCGCACGCCACGCGCCATCAGCGCCGTCAGGGTGGGCGCGGTCTTCTCGTTGACCATGCCAGGCCGCAGGCCGTCCGCGACGAACAGGACCACGTTGTGAGGGCGGGTTTGGGCCATGGCTGGCAGGGCCAGCGTTCCCAGCAGTGCGGCGGCGATCAGCGATCGCATTCGGACTCTCCATGACTATCCGCCCGGTGCGTTAATCCGGATCGGCTCGGTTGGAAAATGTCTGTTTTGTGTCAGTCCTTGTGGCAAAGGCAGACGCAGGAGGCGGGTTTGCAGCCGGCATCGCGCGCGGTCGTTCCGGCGACGAAAGCCTATAGTGGTACCGGCGTCGAAACCGACCTGCTCGCAATCCGCCAGGCCGGGCGCAATGTTCGCCCCCTACTGTCAGGCCGCGCGCACTTGCGCCAGGAACCTCTCGACTTCCGTGCGCAGGCCCTCGGCGTCCCGCGACAGAGAGCCTGCCGCCCCCAGCACGCCCGCCGCAACGCCGCTTGTCTCGGACACCGCACGCTGCGCATCGGAAACGTTGACGGAAACCTGCTGCGTGCCCGAGGCGGCCTGGTGAACATTGCGCGTGATCTCGCCGATCGCGCTGCCTTGCTGCTCCACCGCAACCAGGACAGCACTCGTGATCTCGTTCATCTGCACCACGGTCTTGCCGATGCCCTGGATGGCGGCGACCGCGCTTCCTGTCATGGCCTGGATTTCGGCCACCTTGGCCTGGATCTCCTCGGTCGCCTTGCCGGTCTGCGTGGCGAGCGACTTCACTTCCGACGCCACCACCGCAAAGCCCTTGCCGGCATCCCCGGCGCGCGCCGCCTCAATGGTCGCATTGAGCGACAGCAGGTTGGTCTGGCTCGCAATGCCGCTGATCAGCGAGACGATATCGCCGACGCGCTTGGCCGATTCGGCCAACTGCGCCATCGCTGTGTTGGTCCGCTCCGCATCCGTCACGGCACCTGTGGCGATTGCCGCCGAATTGGTGACCTGGCGTGAAATCTCCTGGGTTGAGCTGGCAAGTTCCTCGGTAGCGGCAGCAACCGTTTGGACATTTGCGCTCGTCTGTTCGGCCGCCGCTGCCGCCGAGGAGGTCTTGCCATCGGCTTGCGCGGCCGCCTCGGTCATGGCGTTGGCCGAACTCTCCATCTCGCCGGCCGAAGCCGCCATCCCGTCGACCACACGCTTGACCGACACTTCGAAGCCGTCCGCGAGCTGGCGCATCGAGGCAAGGCGCTCCTGTTCGGCCACGTCCTTGAGACGATCCTGCGCATCACGCAGGTCCGCCGCCTCGGCGGACTTCGCCTTGAGCACGTTGATCGCCTGGGCCATCGTGCCGATCTCATCGCGACGATCGAGGCCGGGGACATCGCCCGAAAGGTCGCCCTCGGCGATCTGGTGCGTCATGACCGACAGGCGCAATACCGGGCGCGCGATGCGGCGGCCAAGCCACCAGGCAATCGCGAAGGTCAGCACGGCGAGCGCGCCGATGGCGGTGATGGTGCTGATGGCGTTCTTGCGCGCTGCGGCGTCCACCTCGTCGAGATAGAGGCCGGAGGAGACCGCCCAGTTCCAGCCGCCGGTCGAAGCTTTCGAATAGGTGACCTTGCGCACCGGCGGGGTGTTCAGGGCCTTGGGGTAGACATACTCGTCGAAGCCGCCGCCTGCTGCCGCCGACCGCACCTGGTTGCGCGCGTAATAGGTTCCGTTGACGTCCCGGGAGTCGATCGAGGCCTTGCCTTCGAAGGCGGGGTTCATGCCGTGCGCGAGCGTGATGCCCTTCATGTCGTGCACGGTGACGTATTCGTTGCCGTCGAAACGGATGGCACGCAGCACGTCCTTGGCAGCGTCCTGTGCCGCTGCCTCCGGCATTTCGCCCTTGGCGGCTTTCGCCTCGAAATGCTCGACGATCTTGGTCGCTGCCTCGGTGATGACACGCGTGCGTGCCGCACGCTCCGACTGGGTAATACTGTCGAACATCTCGACGGAGACGAAGCCTACGCCGGCCTGGGCGATGAGCGCCACGAGCGGGATCAGCAGGATGCGCCCATTGATACCGTGGAATGCTGCGAACATGGACAACCCTTTATCGCCTTCGTTTGACGGTCGGAGCCTCGATACGCATGGCGGCTTAATCTTACATGAACGGCTACCGGCGCCGTGGCGGATCGCCGTGCCGGGCTACGCGTTGCAGTTCGGCCTTGCGCCATATCGTCGAATCAAAGGAGATGGCGCCGCCGCGTTCTGTTTGGCTGACGGTGTGTTGTCCACGCACGTCCGGCTCTCCTCGGAACGCACAAAAGTGCCTCACCAAGGCCATATAGATGCGTCTGCGAAAACAACCACACCATAACCGGTGGTGACCGGCTTTCTCCTGCCGCTATGCTGCCCGCCCCAACGCGCCGTCCGCCCCGATCCCCGCCGCATCCAGCGCCGCCCGCAGCCTCTCCCGCTCAGCGTCCCCGATCTGCACCAGCGGCGGGCGCACCACCGCGCGGTCCATGCGTCCGAGCATGACGAGGCATTCCTTCATGCGGTTGTGCATGTCGAGCGCGGGGGCGGCGTAGAATGCCTGCGCCAACGGATAGATCCGGTCGTTGATCGTCCGCGCCCGCGTCAGGTCGCCCGCCTGCACCGCCTGCCACAGCGCCACCTGCAGGTCCGGGATAATGCTGCCCGATCCGGACAGCAGTCCGTTGCAGCCCAGCGTCAGCGACGCCATCAGCCAGGCCGAGTGCGTGGTCAGCACGTTCACCGGCCGGCTCAGCCCCTGCAGGGTGCGGATCTGCCGCTCATGCAGCATCGGGTCATTCGACCAGTCCTTGATCGCGCGGATCGACGAAACCGCCTCGGCCATCCGCACCAGCGTGTCGAGCGGGTAGGACAGCGTGCTGCGTTCGGCGTAGGCGAACACGATCAGCGGCAAGTCGGTGGCGTCCGCGATAGTGGCGAAATGCGCGATCGCCATTTCCGGCCGCAACTGCCCGCCCATGGCGAACACCTGCGAGGGGAACACCAGCAGTGCCGACGCGCCTTGTGCTGCGGCCTGGCGCGCGATGGCGGCGGCGTTGGCGGAGCCATCGGCCCACACGCCGCTGATGACCGGCAGGTGGTCGCCAATTTCCTCCAGCGTCAGGTCCAGGATGCGCTGCTGCTCCTCGGGTGTGCAGGCGTGCACCTCGGAGGCGTGGCCATTGACGGTGATGGCGGACAGGCCCGCGGTGGCGGCCACGGCGCGCACATGGCGGCGGGTGCCGCGCTCGTCGATCGAGGCGTCGTCGTGCAGCGCAAGCAGCGTCGCCGGAATGACGCCATGGGGCACGAAGTGGGGAAAGCGCGGCATGTTCGGGTCCTCCCGCCGGTCGTTCACCAAAGCTTAGCGTTTGGCGCGCAGGCTTGCACCATGTCCGATCGGCAGGTGTTGGGTCGTGCCGCCCATGCGCGGGGGATCAGCGCCGAGGCCGCCGCCGCCGCGGCCCTGGTCGCGGATGGCTGGACGATCCGCGCCGCCCGCCTGCGCACCAAGGCCGGCGAAATCGACCTCGTCGCCGAACGCGACGGCCTGCTGGCCATCGTGGAGGTCAAGGCACGCCTCCGCCTCGCCGATGCCGCCACCGCCCTCACCGTCCGCCAGCAAACCCGCCTGCTGGCCGCCGCCGACATCATCCTGACGGACCATCCGGACTGGGGGGAAGCCGGCGTGCGCTTCGACCTGCTGGTGGTGGACGCCGCCGGCCGCGTGCGGCGCATTGCCGATGCGTTCCGGTTGGAGGCATAGCGCAGCCGCGCTACCATCCCGCGATGGGAACGTCCGTCCTTCCGGCGACCGGCCTGTACGCCGCCCGCCGCCACGCCATCATCTGCGTCCTCAGCGCATCCGCAACATTCACCCTCGGCTCCGCGCTGGTGAAAGCGCTCACCGAGAGCGTGCCGCTGATGGAAATCGTCATGACCCGCGCCCTGGTCGGCTTCGTCGCCCTGATCCCGGTCCTGTGGCGCCAGGGCGGCTTCGCGGCCCTCGCGACGCGGCGCCCGAGCGGCCACGCCCTGCGCGCGTTCACCGGCTTCATCGGGACCATCACCACGGTCTACGGCTACACCGTCCTGCCGCTCGCCACCGTCACTGCGCTGGGCTTCGCGATGCCGCTGTTCCTCACAATCCTGTCCGTCCCGCTGCTGGGCGAGAAAGTCGGCTGGCGCCGCGCCTCCGCCGTGCTGGTCGGCCTCGGCGGCGTGCTGATCATGCTCCGCCCCTGGCGCGGCGGCGGCGATGCGTTGCCCCTGCTCGGCGTCACCATCGTGCTGGCCGGCGTGGTGGCCTGGGCGCTCTCCATGATCAGCATCCGCCGCATGGGCGAGGCGGGCGAGCACAACGTCACCATCGTCGCCTGGTACAGCCTCGGCACCGCCGCCCTGGCCGCGATCGGCGCCCTGCCGCACTGGGTCACCCCAAGCTGGACGCAGCTCGCCGCCCTGGTGGCCGCCGGATTGATGGCCGGCGTGGCCCAACTCCTGATGACCGAGGGCTACCGCGCCGGCGAAACCACCCTCGTCGCCCCGTTCGAGTATGGCGCGATCGTCTACGCCACCATCCTCGGCATCACCTTCTGGGGCGAGTGGCCCGACGCCTGGAGTCTGCTCGGTATCGTCATCCTGGTCGCTGCCGGCCTCTATATCTGGCACCGCGAGGTCACCCTCGGCCTGCGCCGCTGAATCTGCCGTTTGCCGCCTTCGCCCGGCCGGTTTCGCTTGCCTCCGCCGCAGCCCCAGGCCATGCAGCCGCATGTCATCCTTCGACCTCGTCGCCCTGTTGCTGCTGCTTGCCGCGGTCTTGGGCATCGCCAACCAGCTCTGGTTCCGCCTGCCGCGCACCATCGGCGTGATGGCCGGCGCGCTGGCGGTCTCCGTGGTCGTCGTCGTCGTCGACCGCCTGACGCCCCAGGTCGACCTGCGCGGCTGGTGGAACACGCTGCTGGTGGCGAGCGACCTGCCGCACGTGTTCCTGGACGGGGTGCTGGCCTTCATGCTGTTCGCCGGCAGCCTGAATGTCGACATGGACGCGCTGCGCGACAACAAATGGACGGTCCTGGCGCTGGCGACCGTCGGCACACTGATGGCGACGATCATGTTCGCGGCGGGCATCTACTTCGTGTTCGGCCAGCGTGTGCCCGTGCCGTGGTGCGTCGTGCTGGGCGCGATCCTCGCCCCGACCGACCCGATCGCGGTGGCCGGCCTGCTGCGCCGGGTCGGCCTGCCCGCCGGGCTGCAGGCCGTCATCGCCGGTGAGAGCCTGTTCAACGACGGTGTCGCGGTGGTGGTGTTCTCGCTCGCCGCCACCTGGGCGCAAGGCAACGGCAGCGCCGCCGGCAGCACCATCGCGCTGCAATTCCTGCAGGAGGCCATGGGCGGCGCCGCGCTGGGGCTGCTCACCGGCTACGTCGCCTACCGCGCGCTGAAGCTGGTGGATGAATACCACCTGGAATTGACGATCTCCCTCGCGCTGGTCACCGGCACCTACAGCGTGGCGCATGCGCTACACCTTTCCGGCCCGATCGCCGTCGTGGTGGCCGGGCTGCTGATCGGCTACCGCGCCACCCGCTTCGCCATGAGCGACATCTCCCGCGTCCAGGTCGAGACGTTCTGGGAACTGGTGGACGAGCTGCTGAACGCCGTGCTCTTCCTTCTACTGGGCTTCACCCTGCTGTCTGTGCAGTTCAACCTGTCCGGGCTGGCAGGTGCGGCCGGCGGCATCGTGCTGGCAGTCCTGGTGCGCCTCGTCAGCGTGGCACTTCCGAGCGTGCTGCTGAATTTGCGGCAGTTGCACAAAGCGCGCGGGATCGCGGTGCTCACCTGGGGTGGGCTGCGTGGCGGCATTTCCGTGGCCCTCGTGCTGAGCCTGGCGCCGTTCCCCTGGCGCGGCGAGGTCCTGACCGTGTGCTACGCGGTGGTGGTGTTCACCATCCTGGTGCAGGGCCTGACCATGCCCTGGCTGATCGCCCGGCTGTATCCGCCGGCCTCACTCCAGGACCAGCACCGCGACCACCACGGTGACCACGCCTAGCACCAGGTTCAGCGCGATCATCCGGCGGATGCTGTCGGCCGCCGCCGCCATCGCCGATCGGTCGCTGGTCGTCTTGAAGGTCTTGTACGGCCCGAACACGATGCCCGCGAAGATCGCCGCCATCACCAGCCCGAGCAGCAGCATGACATGGATGTTCCAGTCGACATGCGCCATGCCGCCGTAATAGCCGAACACCATGCCGAACCCGGTCAGGACGATCAGCGGCATGGCGTGCCACACGATCAGGAAGAACCGTTTGAACACCTGCGCGTGCAGCAGCATCCGCTGCGGCGGTTCCAGCACCGCCAGGCTCGGACGCAGCACCAGGTAGGCGAAGGCCATCCCGCCGACCCAGGCCACCACGCCCAGGATATGGATCGCCTTCAGCACGCTCAGAAAACTCATGTCGTCATCCCCAGCAGTTCATCGACCAAGGCCAGCAGTTCCGCCGCGGCGGTGGAGCGCGGGGCGGCCTCGGTGACCCCCAGCCCCTCGGCGAACGCCGCAGCGAAGCCGGTCCGGTTGCCGAGCTGGCTGCGCAGCAGCGGCAGCTTGCGCGCGGCCAGTTCGGCGGCAATGGCGTCGCCCAGGCGGGAGGTCGGCGGCACCCGGTTCAGCACGATCGCCGCCGGCCGTTTTTCCTCCGCGGCGAGCTTCAGCGTGCCCTCCGCGGCCCAGACATCAGGCGGGGTGGGCTGCACCGGCACCTGCACGAGGGTGGCGCCGCGCACCGCGAGCTTGGATTCGGTGTCGATCTGCGGCGGGCTGTCGACCAGCACCACGTCATGGGTCCGCTTGAGCCGATCGAGTTCCGCCGTCAGCCGCCAGCCGGACACGTCGGAGAAGGTCAGCGCGGCGGCCGGTTCGCTGCGCGCAAGGCGCAGCGCATGCCAGCGCGTCAGGCTGCGTTGCGGATCGATGTCGAGCAGGGCGACGCGCCGGTCCCGCCCGAGGGCGGCGGCCAGGTTGGCCGCGAGCGTGGTCTTGCCGGTGCCGCCCTTCTGCTGCGCCACCGTGATGACGATCGCCATGCGCCGCGACTCCGTCCAGATCCACCGCTAGAGGATCAGAACGATGCGCCGCACGCCAGTGCTGCGTTGCAGCAGGCTCAGCCAGCCGCCCCGAAGGCGTTGAAAGTGATCAGGGTGTAGGTGTCCTTCACGCCGGCCAGGGTCTGGATGCGTTCGGTGACGAACAGCCCGATATCCTGGTCGGCTTCGAGGTAGAATTTCCCGAGCAGGTCGTACTGGCCTGAGGTGGAGAACAGTTCGGAGAGCTGCTCGATCGTGTCGGCGGCGTCCTGGGCGACCTTGTAGGCCTGACCCATTTCGCATTTGATCATAACGAAGATGGCGCGCATGCGATCGTGTCCGACAATGTGCCGGCCATCTAAGCCTCTGCCGTGAGCCGGACAAGGGCGCGGCAGTCGCGCCGGGGATGCGGGTCGCTCCGCGCCCGACCGCGACGGGTGCCCTGCGGGATCGTCACGGCGCTTGCCACGCGCCCGCGGCCACCACGTTCATCATTGGCTAACCGGTATGCGCCCACGATGCGGGGTGGCTGCTCGTTGCGAATGGAGGCCTCCGCGTGCTGCGCGTCGTGAATTGCATCGCCTATGACCACGACCTCGCCCTTGTCGCCCTGGCGGTCGGCATTTGCGTGGTGGCGTGCTGGGCAGCACTCGAACTGCACGCGCGCCGGGCGCGGGGCTGGTCCGGCAGTACAGGCTGGCTGATCGGGAGCGGCATTTGCTTCGGCTGTGGCGTGTGGGCGACCCATTTTGTCGCGATGCTGGCCTTCATTGCGCCGGTACCGGTGAGCTACGATTTCTGGCCCATGGCGCTGTCGATCGTGGTGTCGACCGCCGGTGCCACGGCGGCCTTCCTGATCGCCGACCGGGGCCGTGCGATCGGCGCGCTGATCGGCGGCGTGGTCATCGGCAGCACGATCGGCGCGATGCACTATGTCGGCATGGACGCCATGACCCTGGGGAGGACTGTCGCCTATGCGCCGGCCACCAGCGCCAGCGCGATTGCCTTGGGGACGGTGTTCGCAACGCTCGCATTGTGCGTCGAACGGCGCGGCGGCAGCCCGGTGCGGCGCGGCGCGGCAGTCGCCCTCCTGGCGCTGGCGGTCCTCAGTCCGCATTTCACCGCGATGGCCGGCACCACCATCGTGCCGGGATTCCTGGAGCCGGGCCCCGGCGCGACGGCGCCCCAGGTCGGCGCACTGGCCATCGCGGTCGCCTCCGTCACCGCCCTGATCCTGGTCCTCGCGGCATCGGCCGTCGTCCTGGACAAGCGGTCCGACACCGAAACCGACCGGCTGCGGCAACTGGCCTCGGCGACGTTCGAGGGCATCCTGATCCACCGCAACGGCACGGTGCTCGACGTCAACGACGCGTTCTGCCGGATGGTCCGGGCCACGGCGCGTGAGGTGATCGGCCGGCCGCTCGAAGACTTCGTGACACCGGAGGACGCCGATGGCGTGCGCCGCCAGATCCGGCGCCCGACCGGCGAACGCGACGAGATCACCCTCATGGCCTCGGACGGCAGCCGCTCGCCGGTCGAAGTCCTGGGACGGCAGATCCAGCGCGCCGACGGTCCCGCGCGGGTGGTGGCCGTGCGCGACCTGACCGAACGGCAGCGGGCGGAAGAGCGGATGCGCCACATGGCGCACCATGATGTGCTCACCGGGCTGCCGAACCGGGCGCTGATGGATATGCGGCTGTCGCAGGCCCTGGCCGGTGCCAAGCTCGACGGATCGAACGTTGCCGTGCTCTGCATCGACCTCGACCGCTTCAAGACCGTCAACGACCTGCTGGGGCATCAGGGCGGAGACACGCTGCTGACCCATGTCGCGCAGCGCCTGCAGGGGTGCATCCGCGCACGGGACACGGTGGCGCGGCTCGGCGGAGACGAATTCGTGGCGGTGCTGCCCAACCTGCCGACCGCGGATGTCGCGGCATCGGTTGCCAGGCGGATCGTGGAGGCGCTGTCGCGCCCGTTCGAACTGAATGGCAGCCAGGTGTCGATCGGGGCCAGCATCGGCGTCGCCGTCGCGCCGGCCGACGGCACCACCGCGGACGTCCTGCTGCAGCACGCCGATATCGCGCTGTACGCGGTCAAGGACGCCGGGCGCGGCAGGCACTGCTTCTTCGACGAGTCGATGGGGGTCCGCGTCTGCAACCGCCGCCAGCTCGAGCAGGACCTGCGGGAGGCGCTCGCCGGGAACCAGTTCGAGCTGTTCTACCAGCCCGTCGTGGATTGCCGGACCGACCTGATCCTCAGCTATGAGGCGCTGCTGCGCTGGAACCATCCCACGCGCGGGCGGGTGCCCCCGAACGATTTCATCCCGCTGGCGGAGGAGACCGGGATGATCGTTCCCATCGGCCGGTGGGTGCTGGAGACGGCATGCGCCGAGGCCGCCTCCTGGCCACGGCCGCTGCGGGTCGCGGTCAACCTGTCACCGGTGCAGTTCCAGCAATCCGACCTGGCCGCCATGGTCATGGAGGTCCTGGCGCGGACCGGCCTGCCGCCCACCCGGCTGGAGATGGAAGTGACCGAGGGCGTCCTGATTGCCGACGCGGACGTTGCCCTGCGGATCTTCGGCAGCATGAAGGCGGCCGGGATCAAGATCGCACTGGACGATTTCGGCAGCGGCTATTCCAGCATGACGTATCTGCGCCAGTTCCCGTTCGACAAGATCAAGATCGACCGGGCCTTCGTCCGCGGGCTGGGCAACGACCACGAGGCGCAGGCGATCGTCGATGCGATCCTGACCCTCGCGCGCGGCCTGCGCATGGAAGTGACCGCGGAAGGCGTCGAAACCGGCTGCCAGCTGGAGGCGCTGCGCGGCCGGGGCTGCGACCAGGTCCAGGGGTATTTCCTCGGCATCCCGCTGCCCGCGGCGGAGCTGGATTTTTCGACGGTCCGATCGGGCGCGCTCATGGTGGAAGCAAGTTCCGTCGCGCTTGACGGATAGCCGCCAGGTCGATGCCGGGGGACATGCTATGCCGCCGCACCGGGCAGGTAGCGGAGGGCAACCGAGCCTTGTATCCTCTCCGAAAGAACGCTCGCGGGAGTGATGGGCAATGGAATTGGCACAGGCGCGCAGGTCAAGGATCGCGCCGCGACTGGGGGGACGCATCCTCGCCGACGCGCTGGTGGCGCAGGGCATCGACCATGTGTTCGAGGTCCCCGGCGAGAGCTTCCTCGACACGCTCGACGGGCTCTACGACGTTCGCCAGAAGCTGAAGCTGGTCACCTGCCGGTTCGAGGCCGGGGCAGTGAACATGGCCGAAGCCTACGGCAAGCTCACCGGCCGTCCCGCCGCCGCGTTCGTCACGCGCGGCCCCGGTGCGTGCCATGGCGCGATCGGCGTGCACGTCGCCTACCAGGACAGCACGCCCATGCTGCTGTTCATCGGCCAGATCCCGCATGAGGACACCGGCCGCGACGCGTTCCAGGAAGTCGACTACCGCCAGATGTTCGCCCCCCTGGCGAAATGGGTCACCCAGATCGACCACGCCCACCGCATCCCCGAAATCGTCGCCCACGCTGTCGACGTCGCGACCTCCGGTCGGCCGGGTCCGGTGGTGATCGCGCTGTCGGAGGAAATGCAGAAGGTCACCGCCTCGGTGCCGGACCTGCCGCGCGTGCCGGTCGGCGCGGCGCATCCCGACCCAGCCGCCCTGCGCCAGCTCCGCGCCATGCTCGCGAAATCCCACAAGCCGCTCGCCGTGCTCGGTGGCTCCTGCTGGACCCCGGCCGGCCGCGCGGCGATCCGGGAGTTCCTGGTCGGCAACGACATCCCGGTCACCGTCGGCTTCCGGCGCCAGGCGCATTACGACGGCACGGCGGAGAATTTCGCGGGCGACCTCGGCGTCGGCTCCGATCCGGGGCTGATCGGCAAGGTGAAGGAGGCCGACCTGATCCTGGCGATCGGCTCGCGCCTCGGCGATGCGGTGACCCAGGGCTACAGCCTGCTCGACATGGCCGGCAGCGTGCCGATCGTGCAGGTCCTGCCCGATGGCGCCGAGATCGGCCGGGTGTTCCGCCCGGCGCTGGGGATCGTCTCCGACCTCAACACCTTCGCGCAGGCGATGGCTGCGGTCGAACCGGTGCGTTCCGGCTGGTCGAAATGGACCCGTGAGCTGCGCTCGCTGCGGGAAGCGCAGCGGGCGGTGCCGAACTATGACGGGGCGTTGAACCTCGGCACCTGCATGCGCGAGCTGGAGACGATGCTGGCACCGGACGCGATCGTCACCGTGGATGCCGGCAACTTCTCCGGCTGGTCCTCGCGGTTCCTGAACTTCTCGGACGGCCAGCGCTACATCGGCCCGACCAACGGCGCGATGGGCTACTCCGTGCCGGCCGCGGTCGGCGCCAAGATCGCCTTCCCGGAGCGGATGGTGGTCAGCATGGTGGGCGATGGCGGATTCATGATGACGGGGCAGGAGATCGCCACCGCGTTCCACCACGGCGTCGCGCCGATCATCCTGGTATTCAACAACCAGATGTACGGCACGATCCGCATGCACCAGGAGAAAGCCTATCCCTGGCGCGTGTCCGGCACCGCCCTGACCAACCCGGACTTCGCCCGCTACATCGAGGCGTTCGGCGGCCATGGCGAGGTGGTCAACGAGACCGGCGAGTTCGCCCCGGCGTTCCAGCGTGCGGTGGACAGCGGCAAGCCCGCCCTGATCGAGCTGCGGGTGAACCCCGACCAGATCACCACGCGCGCGACGATCGCCGACCTGCGGGCGGGCAAGACGCCGCCCAAGCCGGCCCCCAAACCCAAGCGTGCCGCGGCAGGCAAGCGCGCGCAGCCCACGCGCGCCAAGGCGGCTTCCAGCAAGAAGCGGAGCTGAAAGCGGGCTTGGCGGGCGCGTCCTCGTTCCGGCTGAGCCACAGCTTCCGCCTCGGCCAGCCGGCCGTGGTGCCGGATGCGCCGATCGCCGAGGCGGCGGCGCTGTATGCGGCCGGCAACCGCGATGCGGCGGCGGCGTGCTGCCTGGACCTGGTCGCGCGCCAGCCGCGGCATTTCGAGGCGCTGCACATGCTGGGCGTGCTGTGCTGCAACCGGCGCGCCTACGCCGATGCGGTGGGCTTCCTGCGCCGCGCCGAGCGGGTGCGGCAGGACGTGGGGCGGCTGTACTCCAATCTCGGGAATGCCTATGCCGGCGTGCGGCTGCACCACCAGGCGGAGGTCGCGTATCGCCGGGCGCTCGCGCTGGCGCCACAGCCGGAAGCGTCGCTGCTGACCGACTTGGCGGGCGCGGTGTCCGGGGCGGGGCGGCATGTCGAGGCCGCGGCGCTCTACCAGCAGGCGCTCGCATTGCGGCCGGATTTCTCGCCCGCCCGCTACAACCTGGCACGCTGCCTGGCGGCGCAGGACCGC
Source organism: Acetobacteraceae bacterium (assembly GCA_031291795.1). Lineage (GTDB taxonomy): Bacteria > Pseudomonadota > Alphaproteobacteria > Acetobacterales > Acetobacteraceae > Rhodopila. The sequence continues at coordinate 10,043 of JARLIJ010000180.1, read as the reverse complement.
CCTGCCGAGGCGGCCGCGGCATTCCGGCTCGTGCTCGACGCGGTGGCGACGGATCCGGAGCGCCAGGAGATGGTGGCGAGCGGCCTGGCCACGGCCCTCGGGGCGTGCGGGGACTACGCGGCGGCGGCAGCGCTGTGCCGCTCGATCCTGGCGCAGCACCCGGATTCGGCGCCGACCGCGTGGAACGAGAGCCTGGCGCTGCTCTGCCTCGGTCGCTACGCCGAGGGGTGGGCGGCCTATGAGGCGCGCTGGCGGGTGGCGAACCACGATCCGCCGCCGCCCGGCAGTGCGGTGCTCGACCTGGCGGCGGTAGATGGGCGGGACGTGCTGGTGCTGCCGGAGCAGGGCCGCGGCGACCTGCTGCAATTCGCCCGCTACGCGCCGATGCTGGCGGCGCGCGGGGCGCGCGTCACGCTGCAGGTCTATCGCGACGTGGCGCCGGTGCTGGCGGCGCTGCCGGGCGTGCGGGTGATCACGCAGGAGCATGCAGCGCCGGCGGCCGACTGCATCACGCCGCTGCTGAGCCTGCCGCTCGCGTTCGGCACAACGGCGGCGACGATTCCGGCCGAGGTGCCGTACCTGCACGTGCCGCCGGATCGCATGGCGGCGTGGCAGGCGCGGTTGGGTGCGCGGGTGCAGCCGCGGATCGGGCTGGCGTGGCGGGGATTGCAGCACATTCCGTACCGCTCGATGGCGCCGGCCATGCTGGCACCGCTGCTGGCGGTAGGCGGGTGCGCGTTCCATGCGCTGCAGAAGGACATCACGCCGTCCGACCGGGACTGGCTGGCGCGACACGGGGTGGCGGAGCACAGCGCGGCGCTGGAGGATTTCGGCGATACCGCGGCGCTGGTGTCGCTGATGGACCTGGTGATCACGATCGACACGGCGGTGGCGCATCTCGCCGGCGGCCTGGGCGCGGCCTCCTGGGTGATGCTGCCGTTCAACGCCGATTGGCGCTGGCTGACGGAGCGGGAGGACTGCCCGTGGTACCCGACCGTCCGGCTGTTCCGCCAGCCGACAGCCGGCGATTGGGCGGACGTTGTCGCGCGCGTGGCGGACGCGCTGCGGCAACGATTGGAGTCCGAAGCCACCGTCGCACAACGCCGCGGGTCACCGGACCAGGCGTGAGGCTGAGAACCGGTCAGCCCGCATGACAGCACGGAGCAGGTTCAACCTGACCGGGATCGTGCCGCAATCGATCATATTCTCCCTCTCCCCCTGTGGGCCCCCCCTGTGGGAGGGTTAGGGAGAGGGGGCTAACCACCACGGTCTGCCATGGTTGGCCCCCTCTCCCCGGCCCTCTCCCGCAGGGGGAGAGGGAGAACAGGGGGTGGCCGTGCCGGCCGGCGCCATCCCCGCGGGCATCATCACCACACCATCCCGCGCACCTTGGCCTTGGGGGCGGGACGCAGAGCCGACACCCACTCGGTGATCGGCATGAAGCGCGGCGCCAGGAAATGGTAGGTCTTCGTCAGCAGGATCCGCGTCGAATCGTCCGCCTTCGGTTCCGTGACGTCCCATTCCTGCAGGATCGGCTCCCACCCGCGCTGGCTGCGATAGAGCCAGTCCCGGTTGCCGCGGATGAAGCTGCGGTGGCTCTCGATATGGCGCAGCGCGGACATCACCTCCCCGATATGGGCGTCCTGCTCCTCGAAGCGTTGGCGAAGCTGTTTCAGCGCATCCACCGAGAGCTGGCGGACGCGGGTCAGCGTTTCGGTCTGCGCGCCGTCCTTCTGCCGCAGTTGCGCCAGCCGCTCGAGCTTGACGGCCATCGCCTGCACCCGGCCCAGCAGCCGGTCGCGCAGCGCCTCGATATAGGCCAGTTCCTGGGCAAGGTCTTCGATCTTGCCCAGCACCGCCTCCCCGTTCGGCAGGCCGAGCGCTTCGGCGGCGCGGGCCAGGGCATCGTTCAGGGCGGTGCGGACGGTCGCGTCGATGTTGCCGCTGACCAGGTTTTCCGGCGTGACGTCCAGCGGCGCCGTGCCGGCCGCGGTGTGCAGCCAGTCGACCAGCTCGATCTGCAGCCGGGCGTTGGCGATCCGGACGTGTTCCTCCCCAGGTTCCCAGCTTGCCGCGCCGGTCAGCACCTCCGAGGGGAGTTTATCGCCGATGCGCAGCCCCGCGACGAACGCCAGCGCCTCGGCGATCAGGGCGAGCATGCGGCCGTCGGAGCTGTCCTCGGGGATGTTGAATTCGCGGGCGAGCGAGCGGAGCGGCATCGCAACCTCACGCTCGCCCAGCCGGACCGTCATCACCGGCATCTGGTCGGTTTCGGCGCACCGGAACAAGGGCGAATCGAACATCGCGAACACCTTGTGCTCCAGGCGGCACGTGTCGGGGCGGTCTTCCACGAGGTCCCTCGTCCGTCGCGGGATGCAGGGGGGAAACACACCACGATCGGATGAACGGACTGCTAACGCAGGCGGCCTCCCACGGCTGATTCTGCGGCGTGACGCGCCGGTAACTTGCCGGATTCGGCGATCCGGGCGATGTGGGGGGTATGGCAACGCGCAATCCCACGGCCGCATGACCCCACTCGCATGGCTGCTGGGCCTGTTCCTGCCGGCCTGCGGTGCCGTGGGCGCACAGGGCCTGCCGGTGCCGCAGCCGCTCGACCTGGCCCGCATCGAGCGCCCGGCCACCCCCAATACCGCGCTCGCCGCGCCCGCGGGCTTCCAGCCGCCCCCCGACCTCGTGACCCCGGTCTACCAGGTGCCGGCACAGCAGCTGTATGACGCGATCCGCGCGGTCGCGGCCGGCCAGCCGCGCAGCTTCATCGCCGCGGAGTACCCCGATCGGCGGCAAAGCCACTACGTCGTGCGCAGCGCGATGTTCAACTTTCCCGATCTGGTGACCATCGAGGCAATGCCTGCCGGACCCGCGGCGAGCCGGCTGTTCGTCTATTCCCGCAGCGTCTTCGGCCGCTCCGACCTTGGCGTGAACCGGGCGCGGGTGGTGGCGTGGCTCGCCGCCCTCGACCGTTCGCTGACCGCAACCCAGGAAAGATGAATCGGATATGCGTGGACTTCGACCATTCCTGAAAGATGCCTGGGCCCTGACTCGCCCCTATTTCATGCGGTCGGAGGAGCGGTGGTCGGCCCGCGGCCTGCTGCTGGCGATCATCGTGCTCAACCTCAGCATGGTCGGGCTGTCGGTGGTGCTGAGCTACTGGCGGCGGGAGTTCTACAACACATTGCAGGAGAAGAACTGGCAGGCGTTCCTGGACCTGCTGTTCTACTACCGCCGGACCGACAGCGGCACGATGCCGGGGTTCTGCGAGCTGGCGGCGGTCTATATCGGCATCGCGGTCTATGCGGTCTACCTGAACCAATGGCTGCAGATCCGCTGGCGGCGCTGGATGACGACCCGCTTCCTGGATGAATGGCTCGCCGACCGGGCGTATTACCGGATCAGCCTGACCACCGACCGCGCCGCCGTCGGCACCGACAACCCCGACCAGCGCGTCGCCGAGGACCTGCGCGACTTCACCGACAACACCCTGACGCTGGGGCTGGGGTTGCTCTCCAACATCGTCTCGCTGGGCAGCTTCGTCGGCATCCTGTGGGGGCTGTCGGGCGCGATCGAGGTGTTCGGCCTGTCGATCCCCGGCTACATGGTCTGGGTGGCGATCGCCTACGCCGTGGTGGGCACGGTGCTCACCCACCTGGTCGGCCGCCCACTCGCCGCGCTGAATTTCCGCCAGCAGCGGGTGGAAGCGGATTTCCGCTACGCCCTGGTGCGCGTGCGGGAGAACATGGAAGGCATCGCGCTCTATCGCGGCGAAGACGAGGAGAAGACCACCCTGCTGCACCGGTTCGGCGCCGTGATCGGCAACTGGTACGCCATCATGACCCGGATGAAGCTGCTGAACACGCTGGTGGTCGGCTATGACCAGGTCGCCGGCATCTTCCCCGTGGTGGTCGCCGCCCCGCGCTATTTCGCCGGTACGATCCAGCTGGGCGGCCTGATGCAGACCGTGGGCGCGTTCGGGCAGGTGCAGGGCTCGCTGTCGTGGTTCGTCTCGTCGTATGCCTCGCTGGCCAACTGGCGCGCGATCGTCGAGCGTCTCACGTCGTTCCACGGCGCGATCGAGGAGGCGCGGGAAGCCGCCGCCACGAGCGGCTTCGTCAAGGCCGATGCGCCGGACGGGACGCTGCGGCTGCACGACGTGACGCTGGCCCTGCCGAACGGCACCAAGCTGCTGGAGGGGGCCGACCTCGTGCTGACGCCCGGCCAGTCCGTGGTGGTGGCCGGCCGGTCGGGCGTCGGCAAGTCGACCCTGCTGCGGGCGATCGCCGGCATCTGGCCGTTCGGGCAAGGGCGCATGCAGGTGCCGGCGAACGCGCTGTTCCTGCCGCAACGGCCGTATATCCCGCTGGGCTCGCTGCGCCACGTGGTGACCTATCCGCATCCGCACGACGCCTGGACGCGCGAGGAGATCGCCCAGGCGCTGATCGATGCCGGCCTGCCGCAGCTGCCGGATCACCTGGCCCAGGACCAGAACTGGGCGCAGAGCCTGTCGGGCGGCGAGCAGCAACGCATCGCGCTCGCCCGCGTGCTGCTGGCCAAGCCGGACTGGGTGTTCATGGACGAGGCGACCTCCAACCTCGACCCCGAGTCGGAGACGGACCTGTACGAGACGCTGAAGCGCCTGCTGCCGAACACCACCGTGGTCTCGATCGCCCACCGCCCCTCGGTCGCCGCACTGCACGAACGGCGGCTGGTGCTGGCCCGCGCCGACGGGCACGCCGGGCATCTCGCGCTGGGCGAGGCGCCGTGAGGCAGCGCCGGGGCGCGGTCTGCGGCGCCGCCCCCGGCAAGGCGCACAGCGCCGACCTCGCAAGGATCCCGCAGGCCGCCCGCCGCCCCTGACCCGTCAGCAAAGCGAATGGCCGGACCGATCGCGTGCGCCTATGGTCCGCGCCCGATTGGTCCCGCCCCATCAGGAGCCCGCATGCCGGCCTTCCTCGCCTTGCTCGCCTTCCTGACCGCGGCCGGCGTGCCGGTCGAGCATGTCCGCATCCCGACCCCGGATGGCACGACGCTCGACGCCGCCCTCGTCCGGCCCGATGGCGCCCCGCACGGTTCGGCCATCGTGGCATTGCACGGCTGCGGCGGGCCGTTCGCCAGCCGGGACGGCAGCTGGGCCGTGGCGCTCGCCAAAGCCGGCCACACCGTCCTGCTGCCGGACAGTTTCGGCTCCCGTGGGATGGGCTCGCAGTGCCGCCATGCCGATCGCACCGTCACGCCAGCCGGCGCGCGGCGCCGCGACGCGATCGCGGCCGGCACGTGGCTCGCCGCGATGCCCGCCCTCGCGAACCACGGCATCGCCCTGATCGGCTGGTCGAACGGCGGCACGACCGTGCTGGCGACCGCCCGCCAGACGGCCAGCCTGCCCGAGGGCTTGTTCAGCCGCTTCGTCGCCTTCTACCCCGGCTGCGCGGCCCGCGCGAAGGACATGGGCTGGCAGCCGGCCGGCCCGCTGCTCGTGCTGGTGGGCGACGATGACGACTGGACCCCGGCGCCGCCCTGCCGGGACCTCGCCGCGCGCTTTCCCGGCGGCATCGCACTGGTGACCTACCCCGGCGCCTACCACGACTTCGACGCCCCGAACCGGCCGGTGAAAGTGCTGAACGGGTTGGCCACCCCGCCCTCCGGCACCGGCCAGGCGCATGCCGGCACCAACGAGGCGGCACGGGCGGACGCCCTCACCCGCGTGCCGGCATTCCTCGACGCGGCGCCCTGACAGGTCGATCGCGGCACGAAACAGCCCAGGCGCGCCGGCCTGGACAGCCGGCCATGTACGGCGTAACCGCGATCAGTCCCGATACGAACGGTCGTGCCGCGCCACTGCCTGGGGCGTGATGCGGCAGCCGCTTCGGGACCGGCGACGCTGATCCTTCCACGCCCAAGACCCGCCCCTCGGACCGACAGAAAAGCAGGACATCGCATGGAGCTTGCAAGCCAACGATCGCGACGGTCGATGATCATCGCTGTCCTGCGCGTCGCCGGCGGCAATTTCCTGGAGATGTACGACTTCTTCGTCTTTGCGTACTACGCGGCGGCGATCGGGCGCACCTTCTTCCCGAACGGCTCCGAGTTCGCCTCCCTCATGGCCGCCCTCATGACCTTCGGCGCCGGCTTCCTCATGCGTCCGCTCGGGGCCATCTTCCTGGGCGCCTACACCGACCGGAAAGGCCGCCGGAAGGGATTGATCCTGACCCTCGCGGTGATGTCGATCGGCACGCTGACCATCGCGCTGGTGCCCGGCTACGAGACGATCGGGCTGTTCGCGCCGCTGATCATCGTCGTCGGACGCCTGCTGCAGGGCTTCTCGGCGGGTGCGGAACTGGGCGGCGTCTCGGTCTACCTCTCGGAGATCGCCACGCCCGGCAACAAGGGCTTCTATGTCAGCTGGCAGTCGGCCAGCCAGCAGGTCGCCGTCATCCTGGTGGCGGTGCTGGGCGTCGGCCTCAGCCTCGCTTTGCCGCCCGAGACGATGACGCATTGGGGCTGGCGCATCCCCTTCCTGATCGGCTGCATGATCCTGCCGTTCGTCTTCCTGCTGCGCCGCTCGCTGGTGGAGACCGAAGCGTTCCTCGCCCGCAAGCACCACCCGACACCGGCCGAAATCTTCGCCACCATGGTGCGCAACTGGCGCATCATCATCCTGGGCATGCTGCTGGTGACGATGACCAGCGTGTCGTTCTACCTGATCACCGCCTACACCCCGACCTTCGGGCGGGAGGTGCTGAAACTCCAGCAGCTCGACGTGCTGGTGGTGACGCTGTGCGTGGCGATCTCCAACCTGATCTGGATCCCGATCGCCGGCGCCGTGTCGGACCGGATCGGCCGGCGGCCGCTGCTGATCGGCTCGACCGTGCTGACGCTGCTGACCGCCTATCCGGTGATGTCGTGGCTGATCGCGGCACCCTCGTTCACGCATCTGCTGATGGCGGAGCTGTGGCTGTCGTTCATTTACGCGGTGTATAACGGGGCCATCATCGTCTACCTGACCGAGATCATGCCGGCGAGCGTGCGGACCACGGCATTTTCCTTCGCCTACAACCTCGCCACCGCGACGTTCGGCGGCTTCACGCCGGCGATCTGCACGGCGCTGATCCACGTCACCGGCAACCGCGCGCTGCCCGGCGCGTGGATGTCGTTCGCCGCCCTGCTCTCACTGATCGCAACCTTGCTCGTTGCGCGGCGGCAGGCCGAAGCCGCCGAAATTGCCTGACGCCATCTGAGGAGACCCGACACCATGGATCACGGCCCTGCGGCGGATAACCGCTACACGCGCGGCATCGCGGCGTTCGTCGCCGGCCTGCACTACGAGGCGATCCCCGCCGACGTCATCGCCCGCATCAAGCTCCTGATCCTCGACTCGCTCGGTTGCGCCATCTTCGGTGCCGACCTGGAATGGAGCCGCATCCTGCGCGCGACGCTGGCCAAGGTGGACAACACGCCAGGCTGCACAGTGTGGGGCACCGGGGAACGGCTGTCGGCCCCGCATGCCGCGCTGGTCAACGGCACGCTGGTGCAGAGCTTCGAGCTCGACGACGTGCACCGCGTGGGCGTGCTGCATGTCGGCGCGGTGACGCTGCCGGGCGTGCTGGCGGCGGCCGAACTGCACCCGGAGATGTCGGGGCGGGACTTCCTGGCGGCCGCCGTTGCGGGCTATGAGATCGGGCCCCGCGTCGGCATGTGCATGGGACCGGACCATATCGGCCAGGGCTGGCATTCCGGCGCAACCGTCGGCGTGTTCTCGGCCGCTGCGGGGGCGGCCTCGGCGCTGCATTTGTCGCCGGAGCAGACCGTGCACGCGCTGGGCATCGCCGGCACGCAGGCGAGCGGGCTGATGGCCGCACAGTTCGGCGCGATGGTGAAGCGGATGCATGCCGGACGCGCGGCGCAGAGCGGGCTGTACGGCGCGCTGCTGGCGCAAGGCGGCTTCACCGGCATCGTCGATGTGTTCGAGAACGAATATGGCGGGTTCTGCACGACGTTCTCGCGCTCGACCGATCGTTTCAACCGGGACGAACTGACTGCCGGTCTGGGCGAGCGGTTCGAGACGCTGCGGATCGCGCTGAAGTTCTATTCGTGCGTCGGCAGCAACCACACCACGCTGGATGCGATCCGCCGCATGCAGGCACGCCATCCGTTCGGGGCTGCCGATGTGGCGGCGGTGGAGGTGCAGGGGTCGCGCGTGACCGTCGATCATGTCGGGTGGCGCTACCGGCCGCAGGGGCTGACCTCGGCGCAGCTCAACCTGCCGTATTGCGTGGCGACGCTGCTGCTGGACGGCGATGCCTTCGTCGACCAGTTCACCGAGGCGAAGCTGGCCGATCCGGCGCGCATGGAACTGGCTGATCGGGTCACGGTCCTGGAGGACCCGGCGATCACCGCCCGTGGCTCGCATTACCGCCACATGGTGCATGCCACGGTGCGGCTGCGCGACGGGACGGTGCTGGACGAAACGGTCGAGGCGCCGCGCGGCAGCGAGCACAGCTTTGCCAGCGCCGCGGACGTGGTCGAGAAGTTCACCAAGCTGGTGTCGCGGCGGATTTCGGCCGCGCAGGCGGGGCGGATCGTCGAGCAGGTGATGGCGATGGAACAGACCACCAGCGTGGCGGATTTCGTGCGGCTGCTGGGACGCTGAGCGCAGGCGTGCCGAACGGATCGACCGTTCGGCACGCCTGTCTCGCGTGTTGTGGTCTGACCGACCTTCGGTCATGTCTTGCGGAAGCCGCACCCTGCTCAAAGGACAGGGCGACCGGAATTTCCGAAAGTCTTGATACGCACGAGGGCTGCCCGGTATCGAACCGTGCTGAAATCCATGCCGAAAACGGAACGCCGTCTACGCGTATCTGCCAGGGCAATTTCAGGCTGACTGGAAGACCGACAGGCCCCACCCCCCCCCCCGCGACAGGGCCGGGCTTGACGTGGCAATGACGCGGGGGGCGCGCACCGCGGCCGATTCCAGTCTGCGTGAAAGTACTCTAACCCCCAGACCGCCGGACGTGCTAGCTTTGGCAACGCAATCCGAATCAAGCCATAGGCAGGAGAGCGCGCATGAGCCAATACAGAATAGCCGTTATTGTCGGCAGTCTTCGGCATGAATCGTTCAACCGCAAGCTTGCCGGTGCTGTCGTGAAACTGGCCCCGCCGGAATTCTCGTTCGGGCTGGTGCAGATCGGCGATCTCCCGCTCTACAACCAGGATGACGACGCAAACCAGGCCGATGCCGTCAAGCGATTGAAGGCTGATATCCGCAGTTCCGCCGGGGTTCTTTTTGTCACGGCCGAGTATAATCGGTCGATCCCAGGCGTGCTGAAGAATGCAATCGATCACGCCTCGCGGCCTTATGGCCAAAGCGCCTGGGCGGGCAAACCCGCCGGCATTCTAGGCGTGTCCGTGGGCGCTATCGGCACAGCAGTGGCACAGCAGCACCTACGCAATGTCCTGGCTTACCTGGACATGCCGACCCTCGGAGCGCCTGAAGCTTTCATCCAGATGAAGGATGGCTTGTTTGACGACGCCGGCAATGTCGGCCAGGCAAGCGAGGCGTTCCTGCGCGGATGGATGAGCAAATATGCGGCGTGGATAAAGCAGCACGCCGCCTAGAACCCGACTGGGCCCTTTGTGCATCGTGCCGGAAATGAACACGGCACGCCCTGTCAGAATCGGCCTCGATCGCGCCGACAAAACGCGTCGCGACCGCCTCGGATGCCTCGGTTGCAAGCGTCGCCCAGATTTCCGCCAGGTCAGCCTCGGCGGCCTCCGTCAGGCGGAGGGCGAGCGGCCGGCTAACAGCCGCCTCCCGCGCGCGATGATCCGTGTGATACCAACCGCCGTAGAGAATGACACTTCTCCCTCTCCCCTTGAGGGCTTGGGCCGCAGAGCGGACCAAGGCTGGGGTGAGGGGTCGTACCACCACCGGCGGTGCGGCTCGCCCCCTCACCCCGCCCCTCTCCCTCAAGGGGAGAGGGAGGCGTTACTGTCGCCGCAACCTATGAGTCGGTCTCAGCGGCGGTTGGTAT
>JARLIJ010000179.1 GCA_031291795.1 Acetobacteraceae bacterium | reverse complement strand
CGGGTGGCGGGCGCGGGGCGCTGGCCGGCGGCCTGATCGGCGGCGCGGTCGGGGCGGTCGGCGGTGCGGCGACCACGCCACAGCGGCCGGCACCCACTTACGCGCCGTCCAGCTACCCGCCGTCCAGCTACCAGCCGTCCAGCTACCCGCCGCCGCCGCCCCCGCCGAACTACTGACGCACCGGCCGCGTCACGCCACCACGGTCCACCCCGCCGGCGGCGCGGTGAGGTGGCGGGGCGCTTCGCCTTGCCACAGCACCGCCCCGGCGTCAGTGGTGGCCCACGCCGCGGCAACCCCCATCGCGCATAGCCCGTCCGCCGCCACCGACCGGTAGGTCACGTGGTGGTGGCCGTGCACGATGAGCCGCGCCCCCATGGCACGGGCGAGCGCGTCGAGCGCGGCGTTCCCTGCAGGATGGCTGGCCGGCGCCTCGTGCGTCACCAGGATGTCGGCCTGCTGAGCGGTGAGCGCGTCGTAGTCCTCCGGCCAGATCGCGGTGGCGCCGAGGGAATGCACCAGTGCCGCGATGTGGTCGCGCCGCCAGCCGCGTCCCATTCGCTCCACGTCCTTCGGCAGGTCTGCGCGGTACCGCAGCCGGGGCGGGTTGGGCGGCTCCCAGATGCGCGGGCGGAACGTGCCGCCCAGGCCGGCGATCCGCAGCCCGCCGATCCGGGCGACGCGGCCGTGCAGCGCGCCGGGGGCGGTGCGCGGGTTGCGGGCCGGGTCGGTCATGTTGGCCCACATCTCCGGGCCGCCGTCGTTGTCGTGGTTGCCGAAGATCCAATGCACCGCGATGCCGCGATCCAGCAGCGGGGTGGCGAGCGTGTCGAGCGGGTGCTCGCACTGGATGTCACCGAGCAGGATGGCCGCGCAGGGGGAGCTGGGGAGGGCGGCGAGGCCGCGCTCCACCGTGTCCCATTGCTGGTGGATGTCGCCAATGAACGCCACTGTCACGAATCGTGCCTCCGTTTTGCCGGAGGGCGACTCGCATTGTTGCGATGGCGTCCCTGCCTTGGGGCCCAGACAAGCATGTCAGGCAAGGCGCGGCCAAGACTGGGATCGCATGCGCTGATCGCGGCGGGGCCCATGCGCGGAGGGAGGCTTTGATGGCGGTGTTCCAACCGGCCGCTTCTGCCTGAGCCATCATCGGCGGGGCCCCGGCAATGCCACCGCGATGAGCGGCGCTGGCTTGACATGGATCTATCAATTCCATAGTTCCATAACTATGGAAAAAGATGCGGCCCTGGCGGCCCTGGCTGCACTCGCCCAGGAGTCGCGCCTCGATATCTACCGCCTGCTCGTGCAAGCCGGTGCCGACGGCATGGCTGCCGGACAGATCGGCGAGCACCTGGGGGTCCCGGCGGCGACTCTGGCCTTCCACCTGAAGGAACTGAAGACCGCGGGGCTTGTGACGTTCACGCGTCACGGCCGGTCGCTGGTCTACGCGGCCGTCTATCCCACCATGAATGCGCTGCTCTTCTACCTCACCGAGAACTGCTGCGGCCGTCCCACCCCCGGCTGCCTGCCGCTCTGCGTGCCCGAGAGTCCGTCCGACGTGGTGCCGGACCTGCTGCCGCATCCGCCGCGCGGCGCGTTCGCCAAAGAAGACGGCGAGCCGGTCATCGACACGCACGCCAACCGCAACGCGAGGCCCGCACAATGAGTGACGCTGCACCGGTCGCATCGGCCAAACTTCCCGCCCCGGCCAAACCCCCCGCCATGGGACTGTTCGAGCGCTTCCTCACGCTGTGGGTCGCGCTTTGCATCATCGTCGGGATCGCGCTTGGCCAGGCGGTGCCGCGCGTGTTCCATGCCCTCGGTTCGGCGACGATCGCGGAGGTCAACCTGCCGGTTGCCGTGCTGGTCTGGCTGATGATCATTCCCATGCTGCTGAAGATCGACCTCGCCGCGCTCGGGCAGGTCAAGGAACATTGGCGCGGCATCGCCGCGACCGTCGGCATCAACTGGCTGGTCAAGCCGTTCTCCATGGCGCTGCTTGGCTGGCTGTTCATTGCGCACCTGTTCCGCCCGTACCTGCCCGCCGGCCAGATCGACGGCTATATTGCCGGGCTGATCCTGCTGGCGGCGGCGCCCTGCACGGCCATGGTGTTCGTCTGGTCGAACCTGGTGGACGGCGAACCGCATTTCACCCTGTCGCAGGTCGCGCTCAACGACACGATCATGGTCTTTGCCTTCGCCCCGATCGTGGCGCTGCTGCTTGGCTTGTCCTCCATCACGGTGCCGTGGAACACGCTGATCCTGTCGGTGGTGCTGTACATCGTCGTGCCGGTGATCGTGGCGCAGCTCTGGCGGCGCATGCTGTTGGCGCAAGGCGGACCGGCAGCGCTCGCCCGCACGCTGCGGCATCTTGGGCCGCTGTCGCTGTCGGCACTGCTGCTCACGCTTGTGCTGCTGTTCGGGCTGCAAGGCGAGCAGATCATGCGCCAGCCGGTCGTCATCGCGCTGCTGGCAGTGCCGATCCTGATCCAGGTCTATTTCAACGCCGGCCTGGCCTACTGGCTCAACCGCAAGCTGGGCGTCGAGTGGTGCGTAGCTGGCCCCTCTGCCCTGATCGGCGCCAGCAATTTCTTCGAGCTGGCCGTGGCGACCGCCATCGCCCTGTTCGGCTTCCAGTCGGGTGCCGCGCTCGCGACCGTCGTCGGCGTGCTGGTCGAGGTGCCGGTCATGCTCTCGGTCGTTCACATCGTCCGCCGCTCGCGCCCCTGGTATGAAAAAGCCCAGCGTCCGGCATGAGCCTGACGGCGCGGAGCGCGCATGCCGGCGATGCCGCGGCGATCGCCGCCACCTGCAACGAAGGCATCGCCGATCGCATGGCGACCTGCGAAACCGAACCGCGTGGCACGGCGGAGCGACAGGCAGAGGGGGCCTGGTCCGCCCCCGTGCACCGGGACAACGCAGCCCCATTCTCCCTCTCCCCTTGAGGGAGAGGGTCGGGGTGAGGGGGCCAACATGCACTGACGGTGGTTGTTGGCCCCCTCACCCCAACCCTCCCTCAAGGGGAGAGGGAGAACGCCTGTTGCGGCACGATACTGGTCCGGCTGCTCTGGCTCCAAGGACAGGACTTCGTAAGTCCCGACAGGCCCGCCAGGGTCTTGTCGCGGATGCAGTCCTTCCATCTGAAACTTTTGCCGGCATCGCAGCCGACGTCCGCAACTTTTGCGCGTCGGACCGCCACGCGGGCGAGCTGATGGCATGGCCGGGGCGATGCCGCTGCCATGCCCTCGCCCGGCGGCCGCGATTTGGCAGTCCCCAGCCTGTGTCCCTAGACTGACCCAACCCTTTCGTCCGCTTCGGGAGCGCCCATGAACGACCACGTCACGCAAGACCCGCAGGCCCTGCTCGACCGGCTCGACGCCGCCGCTACCCGCTACGAAACCCCGTGCGGCACCGGCCGTATGGTCTGGCGGCTGTGGGATACCTCCGGCGGGACGGCCCCGGTCGTGGTGCTGTTCCACGGTGGTGCCGGTTCCTGGCGCCACTGGGTGCGCACTATCCCCGTCCTGGCCGAACAATACCGCGTGCTGGTGCCGGACCTGCCCGGCCTGGGCGAATCCGACTTCCCGCCCGATGGTGATAACGCCGATGCAGTTGCCGCTATCGTGGCCGACGGCATCGACGCCATCATCGGCATCGAGACGCGCTACGACGTCGTCGGCTTCTCGTTCGGCGGCACCATGGCGGCCTGCGTCGGTGCGCTGCGCGGCAAGCGCCTGCGCTCCGTCACCATCGTCGGCTCCTCCGGCGTCGGGCCGCTCGGATCGGCGGTGGAACTGCTGAAGGTCCGCCACCTGGAGGGCGAGGAACGTCGCGAGACCCATCGCGAGAACCTCAACCGCCTGATGATCGCCGACCGGAACAAGATCGACGAGCTGGCGCTGCTGATCCAGGATTGGAACACCGTGCGGTCCCGCCTGCGCACACCGTCGCTGTCGCGCAGCGGTGCGATCCTGCGCGCGATCGACAGGCTGCAGGCGCCGCTGAATGGCATCTGGGGGGAGCTGGACGCGCCGGCCAATCCGCAGGCGCCCAAACGCGTGGCGGCGCTGCGGGAACGCTGCCCGAGCGCGGATATTCGTATCGTTCCGGGTTCGGGACACTGGGTCGCGTACGAAGCGCCCGAGACCGTCAATGCCATGCTGCTGGAGATGCTGGCACGCACGAGGGACTGACCACCCGGGGACGCAACACCCGGCGGCATAAGAAGCGGAGGAACACATTCCATGAACGAACTGAGCGGCACGGCCACCGGCCCCGGCACGATGGTCGGCAACGCCGGCCCCGGCATGCTGGCGGGCCTGCGTGTGGTGGAGATCGCCGACGAGCGTGCGGAATATGCCGGCCTGCTGCTGGCCGGCCTCGGCGCGGACGTGATCAAGATCGAGCCGCCCGAGGGCAACGCCACCCGCCGCATCGGCCCGTTCCTGAACGACAAGCCGGGCCTGGAGCGCTCGTTGTTCTTCTGGAACTACAACCGCGCCAAGAAGTCCGTCACGCTGGACCTGCAGGAGACGGCTGCGCAGGAACGGTTGCTGAAACTGCTTGATGGCGCCGACATCCTGCTGGATTCGTCCTGCGGCGCGCTTAACACCGCGCTCGGCCTCGATCGCGCGGCGCTGAATGCGCGGTTCCCGAAGCTGGTCACCGCGCGGATGACGCCGTTCGGCGATGACGGGCCGTGGGCGGACTTCAAGGGGTCCGACCTGATCCACCTCGCGCTGGGTGGGGTGATGATGAATTGCGGTTACGACCCCGATCCGAACCTGCAATACGACACGCCGCCGATCGCGCCGCAGGTCTGGCACGCCTACCACATCGCCGGCGAGCAGCTGGCCACCGGCGTGATCGCCGCCCTGATTGCGCGCCATCGCACCGGCGCGGGCCAGGACGTTTCGGTCGCGGTGCATGAGGCGGTGGCGAAGAATCCCGAGCTGGACATCATGCACTGGGTGATGCGGCGCGTGCCGTTGTGGCGGCTGACCTGCCGACATGCGCTGGAGACGCCGAACCACTCGCCCAGCATCAGCCACACCAAGGACGGGCGGTGGTTCATCTCGCACGGCATGGGCGCGCGCGACCTGAAGGCGCTGGTGCCGCTGCTGAGCAAATACGGCATGCAGGCCGATCTGCAGCCGCCGCCGCCCGATGCCGATCTGACGGCGCGCGCGGTGCCGGGCTCGACTGCCTCCGACGAGACGAAGGCGCACATGATCGACGTGGTGCAGCGCTTCACCCGTGCCTGGACCTATGCCGACATGCCGTGGCGGGAGGCGCAGGAGGCCGGCCTGCTCTGGGCCCCGATCCGCAAGCCGCACGAGAACGCGCTTGATGAGCACTGGCTGAAACGCCATTCGTTCGCCGACGTACACCACCCCGAACATGGCCGCAGCTTCCGCTATCCGACCAGCAAATGGCTGACCAACAAGACCAGTTGGCAGGTCGGGCGCCGCGCGCCGTTGCTGGGGGAGGACACCGAGGCGGTGCTGTCCGAAGCGCCGCGGGTGCCATCCGTGCCGGCGCAGGTGAAGGGGGACGCGGGGGATCGCGTGTCGGCGAAGCATGGCAAGCCGTTCCCGCTGCAGGGCGTGAAGATCCTGGATTTCGCGTGGTTCCTGGCTTCGGCGGGCGGAACGCGGTTCCTCGCCGCGATGGGGGCCGAGAGCTACAAGGTCGAGTGGAAGGACAATCCCGACACGCGGCTGGCGGCGATGGCCCCGGTCGGCGGGCGAGCGGCGCGCGACGCGGCAACCGGGCCGTTGCCGGGGGTGAAGGACGCCGACATGGGCGGGCAGTTCAACAACAAGAATGCCGGCAAGCGCGGGATCTCGCTGAACATCCGCCATCCGAAAGGCTTGCAGATCGCGAAGGACCTTGTGCGGATCTGCGATATTGTCGCGGAGGGCTTCTCGCCGGGGGTGCTGGAGCGGCTGGGCCTGGGCTACGACGTGATGCGCAAGATCAGGCCGGACATCATCTACATCCAGCAGGCCGGGATGGGCGCGCATGGCACGTACGGCCGGATGCGCACGGTCGGGCCGGTGGCGGCGGCGTTCGGCGGGCAGGGGGACATGTCGGGGCTGCCGGAACCGGCGATGCCGGTGGGATGGGGATACTCCTACCTCGACTGGATGGGGGCCTACGGCTACGCGCTGGCGCTGCTGGGCGCGCTGTACCACCGCGACCGGACGGGGGAGGGGCAGTGGATCGACGCCTCGCAATGCGAATCCGGACTGTTCCTGACGGGCGCAACCATTCTTGACTGGTCGGCCAACGGGCGCGAGTGGACGCGCTACGGCAACCGCTCGCCCTACAAGCCGGCGGCGCCGCACGGGGCGTATCGTTGCGCGGGCAACGATCGGTGGCTGGCTGTGGCGTGCTTCACGCAAGCCGAGTGGCACGCGCTGGCACAGGTCGCCGGCCAGGGTGGGTGGCTGGAGGACGCGCGGTTCCGCACGCTGGCGGACCGGCTGCTGCACCAGGATGCGCTGGATGCGGCGGTGGGTGCCTGGAGCGCCACGGTGAGGGCCGAGGATGCCATGCTGGCGCTGCAAAAGGCCGGCGTGCCGGCAGGCGTGTGCCAGAACGCACAGGACCGCTGCGACCACGACCCGCAACTGCGGCACCTGCACTGGCTCACCGAGGTGACCGGCACCAAGATCGGCACCTGGCCGGTGTATGAGCTGCCGATGAAGTTCAGCCGCACCCCGGCCTATATCGGCGGCCCGATCGATCGCGGTGCGCCCGGCTATGGCGAGGACAACGAGTGGTTGCTGACGGAACTGCTGGGCATGACGCAATCGGACGTGCAACGGCTGGCGGAGGACGGGGTTATCTGACCGCGGCTGCACTGGCCTGCCACGCGCACCCGCCCTATCATCCACCGCCGTGGCGGCATCCGCCCGGGGGGAAACAAACGTATGACAGACCTGAAGGACCTCAGCGACAAGATTGCCGTCATCGGCGTCGGCAACACCAAGTACGGGAACTTCCCGCACATCGACGAGTACGGCCTTGCCGCGCAGGCCTTCCGCAGCGCGCTCGACGACAGCGGCCTGGAGAAGTCGAAGGTCGACGGCATGCTGGTCTGCCGCATCCCCTCCTATGCCCGGATGGGCGAGGTCCTCGGCATCAACCCGCGCTGGTCGCTGACGCTGCCGCCGCATGGGCGCATGTCCGCCATGGGCATCGTCGAGGCTGCGACTGCCATCGCCGCCGGCCACGCCGATTACGTGGCGCTGATGTACGCCAATATTGGCCGCTCCCGCCGCGTCAATTACGGCGGCGACGAGAGCCCCGGGACCTGGGACCCGTGGGGCTTCACGTCACCGGGTGCCGCCCATGCCATGATGTTTCGCCGCCACATGGAGAAGTTCGGCACCACCACGCGCCAGCTCGCGGAGGTCTCCGTTGCGGTGCGCTACCACGCCTGCCTCAACCCCGACGCGGTGATGCGCAATCCGATCACCATCGAGGACCACGAATCCGCCCGCTTCATCACCGCCCCGCTGCGGCTGCTGGACTATTGCCTGATCAACGACGGCGCGGTCTGCCTGATCCTGACGTCCGCCGAACGGGCGAGGGATTTCAAGAAACCGCCTGTACTGATCTCGGGTTTTGGCGGACAGGAAACGTTCAGCCCGTCCTCGATCGCCAACTTCGACATGGATTTCTGGCATCCCGCGGTGAAGGCGTCCGGCGAGCAGGCGCGCGGCATGGCCGGCGTGACGCACGACGATATCGATGCGCTGATGTGCTACGACAATTTCTCGCCCACCGTGCTGTTCAGCCTGGAAGGCCTGGGCTTCTGCCCGCAGGGCGAGGCCGGCCGCTTCGTCGAGGGCGGCACGCTCAGCCTGGGCGGCAAGCTGCCGACCAACACCGATGGCGGGCATTTGTCGAACTCCTACATGCAAGGCTGGGGCTTGAATGTCGAGGCCGTGCGCCAGCTCCGCGGTGAGTGCGGCGCGCGGCAGGTGCCGGACTGCGAGGTGGTGCAATACGTGCAGGCGACGCCCTGCACACGTTCGATCATCTACACGCGCGGCTGAGGGGAACCGTCATGAGCTACAACAAGCCGCTGCCCAAGGTCGATACGTTGACCAAACCGTTCTGGGACGCTGCCCGGGAGGGGCGGCTGGTCGTGCAGCACTGCACCGCGTGCGGCGACGTGCATTTCCCGCCCGGCCCGGTCTGCCCGCACTGCCTGAGCTCCGACCAGGACTGGCAGACGGTGTCCGGCAGCGGCACGCTGGAGGGCTGGGTCGATTTCCATCGCGCCTACTGGGACGGATTCAAGGACAGCCTGCCCTATCGCTGCTGCCTGGTGAAGCTCGCGGAAGGTCCAGTCCTGGTCAGCAACCTGGTCGGCGAGGCGGAGCCGAAATTCGGCGCGGCGGTGAAGGTGGTGTTTGAGGCGGTGACCGACGATGTGACGCTGCCGAAATTTGTGGTCGACGGATAGGCGAACGCGAGACCGCTTCGGCGCGATATGGCGGGCCAAGTCGGCCGAGGCGGAACGATCACCCTCGGTATGGCGCCAGGCTGCGCGCTTTATGGCGCGACCTTGTCCTCGGGCTTCCACCCATCCGTCAGCGTCCCGAGGAACGCCACAATATCATCGATCTCGGCGTCCGTCAGGGCTGGCGGATCGCCTGGATGCCGGTCGAACGGCGGTTCGACATTGACGTTCTCCCAGTACGCCGCCGGCAGGTCATCGAACTTGCGTACGTGCCCTGCTGCGTCGCGTGGGTACCACCGCCCTGGATCGGTGTCGCGCGATGCATAGAACGCCACCGCATCGCGCAACGAATGCATCGCCCCATTATGGAAAAAGCTCTTCCGCACCGCAACATTCCGCAGGCTCGGGGCCTTGAACAACCCGCAATAATCCGGATGGCCGGCCAGGTCCGTGCGGTCCGGCCCGCACAGGCCGAGATCGAAATGCGCCGGGTCCGCATTCGCCTGGATCGCCGGATTGCGCGGCACGCCCAGCGCCACGAAGCCGAAATCCGTGAACAGCGGCAATGCGCCCGATGCGGTCGGACGGCTCTTGTGGCAATGCGCGCAGTTGCCCTTGGCCTGGTCTTCGAACAGCGTCAGGCCGTGCGCCTCGGCGGCACTCAGCGTTGCCCGGCCATTCAGCCAGGCATCGTATTTGCTGCTGAACGGCGCGAACGTTGCAGGGTCCTGCTGGAAGGTTTCCAGCGCTTCCGTGATCGCATCGAACGCGCGGTCGTCCCGGTCGAACACGGCCGGACCGTACAACGCGCGCACGACCTCGGCGTAGGGGGCGGCGCGGACATGCGCCACCACCTCGGCCGGGCTCGCATTCGCCATCTCGTGCGGTGCCAGCAGCGGCACGCGGGCCTGGTCGCGCGCACGGCTCGCGCGGCCATCCCAGGTCAGGCCGCCGGTCGGGCCATTGTCGATGCTTTCGTCGCCGTCTTCCTCCGACTCGAAGTAGTGTTCGGTGAAGAATGGCGAGAACTGCGCATAGCTCAGGCCCGGCACCGCGCGCGTTCCCGGCTGGTCGAGCGCCCGCCCGCCCGGCTGGACCGGCTGCGCATTGGCCGGCGAGAAGCCGAAACGTGGGTCATGGCAGGTGGCGCAGGCGACGCGCCCCGACGCGGACAGTCCGGGATCGAAGAACAGGTCGCGTCCGAGCGCGGTGATGGCGGCGGCGCGGGCGTAGGCGGCGGCGGGCGAGGGCGTGGCGGGCCACGGCAAGCCGGCCTCGTCGGCACTGGCGAGACCGGCCCAGACTGTGGCAAACAGGAGCAGGAGGCAGGCAAGACGCGGGACCATCGGGGGATCATAGCGGACCGCGATGCCGCTCCGGCACCCCGCACGGCAGTCTCGATCTGGCAACGTCATGCAACTGAAAGCTTCTGCCTGTCGCCGTCGGCTAAACCCAGCCGCAGCTTGTGCGTCGTCCGCCCGTCCCCCTGGCGTGTGTGAAGACCGTCGCCCCGAATGCCGGCCTCGCCGCCGGCGCCGCTGAACGAACGAGGAGCAAGATGCCGAAGGTCGCAACGCTCGCCGCCGTCCTGGCCGCGGGACTCTCCACCCAGGCGCTGGCCGCCGGTCCGGACCTCACCGCCATTCAGACGGTCGTGGTGATCTACGCGGAGAACCGCAGCTTCGACAACCTGTACGGCGCATTCCCCGGGGCCAACGGCCTGGCGAATGCCACGGCGGCGGAGTTCACCCAGCGCGACCGCGACGGGACCGAACTGAAGGGCCTGCCGCCGATCTGGGGCGGCACGTCGGCCGGCGTCGCCAAAGGCGCCGTCACCGCGCCGGTGCCGCTGACCCAGGCGCAGACCGCGGCCTATCTCAGCACCTTCAACCACCCCTATCCGGTGGGTGCGCTGTACGGCCAGGTCAGTTCGGACCCCGGCAACGCGCTGGGCTACACCAACCACGACCTGTACCACCGGTTCTACGAGAACCAGATGCAGATCGATGGCGGCAAGAACGACCAGTTTGCCGCGTGGGCCGATTCCGGCGGCATGGTGATGGGCTACTTCCCCGCCGGGGAGGCCGATCTGCCGCTGTGGTCCTGGGCCAAACGCTTCGTGCTGGCGGATAATTTCTACCAGGGTGCGTTCGGTGGCTCGTTCCTGAACCACCAGTACCTGGTCTGCTCCTGTGCGCCGGTCTATCCGAACCACGGCATCAATCCGAACGAGGGCGGCAAGAACCCGACGGTCTCGGTGGTCGATCCTGACGGCGTGCATCTGAAGGTGTCGGCCAGGTCGACGCCATCGGTGATGGACGGCCCGCCGGTGTTCGAATTGAGCGGCAACCTGACGCCCGACTTCTACGCCATCAACACCATGCAGCCGCCATTCCCGCCGAGTAACAATGCCGATGCGGCGGAAACCAAGGTCGACCCGCTGAACGCCACGACGCTGCCGCCGCAGACCGCAACGACCATCGGCGACCTGCTGAGCGCCGCCCGCGTCGACTGGGCCTGGTATGCCGGCGCCTGGGGCTACGCGCTCGGCCACCCGCCGAACAGCAACATCGACAACAGCAACGTGCCGAACTTCCAGACCCACCACCAGCCGTTCAACTACTTCGCGGCGTTCGATCCGGCGACCCCGCAGGGAAAGGCCAACCGCGCGGCGCACCTGCTGGACGGCGGCATGGACGGTGCGGGTTTCGTGGCCGCGATCGATGCCGGCCACCTGCCGCCCGTCACGTTCTACAAACCCCAGGGCAACCTGAACGAGCACGCCGGCTATACCGACGTGGCCAGCGGCGACACGCATATCGCCGACCTGCTGAAGCACCTGCAGGCCAGCCCGCAATGGGCGCATATGCTGGTCGTGGTGACCTATGACGAGAACGGCGGCTGGTGGGACCACGCGGCGCCGCCCAAGGCCGACCGTTTCGGTCCCGGCTCGCGGATCCCGACGCTGATCGTCTCGCCGTTCGCCAAGCCGGGGACGGTGGACCATACCTTCTACGACACGACCTCGATCCTGCGTTTCATCACGCATCGCTGGAACCTGCCGACGCTGGCGGGCATCGCGCTGCGCGACCAGGCGCTGGCGGCAAATGGCGGCCCGAAGCTGGGCGACCTGACCGAGGCGCTGGCGCTGCCGACCGCGAACTGACCGAGGCGCGGGCGCGGCTCCCACCATCCACGTCCGGAAATGGCGAGACCAACCGGCCGCGGTATCGCATGATGCCGCCATGCACCTGGACCGCGAAGCCTGCTACCGCGCGATGCTGACACGGGACGCCCGGTTCGACGGGCGGTTCTTCACCTGCGTGCGCACCACCGGCATCTACTGCCGTCCGAT
This sequence comes from Acetobacteraceae bacterium, assembly GCA_031291795.1. Classification (GTDB taxonomy): domain Bacteria; phylum Pseudomonadota; class Alphaproteobacteria; order Acetobacterales; family Acetobacteraceae; genus Rhodopila. Next base: position 9,592 of record JARLIJ010000179.1, on the reverse strand, counting down.
CTGCCCCGCCCGCGTGCCGAAGCTGGAGCATGTGGTGTTCCTGCCGAGCGCGGCGGCGGCGCAGGCGGCGGGGTATCGGTCGTGCCTGCGGTGCCGGCCGGAGACCTCGCCGGAGCTGGCGGCGTGGCATGGCACCGCCAGCACCGTCGCCCGCGGGATGGCGCCGATTGCCGCCGGCGCGCTGAATCCTGCCGACGTGGACAGCCTGGCCCGCCGCCTTGGCATCGGGGAACGGCAATTGCGGCGGCTGTTCGCGCAGCATCTGGGAGCCTCGCCCAAGGCGGTGGCGCAGACGCGGCGGGTGTTGCTGGCCAAGCAACTCATCACCGACACCACGCTGCCGATGACCGAGGTGGCGCTGGCATCCGGCTTCGGCAGCGTCCGGCGGTTCAATGCCGCGATCCGCACGCTGTACGGCCGGCCGCCGCGCAGCCTGCGCCGGGCGGCGGGACCGGACGCGCCGGCGGGATCGGCGATCACGCTGACGCTGCCTTACAAGTCGCCATACGACTGGCCGGGGATGATCGGCTTCCTGGCGACGCGGGCGATCCCGGGGGTGGAGCGCGTCACCGGCGATGCCTATGCGCGGACCATCGCGCTGGGGGAGGCGACCGGCACGCTGGTGGTGCGCCCCGCGGCCCAGGCGGGGGGTTCGGCCGGGCATGGCCTGGTCGCGACCATCCGCTTTCCCGACATCGCGGCGCTGCCGGCGATCGTGGCACGCATCCGCCGGATCTTCGACCTGGGCGCCGACCCTGGCGTGATCGCGGCGCATTTGTCGGAGGACCCGCATCTCGCCCGCCTGGTCGCCGCGCGTCCCGGCCTGCGGGTGCCGGGCGCGTGGGACGGGTTCGAGCTGGCGATGCGCGCCGTCCTGGGCCAGCAGATCAGCGTCGCCGCTGCCACACGGCTCGCCGGCACGCTGGTCGCGGCGCTTGGCACGCCGCTGCCGGCGTCGGCCGAACCGGCGCCGCCCGGCCTGACGCACGTCTTTCCCTCCGCCGCCCGCATCGCCGCCGCCGACCTGGCCGCCACGCTCGGGATGCCGCGCGCCCGTATCGCCGCGCTGCACGCGGTGGCGGAAGCGGCCCTGGCCGACCCCGGCCTGTTCGAGCCGGGCCGCGACCTGGAGGCGGCGGTTGCGCGACTCTGCGCCGTGCGCGGCATCGGCGCGTGGACGGCGCACTACATCGCCATGCGGGCGCTGCGGGAGCCGGATGCCTTCCCGACCGCGGATATTGGCTTGCTGCGCGCTCTGGCGACCCCGGCCGGGCGGCCGACGCCAGCGGCGCTGCAGCTCCGCGCGGCGGGGTGGCGACCGTGGCGGGCCTATGCGGCGTTGCATTTGTGGGCGGCCGATCCCGGCGCGCCCGTCCTTGCCCAGGAGCGTTCCCATGAGACTGTGGCGCGATCGCCTGCCGTCCCCGCTCGGGACGCTGCTGCTGGTCTTTGACGACGCGGCGTTGGTGGCGCTGGAGTTCGAGGACCACGAACCGCGCATGCTGGAACTGCTGCGCCGCTACCACGGGGCGGATGTGGTGCTGGAACCGGGGACGGTGAGCGATGCGGTGCGCGATGCGGTGGCGGCGTATTTCGCTGGGCACGCGACGGCGCTGGATGGGCTTGCGGTGCGCACCGGCGGGTCGGCGTTCCAGCGGCGCGTGTGGGATGCGCTGCGGCGGATCCCGTATGGCACGACGACCAGCTATGGGCGGCTGGCGGCAGCGCTGGGCATGCCGAAGGCAAGCCGCGCGGTGGGGTTGGCGAACGGGGCGAACCCGGTGTCGATCGTGGTGCCGTGCCACCGGGTGATCGGGGCGGATGGGACGCTGACGGGGTATGGCGGCGGCCTGCCGCGCAAGGCGTGGCTGATTCGGCATGAGGCGGGCCTGGAGGAATTGCGGCTGGCGGGCGAAGCGGCCTGAGGGGGCGTTCCAAGGCCGCGCGCGGGATCATTCCGGACGACGATGGCAAGAAGAGTAAGGCAGGCGCATCGCTGCGCCGGCATGGTATCCTGAACGCGCCGGCCACGCCGATCGATCGGGCCTTTCGTCCGGTTGGCAGGACCCATTTCGTGGGTCCACAACACGATCGCCCTGACGCCGCGCGATAGCCGTTTCGCGACTCGGCACCTGCCTCTGGCCAGGGCCGGGTCTGCTCGCGCGAAGCGTGCTCGATACGGGCGCGCGCCCTGGGCAACCGCCACATGGCGCGGTCAGCGGATTTTTTGGAAAGTCGCTGCCGGAAATGGCTAAGGCACTGACAGGGCATATCAAGTTGGCGCATTTCCCGAGATGCGGGATTGCCCCCCTCCCGCCGTCGTGTATCCGCTAATAAATGTCTGGAATAAGCAACTGAGGTGGCAAGTCTGTTGCTGAATCGCCAATGCCTGACGACGCGTACAATAAATACAGACGGAGGCAAACGACATGAAGATTCCTCACTTGCGCTGGTGGATTGCAGGTCTGCTGGCGTTGGCGAGCGGTCTCTCCTACATGGACCGCCAAACCCTGCCAGTCGTTATTGGAGAGATACAGAAAGTCATACCGGTCAGTGACCAGGAATACGCGCGGCTATCGCTGCTGTTCCTGCTTGCCTACGGGATCATGTACGCCGGCGGCGGCAAGCTCATGGACGTCCTCGGGACGCGGTGGGGCTACGCGCTGATGCTGTCCTGGTGGTCCTTGGCCACCTTCATGCAGGGCACCGTCAGCAGTGTCTTCGGCCTGAGCGCCGCACGGTTCATGCTCGGTATGGGCGAGGGAGGCGGGTTCCCCGGTTCGGCGAAGGCCGTCTCGGAGTGGTTCCCGGCAAAAGAGCGATCGTTTGCGTTCGGCATCTTCAATACCGGTTCGAGCCTCGGCGCGATCCTCGCCCCGCCGTTGATCGCGTTGATCGTGCTGAATTCCACATGGCGGTGGGTGTTCTTCATTGCCGGCGGCCTGGGCTTCGTCTGGGTCGTGGGGTGGCTGTTCCTGTACAACATTCCAAGCCGCCACAAACTCCTGACGACCGAGGAAGGCGACTACCTGAAGGCGGAGATCAACGAGCAACCCGATGCCGTTCGCGTCTCCTGGCTCGGGCTGTTCCGTATCCGGCAGGTCTGGGGCCTGCTGATTGCCAAGCTGCTGTCCGACTCTGCCTGGTATTTCTACATCTTCTGGCTGCCCAAGTATCTTGGCGACGTGCGGCACCTGGATATCAAGCAGATTGGCTACTACGCCTGGATTCCGTATGTCGGCGCCGGCATCGGCAGCTTTATCGGCGGGTGGCTATCGGCCTATCTGATCCGGCGCAACCTCTCGATCGACACGTCCCGGAAGATCGCACTGGGCATCAGTGCGGCGTGCATGCCGGTGGCGCTGTTGATTGCGGCATCGCCGCTGTCGATTGCGATCCTGTTCTTCAGCATGGCGATGTTCGGCCACCAGTTCTGGTCGACGATCGTGCAGACGCTGGCCGCGGACATGTTCCCGCCGCGGACTGTCGGGTCGGTCGCCGGGTTGATGGGCGCCGTGGGCTCGTTCGGCGGCGTGCTGTTCAGCCTGTTGACGGGGTGGCTGTTGACCGCCTACGGCAGCTATGTGCCGCTGTTCGCCATCGCGGGCGTTATGCACCCGTTGGCCTTCGTTATCATTCTGTTGGTGGTGCGTAAGGTGGAAATGGTCATTCCAGCTGAAGGAGAGAAGATCCCCGCTCTTGTTTAGTCATGGTTGCATTGCAGCGTGCAATGCCAACGTCCACTGCGGTTCCAGATAAGGAGAGTGCTTCGATGAGCAGCAATGACACTGTGTCCGGCCTGAAGGGCAAGGTTGCGTTGATTACCGGCGCAGGCGGCATGAAAGGCGTCGGGCGGGCGATCGCGCTGAAGTTTGCCAGGCTGGGGGTGGACCTGGCGCTGAGCGATGTGAAGCTGAAGACGGAAGACCTGCACCCCAACCAGGTGCGGACTGGATGGCGCGGCCTGGAAAGCGTCGCCGAGGAGGTCCGCGCGTTTGGCGTGCGATGCCTGACCATCACCTGCGACCTGAGCGACAGCGAACAGGTCCGGACGCTGGTGAAGCAGACCGTGGACCACTTCGGCCACATCGATATTCTGGTCAACAATGCCCGCGCGATCGTGGGCAAGGACAAGGTTCCGATCACCGAGCTTTCTGAGGAGGTGTGGGAGCACTTCCTGACGCTCAATCTGACGGCACCGTTCATTCTGACCAAGATGGCGGCTCAGGAAATGATCCGACAGGGCAAGGGCGGGCGCATCATCAACATCGGGTCCGACACGTCCAAGCGTGCCACGGCCATGGGGGCCGCCTATGGCTCGTCCAAGCAGGGACTGGTGGGGCTGACGCAGGCGGCGGCGCAGGACCTGGCGCCCTATGGGATCACAGTGAACTGCCCGTGCCCAGGGAACATCAACACCGACCGGCTGAGCTACTGGGAGCGGGCGCAGGCGGAGGCCAAGGGCGTTTCGTACGAGGAATTCCGCGCCACCATCATCAAGCAGGGCGAGGACGCCACGCCGATGGGGCGCATCGCTGAGCCTGACGACGTGGCAAACCTCGTGGTCTTCCTGGCGTCCGACGAAGCCAGCTTCATCACCGGGCAAGCCTACAACGTCAACGGCGGGTTGTTGTTCAACTAGCGGAACGTCCGTGGTCTGGCATCCCTGCGGGATGCCGGATCACGGATGAACCGGCCCTGAGCTACCCTGGTTTGCCGAGGGCCATGGCCTGGAGGCGGCGCATGACGTGCTTGCGCGATCAGTCGCCTGGATTGGGCTCCTTGCCGGTGAATCAGCACCCAAACGGGACCCAATCCCAGGGGCTTATAATACCAACGGCCGTTGGCACTGACCTTCCCAACCGTCATGGCCGGCCATGACGAAGGCAGGAGAGTCGGTGTCTTCGGTGGTTGGTATAACACTCTGATGTGGCTTACGAAATTCGTTCGGAGCGGGGTCCAGACCGGCGCCGATCGGGGCCCCGGCAAATGGTCAGTTGTCCCAAAGATCTCGATGTGTTGTCCCCGGGCCTAGGTCGGTCCCGTTACGGGGCTGATCCACATTTCGAGGGTTTGAGCCCGGAACCCCAAATGCGATAGTCGTCCGATCTGGCACCCCATTTTGACTTTTTTAACTATATACGTGCTTGTTGGTTCACCGGTGCGAATGTGGCCCAACGGTCCGTGCCTCCCGCCAGGAAATTATAATGTTCGGCCGACTGCGGCGACCAACCCTGCGAATGAAGCTGATCGGTGCGTTCGCCGTGCTGTTCGCCCTTACGCTGGGCGTCGGTGGCTTTGCGGCGATGCAATTGATCAGCGTCAACCGTGGCGTCAGCGAGCTCAAGGATAACTCACTGGTCAGTTCCGCGTTGCTCGGGCGGATTGAAGGAAATTGGGAACGGCAGCGTGAATTTCAGGGCAGTGCGCTGCTCTCCGCCGGGGACAGCAGGCGCAGCCTGCTTGAACAATCGACGCAATCCCAGGAGGCATTGATAAAGCAAATCATGCAGCTGCGGGCCACAGTCACCTCGGACGAAGAGGGACAGATTGTGGACCACCTCGCGGCGGCGGTCAGCGCCTATGCTGGCTATGCCACCCGCTACGCGGGGTTGCTGCAGATGGATGAACCCGAGATGGCGACGGCGCTTTACGTCGGAGGCATGGCCAAGGCGTCGGAGGCTGCCCGCTCCTTCCTGTTCGAGGAAGTCAAATACGACCTCAAGAAAAGCACCGACACGGGCGAGGCGGCGCTTGCGACCGGGCGACGCGCCACGTGGCTGATCCTTGTCGGCGTCGGCGGTCTGGGCGCCTTCTGTCTGCTGGCAGGGGCTGCGCTGGTCCGGGCGATCTGTTCGCCCCTCGCATCGCTGACCTCCGACATGCGCCGGCTTGCCGAACATGATCTGGCGGTGGCAATCAGCCAGACCGCACGCGTGGATGAGGTCGGTGCCATGGCGCGCGCGGTTCAGGTTTTCAAAGACAACATCGTGGAGGCTGATGGTCTTGCGGCGGCTCAGCGCGCCGAACAGGCTGAGAAGGAGCGTCGGCAGGCCGCGTTGGATCGCCACACCCAGGATTTCGGCGCGTCGGTGACCGGCGTGATGGCTGGCCTGACCGCCTCCGCTGAAGGCATGCGGGAAGCCGCGAAGGCGATGGCTGGCGCGTCGAATGATGTGCGTGCGCGTGCTGGCGAGACTGCGGCCAGTGCAAACCAGTCTTCGCAGGACCTCGCATCGGTCGCATCGGCAATCGAGCAGTTGACGGCCAGCGTCAATGAGATTTCGCACCAGATTTCCATGGCATCGACCATCGCCCACGAAGCCGTGGCCAAGGCCGCTGCGAGTCAGGCCGCAATGAACGGCCTGGCCGAGGCCGCATCGCTTGTCGGTGACGTCGTGCGTCTGATTTCCGATATCGCCAGCCAGACGAACCTGCTGGCATTGAATGCCACGATCGAAGCGGCCCGGGCCGGCGACGCGGGGAAGGGCTTTGCGGTTGTCGCTGGCGAAGTGAAGACCCTGGCAACCCAGACGGCGAAAGCCACCGCGGATATCAGCGGTCACATTGCGACCATCCAGGCCGCCACCAGGCAGGCCAGCGTGACAATGGATGAAGTCGGAGGCGTCATCGGACGCATGAACGAGGTGACGTCGGCGATCGCCGCCGCGGCCGAGGAACAGACGGCGACGACGCGGGACCTGGCCTCCAATGTCCAAGGGGTGTCGCAAGCGACGAACCGGGCTGCACAGGCAATGACGGACACCGTCGGTGTCTCCGACACGGCGCGCACCGCGAGCGACGACGTGTCAACGGCGGCGGCCGATATTGGCACCCAGGCGAGCACGCTGCGCGCCGAGGTGGACCGGTTCCTGACAGCGGTCGCGGCAGCCTGAACACGAGAGACGGGGCATCGCCTCACACGGTCACGACGTAGAACGGCCAGGGCAACGGATGCCGGAACGACAGCCAGACCGCCCAATGGAGCCCATTCCCACGGCTCTAATACCAAACGCCGTTGAGATCGACTCATGGCCCACCGTCATGGCCGGCCACCGTGCCGGCCATCTGTCGCGGCAGGCTGCCTCACGGATGGCCGGCACGGTGGCCGGCCATGACGGTGGGACAGAGACAGCCCATGAGTCGGTCTCAGCGGCGTTTGGTATCAGATAGCGCGTCCCGAGGCGACCGAAGCAGCCTCGGCGCATGGCCGCGCCGGCAAACCCCGGCATGTTATCGCCCGAGCGGCACCCACCTGTCCCCGCTCTTGCGGTAGCTGCGCTTCACGGCCGCCCAGGCGATGCGGAACGCGGTCTCCTCGTCGCCGCCATGCGCCGCCCAGGCGTGGTTGAACGCCTCCCGGAAGATATCCTGGGCGTGCGGCGGCAAATGATCGGCGACCGCCGGCGGCAGCTCATCGTTGCTGGTGTAGGGCATCGCCGCCGCCCGCCGCGCGTCAGTCGCCCCCCTCAGTCAATCGCCGCGTGGACCAGGTTCGCGACCCGGTCCAGCCGCGCCGAGTGCCACGGATCGGGCGAGACGAAGTTCGTCAGGTAGGTGAACGACACGCCGCTGGACGGATCCGCCCAGGAATACGACGAGCCGACCCCGCCATGCCCGAACGTCGCCGGGGCCGCGATGGTGCCGAGGCCGCGGATCCGGTCGCTCTCGCCGCGCACATGCGGACCGAGGCCGCGATGCATCGGAATGCCGGTCATCTGCAGGTCGGGTGATTCCCCGGTGTGGTTGCGCGCCACGTAGGCCAGCAGCCGGGGCGAGAACACCCGCACGTTGCCCAGCCGGCCGCCATGGCCGAGCATCTGGTAGAAGGCGGCCATGCCGCGGGCCGTCGCGTAGCCGCCGCCGCTTGGCAGGCCCGCCGCACGGAAGGCAGCCGTATTCTCGCGTGGCTCGCGCCCGTAGGTGTCGGCGCAGCGGAGCTGCTTTTCGGCCGGCACGCCCACGAAGATGTCGTCGCCCAGGCCCAGCGGCTCGACCACCCTTTGGCGGATCACGTCGCGGTAGTCCTGGCCGGTGACGGCCTCGATCACCATGGCCTGCACCAGATGGGCCGCCTGGCCGTGGTATTGCAGGCGGGTGCCGGGGGTCCATTCCAGCGAAAAGTCGCAGACTTCGGCGCGCATGCGGGCATGGTCGGCCCAGGTGGCCTCGGTGACGCCGGCGCTGGGGAAGCCGCCCTGGTGGGTCATGACCTGCTGCAGGGTAATGTCGGCTTTGCCGCGCGCGGCGAATTCCGGCAGGTGGTCGGCGACCTTGTCCATGAAGGACAGGCGGCCTTCCTCGACCAGCGTCCATATCGCCGAGGAAGTCAGCACCTTGGTCTGGCTGAACAGCAGGAACAGGGTTTCGTTGGTGGCGGGGACGGTGCTGCCTTCCGTCCGAGCAGCGCCATAGGTGCGGAACAGGGCCAGCTTGCCATGGCGGGCGAGGGCGATCTGGGCGCCGGCGTAGCGGCCTTCCTCGATATGCGACTGGATCAGCCGGTCGAGATGCTCAAGCGGGCGCGGTGCGAAGCCCAGGCTGGCAAGCTCGCCGCTCGGCAGCGGATAATGCGTGAACATACGGCAACTCCCCAGTTGGTTGCTGGCGACGATACGCCGGTAGGGAGCGAGGTCAATCATGCCGCGATGGCGGTTCGCGGTCATCGCTCGAGACGGGTAACGTCTCGGCAGGCAGCGATCCTCCCGCCACCGCAGGCTGTGCGTGCGAACCGGTGTCGGCAGAGCCCATGCTGGGCGGGTGCGAAGAACCGCGGCGGTCGCAAGGGAGAATTTGGAACCACAGATTCACGCCGATGCACACAGATGGACCGTGCGTGCTGGGCTGCCAGCGGCCAAAATATCGTTGATTCAGTTACTTGTCGCTCATAGGGCATTCCCCCCGCCCACCCGGTGTCTCCGCTCATCTGTGTGCATCGGCGTGAATCTGTGGTTCCAAATTCTTTGCTGCGACCGCTTCTGTCAGGGCGACCGGCCCGGACCAGACGCATAGCGACGTCAAACGCCTCAATCGACGCATCTGACTCTGTAATGGCTCAGTCCGTGCCGACCGGATGGCTCGATCAGGAGGAAGGTGAACCGCCAAGAGGCCTGAATCAGAACGAACGCGCCGAATATTTGTGATGGGTCAGGCTTATCACGGTCTCCTTGGCGTCTTGGCGGTTCACCTTGAAGCCCACCCCACAATCCGAGCGCCGGTGGCTTTTCTCGCGCTGCGTCATGCGAGCAGGCACAGCCGTCCCCGTGCTGCCGGGCGTCGCGTAGGGCTGCACGCAGCGGCCCGTCGCTCCCTTGTCTGCCTCGGGCAGATCGGCTCTGATCCGCGCATACGAAACAGAACCCAGGGCAGGACGATGGCCGAGATCAAGACCCGACCCCTCATGACCTTGACGCTGGCCGTGACCGGCCTGCAGGTGGTTGGCCCGACGCCCTCCGGCGATCGGCGCGTCGGCCTTGTCGCCGGCGGCACGTTTGCAGGCGAGCGCCTGCGCGGCACCGTCCTGCCGGGCGGGGCGGACTGGCTGATGGTCCGGGCTGACGGTGCGACGACGCTCGACGTGCGGATCGTGCTG
>JARLIJ010000178.1 GCA_031291795.1 Acetobacteraceae bacterium | reverse complement strand
TCCGGCGAGGGAAGAGAGGTTCACGATGCTGCTGGCCCCGGCGGCGGCGAGTGCCGGCGTCGCCTGCCGGGTGACGATCAGGACCGATGTCAGGTTCAGGTCGATACTGTCACGCCAGAACCGCTCATCGATCTCGGTGACCGGATGGCGTGCGATCAGGCTGCCGGCATTGTTCACCAGAACATCCAGCCCCCCCAGGTCGGCGACCGCCCTGGCGACCATTGCGGCCGCCTCGTCCTCCTTTGTCAGATCGGCCTGCAACAGGAAAAGGCGCCGCCCGAACGCCTTCGCCAAGGACTCGAGGTCGCGCGGTCCCTCGGTGCCGGAATGCCAGTGCGCGGCGACGTCGCAGCCCGCCTGCAGCAGAGCCGCGACGGTCGCCTTGCCAATGCCCTGGCTGGTGCCCGTCACCAATGCGCGCTTTGTGCTCAGAGATCCCATCGTTGTTCCTTTCCTTCGGTGCATCTTTTCTTGGAGCGGTTCCGGAACGTTTCGGGCGCCGCTCAGCCCTTCACGGCGCCGCCGGTCAGGCCACCCACCAGGTGCTTCTGCGCGAACAGGAAGAACACCGTGGCCGGAATGGAGACGACAGTGCCGCCGGCCATCAGCAGCCCCCAACTCACCTGGTTCTCGCCGATGAACATCTGCAACGCGACCGTGACGGGGCGCACGTTGCGGCCGGTGAGCATCAGCGCGAACAGGTATTCGTTCCACGAGGTCAGGAAGAGATAGAGGCCCACCGCCACGATCCCTGGCGCCGCCAGCGGCAGCACCACCAACAGCATGGCCTGCAGACGGGTGGCGCCGTCGAGCATCGACGCCTGGTCGAGTTCCTGCGGGATGCCGTTTATGTAGCTGGTCAGCATCCAGATCGCGAACGGCAGCGTGAAGGTGGCGTGGCCCATGATCAGCGCCAGATAGGTATCGAGCAGATTGAGCGCGCGCAGGATGACGAAGATTGGCAGGATCAGCATCACCACTGGAAACATGTTGATGACGAGGAACTGGATCTGCAGCGCGCGCCGGCCGGCGAAGCGGAACCTGGAAAAGGCGTAGGCCGCCGGCACCGCCATCGCCAGCCCGATCACCACGGACGACGACGCCACGATGATGCTGTCGCGCAGGCTGGAGGCGAACGAGGTGCGCGCCAGGAGCTGGATGTGGTTGGCGAGGGTCAGGGTGGAGGGCATGATGGCGATCGGCGATTGCGTCAGGTCGCTTTCCGGTCGGAACGAGGACAGCACCATCCACAGCCAGGGCAGCAATGCGTAGCAGAGCAGGAGGAACACCGGCACCCCGGTGGTGAGCGCCACATACCGCGGTTTAGCCATCGACCTGACCCCGCACGACATAGATCGTGATCACGCTGAGCAGGATCAGCGTCAGCAGCGTCGAGAGCGCCGCACCCGAGCCGTAGTTGCCGCCCGACCAGGCGGTTAGGAAGGCGTGCAGCGGCAGCGTTTGCGTCGAGGTGCCCGGGCCGCCACCGGTCATGACCAGGATGAGGTCGAGCGAGTTGGCGACCCAGATCATCCGCAACAGCAGCGCGGTCACCATCACCGGCAGCAGGCCCGGCACCGTCACATAGACGAACGTGTACCACGCATTGGCCCCGTCGATTTCTGCGCCTTCGTAAAGATCGTGGGGGATGCTCTGCAGCCCCGCGAGCAGGGTGATGGCGAAGAAGGGGAAGCCCTGCCAGACGATGGCCGCCATCACCGCCGCCATGGCGGTACCCGACTGGGCCAGCCAGGCCACCGGCTCATCAAGCAGCCCGAACGCCACCCCGATCTGGTTGAGGATGCCGAAGTTGAAATCGAGCATCCAGGTCCACACCAGCCCGATGATGACGCTCGGCAAGGCCCAGGGCACCACGATGATGGCCCGGACCAAGCCGCGCATTCGGAAGTCGCGGTTGAGCAGCAGCGCGACCCCGAGGCCGATCAGGAACTGCAGGCTCACCGAGCCGACGACCCACACCACCGATCGACCCAGGCTGTCCCAGAAGGCTTGGCTGTGCAGGGCCTCGACGTAGTTCGCCAGCCCGACGAACGGTTGCGACTTCGGCCGGAACAGCACCACGTTGTGCAGCGATAGCCACAACGTATTGAGGACCGGGAAGAAGACAAGGATGCCGGTGGCCGTCAGCGCCGGGGCCAGCATCAGCAGCGGGGTCGCCGATCGTTTCATGAGAAGTAGAGTTTCTCGAACGCGCCCATCATCTCGGCCGAGGAGATCTGGCCGAGGAAGGCCTTCTGCGTCGCCTGCGGCCAGACCGTGCGCACGAAGTCGGCGGTCTGCGACAGGTTGGGCAGGATGCGCGCGATCGGCAGCGAATTGACCGTGGCATCGACGAAGCGTTTCGGGACTTCCGTCCAGTTCTTCGCCATGGAGGTCGCCACCGGAACCTGCCCGGTCAGGCGGTTGAACGCGGCATTGGGCTCTCCGGCCGACAGCCAGGAAATCCAGGCCCAGGCGGCATCGGGATCCTTGCACTTCGCGAAGATGCTTTGGCCGCCGTCGCCGTAGGTCGCCCACGCGCCGCGCGGCCCCCCCGGCAGCGGCACGGCGGTAATCCTGTTGCCCAGGGATTCGACGACGCCGCTCGCCGAGCCGATGTGATGGATGGTCATGCCGGTGCGACCGGCCTTGAGGTTGTTGATCGTCTGCTGGAAGCCGTCGCCGGGCGTCGAGGGGGGCGTCACCTTGTATTTGCGGAAGAGGTCGAGGTACCAGTCGTTGGCAGCGACCGCCGCGGGCTTGACGAAGGCGCCCTTTTCCCAGGGGACCTCGCCCATGACGACACTGGCCCAGAAATCCTGCCCGCCGGCACCGCCGCGTACGCCGATGCCCCAGCGGTCCTTGCCGGTCATGGCGCGGGCGACTTCCAGCATCTCGTCGAGCGTTTTCGGGGGCGCCATCTTCGCGGCGTCCAGCCAGTCCTGCCGGATGTAGAGGTAGAGCACGACATACTGGACGGGCAGAATATAGGCCTTGCCGTCCGGGGCGGCGGCGAGCTTCCAGTGCTGCTCGGCGATGTCGCCGCGCCCCGGCCAGGACGCAAGATAGGAATCGATCGGCAGCAGCGCCTCCATCTCCAGGAGCCGCGACAGGTTGGCGATTTTCATCATCGCGACGTCGGGCCCCTGGCCGGCGAGCAGGGCGCTGTAGAGCCGCGTGGCGTAGTCGGCGCCGCCGTTGTTGGGGATGCGCTCGGCGTCGATGCGGATGTCCGGATGCAGCTTCTGGAATTCACTCACCAGGGCGTCGGGCGCCGCGTTCGGGTCGTCGAAGAAATACCACCATCGCACGGAGCGCACCGACGCCGAACGCACCCGGATGATGGGCGGGGCGGCGAGTGCCGCGCCACCCGCTGCTGCGCCGAGCAGCAGCCTCCGACGGGTTGTGGTGCTTGCGAAGCCCGAATCGCGCTGCTTTGTCATGGACCTCTCCGCCGCATGAAGACGCGTTTTTATGCGTCTAGTTTCATTTTTATGCGACGTTATGCAGGCACCCCGGTGTTTGTCAACGGGGAATCAGACACCGGATTCCCCGCCCGGGGCCGCCGGATCGGGCAGCGCCACCACCACCTCCACCGCGGCAGCCGTGAGCGCCGCGCGCAGGGCCGGGGCCGGCGGATGGTCGGTGACGAGGATGTCGATGCGCGACAGCGGGGCGATGATCGCGAAGGCGCTGGTGTCGAGCTTGGTCGAATCGGCCACCACGATGGTGCGCTGCGCCAGCGCCATCATTTCCGCGATCATGACGGCCTCGGCCAGGCCGTGCGTGAAGATTCCCTTGTCCGCGCTCAGCGCGCGCACGCCGATCACCGCGGTGTCGATGTTCATCCGCTCGGCGTTCGGCAGGACAATCGCGCCGATATTGACCCGCGTCGAGGCGATGAATTCGCCGCCGAGGACATGCACGCTCGCGAAACGCTCGATGCCGGGCAGATCGAGCGCACCGATGTTGTTGGTGAGCAGCACGGTATGCGTGTGGTCGCGCAAGGCATCGACCACCATCATCGTCGTCGTGCCGCCATTGACGAGCACCGTTTCGCCGTCGCGGATCAGGGCGGCGCAGGCACGGGCGATCGCCGCCTTTTCCACGGGGTGTGCGTGTTCGCGGTCGGCGAAGGAGCGCAGGGGTTCGCTGTCTTTGGCCCGCATCGCGCCGCCATGCGCGCGCACCAGCGCGCCGGAGCGGGCAAGCTGATCGAGGTCGCGACGAATCGTGTCGAGCGAAACGGCAAAGCGGACGGCAAGCTCCGGCACCGTGACGCTGCCGTTCCTGCCGATAATCTCCAACACTCTGGCGCGCCGACGCGCCGGAAGGGATGTGGAATTCCGTGGCATGACAACTCGACCTTTGAAACCAAGCGCGAACACTCTGCATCTATTTCACAGACTCCCTTGCTTGACGAGAGGGGGCTTCCTGCGATAAGCAGCAAAAAAACGCATAAGGACGCATCTGGAGACGCGATGTCCGCACAACCACGCTGGTCCGAATCCTATGGCAGGCTGGCCGAGGCACTCCCACGCCTCGCCGCCGCGGCACGCCCCGTGCTGCTGGGCTTCTCCGCCTTCACCGACGCCGTCGTGCCCCTCGCGGCGGCCGAGGCCCTCTTTGCCGAGGACGTGCCCGAGCCGGTGCACCGCCTGGCCGAGGAAATCCGCACGCGCCTGAGGGAGGGACGCGGCGGCGAGATCGGCCTCGCCTGGCCGCAGGGGGATGTGTGGTTCCTCGACCGGCTGGAGCATCGGATCGGGGCCGGCGGGACCTCGCTGCAGATCGCCAATGCCCTGGCCCCGGCCGGCGTCCCCTGTCTGCTGGCCCTCGGCGACCGCTCCGAGACGCAGCTCGTCGTTGCGCATGGCGCCATTCTGCTCGCCGGCGACGGCGGCCCTCAGCGGGTGGACGCCTGCCCGCGACACAACGCCACCGCCAAGGCACGCCACTGGATCTTCGAGGCGAGCGCCGGCAGCACCGTCGCGGGAATCGCGGTCCGGCGCTCCACGCGGCTGATCGTGCGGCTTGCCGATGACGCCCCCGAGCACGACCCCCGCTTCGAAGCGCTCTCCGCCCGTTTGGCGCCTTCGTGTGGCGGCGCAATCATTTCTAGTCTTCTCGCCACGCCCGACCACCTGCTCGACGACGCCTTCGCGATGGTCGGCCGCCTCGCCAAGGCGTGGCGCGCCGCCGGCGTGCGCTTCATCCACCTCGAATTCGCCGACTACGGCGCCCGGCGGCGCATGGCCGCCTGCCTGCTGGCGGCGCTGCACGGTGCGGTGACGTCGGTCGGCATGAGCCTGTCCGAGTGGCAGTCGCAGGTGGGAGCGCCGCTGACTGCGGACGCCCTGCTCGCCTTCGCCCAACGGCACGCGCTGACACGTGTCTGCGTGCATGCCGACGAATGGGCGACAAGCGTGGTGCTGGGCGACCGCGAGGAAGAACGGCGAGCCCTGATGGCCGGCTCTCTGTTCGCCGCCACGCGGGCGTTCGCCGGGGTGCCCGTCGTTCCCACGGCCTGTCCGTCGGGCGTGCATTTTGCCGAGGTCGCCGCCGATTGCGATCTCGCCGACGGCTGGGCGCAGGTCACCGTTCCGAGTCCGTACCGGGCTGATCCGGTCAGTACCATCGGCCTGGGCGACACGTTCGTCGCCGGCTGTCTGCTCGTTTACGCCGGCGGTGCCCCCGGTGCCGCGCGGTCAACATGAAGGAGATGTCTGCCATGACGACTGTTGCCAAGCCTCTGCCGCCGTCTGCGCTCTGCGCGCGTGACCCGGGGAAAATGCGCGGCTTTCAGCGCATCAGCACGGCGGACGGCTATTTTGCCATCCTGGCGTTCGACCATCTCCTCAGCTTCAAGGATCTTCTTGCCGACGACCGCTCCAAGGTAAGCTACCGGCAGGCCGTCGAAGCGAAGCTTGAGCTGGTGAGCAACATCGCGCCGGTCGCCAGCGCGTTCCTGCTCGAGGTTCAGTTCAGCCTGGCCCAGGTCGTCGCCTCGCGGGTTCTGCCGGGATCGGTCGGGCTGATCTGCAGCATCGAGGGCGAAGGCTTCGATGTCGTTGACGGCGAGCGCCAGACACGGATGCGGTCCGATTGGAGCGTGCACAAGATCAAGCTGCTCGGCTGCGACATGGTTAAGCTCCTCTGGTACTACCGCCCCGAAGCGAAAGTCGCGGAGTCGCAGCGAAAAGTCGTCAGCGACCTGGCGGCGGCGTGCAGCCAGGAATCGATACCGCTGGTGGTGGAACCAATCTGGTATGCGCTGCCGGGGGAGAATGCCAAAACGTCGGAGTGGGCGGTACGGCGTGTCGAGGGCATCCTCGAATCCGCCCGTGCGGCGGCCGATCTGGGCGCGGACATGCTGAAGGTCGAGTTCCCGGGCGACGTTTCCACCCCCGAGGGACGCCATGCCGCCGCGGCAGCATGCCGGCGCCTCGACGACAGCCTGACTCAGCCATGGGTTATTCTCTCGGCCGGAGTCGGCTACGACGACTTCCATGAGCAGGTCGCGATCGCCTGTTCCGCTGGGGC
>JARLIJ010000177.1 GCA_031291795.1 Acetobacteraceae bacterium | reverse complement strand
GCCTAAGTACCGAACAAATCAGCGAATTTGGCTCGACGGCCTGCAAATCGCTGCACCGCTGCCTGGCCTGCCGGGAGCCGTTCGATGCGTTCAAGTGCCTCTAGAGCACGTTGCGTCTGACTGGAAACCAGCCATACTCATAGATCGTCATGGCCGGGCTTGTCCGGGCCCTCTGTACCAGCACCGGCCCGCGATTGATGGCCGGGACAAGCCCGGCCATGACGGCATGGGTTTTCCAGTCACCGTGAAACCGCACTAGCCGCCGTTGGAGTTCAGCCACGGCTCGCTCGCCCATAGTTTTGCCAGATCCGCGCGTTCGGCTTCCATCTGCGCGGCCCAGGAGGCGCCGTCGATCCAGACCACCAGGAAGCCGGTCGAATCCGCCTGGTCGCGGAAATCCTGGTCCTCGGAGATGGCCTTCAGCGCCGCCGCGAAGCGCGCCACGACCGGCTCCGGCACACCGGCCGGCACGGCAAGGCCGCGGCGGATGGTGGCTGACAGCGGCACACCGGCCTCATTGAGCACTGGCAGGTCGGGCAACATGTCGGCACGGGCCTTCGCGGCGATGCCGACGCCTGCCAACTTGCCCTCCCGCAGCCCGGCGATCGCGTCGGACAAGCCGAGCGCGGCGGCGGCGACGTTGCCGTCCGTGACCGCCTGGAGGGCGGCGTCGGAGGAAGGGAACGTCACGATATTGAGCCGGGTCTGCGCCAGAAGCTGCAGACGGAGCGCGGCGAGGTGCGGCGCGCTGCCGGCCGGCGGGGTGCCCAACGGCACGGAATCGGCGTCTTCGCCGGAGCGCCGAATGATTTCCTGAACGGAATCAAGGGGCGTTGCAACCGGCGACACGAAGGCGATGGGCTCGCGCTCGACCGCGCCGATCAGGGTGAGGCGGGACAGCAGCGTGTCGGCAGAGCGGTCGACCATGCGGGCGGGCAGGGCCGGCGCGCTGATCCAGCCCAGCGTGGCCCCGGTCGGCGGCGCATCGGCCAGGGCGTTGAGAACGTTCAACCCGGCCTCCCCGGGGACGTTGCGCACCGCGACCTCGGTGTCCCCCAGCTGGCGGCCCAGGAACTGAGCGAAGGTACGGCAGATAGCATCGGCGGGCGTATCGGCCGGCGCGCCGACCAGCAGGGTGACGGGTTCGGTCGCCGCGGCATGCCGGCTCGCTGCCGCCAGGGCAACGCCGCCGACCAGCACGCGACGGCGCGAGATCACGAGGGGGGGGTCGCTTTCGCCTTGGCCGTCGGCGCGGGGGTGGCGTCACGGCGCAGGCGGTGCTCGCCCAGCAGCAGCAGGATGGGCGCCGCGATGAAGATGGAGGAGGAGGTGCCAACCACGATGCCGAACAGCATGACCCAGGCGAAGCCGGAAATCGACTCTCCTCCGAACAATGCCAGCGGCAGGCTGGCCAGGAACACCGTCATGGAGGTGCCCAGGGTGCGGTTCAGCGTCTCGTTGATCGACAGGTCGATCAGGGCACGGAGCGGCATCGTTTTGTATTTGCGAAGGTTTTCCCGCACGCGATCGTAGACCACCACCTTGTCGTTGGTCGAGTAGCCAAGCACCGTCAGGATCGCGGCGACCATCACGAGGTCGAACTCGATGCGCATCAGGGCGAGGAAACCGATCGCCTTGGTGATGTCCAGGATCAGCGTCACGACGGCGCCGACGGCAAATTGCCACTCAAACCTGAACCAGATGTAAACCAGGATCATCAGCAGGCTGATTCCCAGCGCCAGCAGGCCGTTGCGGAACAGTTCGGCCGAGACGCTGGCGCCCACCGCGTCGGTGCGCAGGATGCGGGTGCCGGGGACGGACTTTTCCAGCGCCGCGCGGACGTGCTCGACGGCTTGCTGGGTGCCGGCCTCGGAGGCCTGCGCACCCAGGCGGATCAGCACGTCGTTCGGATCGCCGAAGCGCTGGACGCCTTGCTCCTGGATGTGTTCGGCGGCCAGGGCGGCCCGTATCTGATTGAAATTGGCCGGCCCTTCCGTGCGCACCTGCATCACGACGCCGCCCGAGAAGTCGATGCCCAGGTTCAACCCGGGGTAGAAGAACAGCACCACGGAGGCGGTGGACAGCACGGCCGAGGTCAGCAGGCCGAGGAACCGGCCTCTCATGAACTGGATCGTGGTCCCTTCGCGGACCAGGCGGAAGCGGGGCTTGATGAACATGGGGGCGCCTCAGACCGGGAGCAGCTTGGGCCGGTTCGCGGTGTACCAGCGCGAGACCAGCAGGCGGGTGAGCATCCAGGCCGTGAACAGGGATGTGGCGATGCCGACGGTGATGGTCACGGCAAAGCCGCGCACCGGGCCGGAGCCGAAGACGAACAGCATGACGTGGGCCAGGAACGCGGTGGCGTTGCTGTCGAAGATCGTGCTGTAGGCGCGGGTGAAGCCGTGTTCCAACGCGGCCAAAGGGGGTCGGCCGTTCTTCTGTTCCTCTCGAATGCGCTCGTTTATCAGGATGTTGGCGTCCACTGCCATGCCGAGGGTCAGCAGGATGCCGGCCATGCCGGGCAACGTGAGGGTGGCCTGCAGCAGCGACATCACGGCCAGCATCAGCATCAGGTTGACCAGCACGCAGATGTTCGCGAACCAGCCGAACAGGCCGTAGAAGATCGCCATGAAGACGATGACGAGGCCGAAGCCGAAGACCAGCGAGATCGCCCCGGCGCGGATCGAGTCGGCGCCGAGTTCGGGGCCGATGCTGCGCTCCTCGATCACCGTCAGCGGTGCCGGCAGCGCGCCGGCCCGCAGCAGCACGGCCAGGTCGTTGGCCGAGGCGGCAGTGAAGCTGCCGCTGATCTGACCGCGTCCGCCGGTGATCGGCTCGCGGATCACCGGCGCGGAAATGACCTTGTCGTCGAGCACGATGGCGAAGCGGTGGTTGACGTTCGCCCTTGTAATGTCACTGAATCTTCTGCCGCCGACGGTGTTGAAGGTGAAGTTCACCACCCATTCGCCGGTCGTCGGGTTGCTGCCCGCGCGGGCATCCGTCAGGTCGGCGCCATCGACGTCGACGCGCTTGCGGACCGCGATCTTCTGCGTCGGGTTGTCCTGCATCACGAGGTAGTCGTCGCCGGGCGGGGGTGGCCCGCCGCTTGCCGGGTTGGCAGCTTCATCCACCAACCGGAACGTCATATGCGCGGTTTTCCCGAGCAACTCTTTGATTCTGTTGGGGTCTTCTATGCCGGGGAGTTGGACGACGAGGCGCGTGCTGCCCTGCTGGGCGATCTGCGGGTCGACCACGCCGGTCTCATCGATGCGGCGGCGGACGATCTCGATGGACTGCTGGACGGCGCCGTTGGCCCGCGCCGTCAGGGCGACCTGGGACAGGGTCAGCGTGATGGTCCCGTCCGGGGTGGACGCCAGATCGAGGTCGCGCGCGCCGGTCGGGCCGTCGGCGGTGACCAGCGGGCGGAGCGCGGCCATCGCCGCGTCAGCCTGGGCAGGATCGCGCAGGCGCAGCAGGACGCGGTTCTGGTCGGGCTGCGCCTCGAGCGCCTGATAGAAGATGCTGCCGGGGCGCAGCGCCTGGCGGACGCCGTCCATCAGGCTGTCGAGGCGCTCGCGGACGACCGCCTTCATGTCGACTTCCATCAACAGGTAGCTGCCGCCTCGCAGATCAAGCCCAAGATGTACGGTTCGCCAGGGCAGCCAGGCTGCCGGCGACGCGAACAAATTGGGGATGCAGAGCAGCAGCCCCAGAAGGCAGGCGCCGAGGATCACGGCGGTCTTCAGGCGGCTGAAATACATCATGGGGGCGCTGCATGGCTCCTGCGGTGGATCGGGCCGGCGAGCCGGCGCGCCGTTCTGCGCAAGCGTTGCCGGGTTGTCCAGGGGCTGCCTGATGGGGCCGCCCTGCGCGGCGCGATCTGGCAGCGGTTGCGTTAACCTTTGGCGAGCAAACAGCCACGCTGGGCGGGCGCGATCCGGAGCGGTCGATCGCAGGCCCGTGGGAGGGATGCGGCGCATGAAATGGGGCGCGGACCGACACGAAACTGGGCCGGGAATGACACAAAAAGGTACGCGAAATGGGGCACATTCTGTGTCATCAGGACTGCTGGATGTCACGAGGGTGCGTCATATCGCGCGACGATCCTCATGTATTTGCATTTTCCGGGTTCAATTCCTCACAACCAAAGGTTGATAATGAAACCTGTGGTTGAAGCGGACATTCATCTCATCGTATAGAACATTTCGGGAACATAGTCCGGAGCCGCATATGCATCGCCCGCTCACCACCGCCACCGATTTCCCCGGACTGGACGCGCCGCGCCGCCCTGCCCCGTCCGCCGCCGACCGCGCGCGGCGGGAGGCGATGGAGAAGCGGGTCTACGTCCGCCGCATGGCCGCGGTCGCGCTGGCGCAGCACGGGCTGGGCGGGATGAACCTGCACGCCCTGGCGCGGGCGATCCACCTGCCTCCCTCGACGCTGTCCTATCATTACGGCACCCGCGAGGAATTGCTGGGCGACCTGGTCGCCGACCACCTGCTGGAGCTGACCCAGCGCGTATGCGCCGCGTTCGATGCCTCGGGCGAGGCACCCCCGGCGGCGCGGATGACCGCCATGCTGCTGGCGCTGCTCGACGGGATCGCCGCCGATCCGCACGCCCATGCGGTGGCGACGCACGGCTCGCTGGCGCTGTCGGCGCGGGACCGGGAGGCCACGTCGCTGCGCTGGCAGGTGCTGCTCTCGACGCTGGCGGAGCCGCTGATCGCGAGTTCGCCCACGCTGGCCGAACGGCCACGGCTGGCGGCGGCGCTGGTGCAGTGCGTGGCGGGCGGGTGCGGCGACGCGCAGGCCTGGTTCGCGGGGCTGGATGGGCTCGATCGCGGGGCGCAGGCGCGGCGGCTGGCGGGCATGCTGCTGGCCGGCGCGGGCGCCGAACGCGACGGGCACGGGCCGGCCGGCGGCTGCGGGGGACCGAGCCTGGCGTGCGCGCAGGCATGGGTGCTGGCGGCGGCGGATGCGGCGCCAGGTGGGGACACGCCGGGAGGGGACGTGGCACGGGATGGCGCGGCGGAGGACGCGGCGGACATCGACGCGTGAGCGGCACGCACCTGCCCTGCCCGGCGCATGCGGCACCGGATGCCCCCACCCACCGGCTGAACGCCGCCCCCTGCATGCCGGCGCGCGCTTTGGCGGACTTCATGATGGCCACGGAAACCGCCCGCCGCACCCTCGTCCGGGACTGCAAATACCCCCCGCTCGGTCGCCTCATGCAGCACGCCGAGGCGCGGGCGGCGATCGGCGGGTTCCTGCTGTCGGAGACGCGCGATCCGGCGCGGCTCGTCTCGGTCGCGGCGATGCTGCGCGCGCGGGAGGGAGCGTCGGACTTCATGGCCGCGGTGTGGGCGCACAATGCCGCGTATATCGAGCGGTTTGCCGCGCTGTGGCCGGCGATGGCGTGGCCGGCGGCGGAGGCCACGCCGGGTGGGGCGACGGACTTCCGGCTCAACGGCGTGCGGATCACGCTGGACCTGGCAGTGCGGCTGGGCCGCATCGGGCGCGGCAACCGGCGCCGGACCGGGGCCGCGATGCTGCGCTACGCCAGCGGCCGCGCGTTGCCGGCGGAGGTCGCGGCGTGGCAGTCGGCGCTGCTGCTGGGGATCCTGCGCGGGACGCCGGCGGCCGACGCGGAGCCGGATCCGGGATTGTGCCTGACGGTGGATGGCTGGACGGGGGTGGTGCATGCCGCCCCGTCCGACACGGTGCGGCGCGGCGGGCACCTGGCGGCGGCGTGTGCCTCGATCGCGGAGCGGTGGGACGCGGTGCAGCCGCCGGCGGGGGCGGTGGTGGGGTGAAGCCGGGCGGCACGCTTGCGGCTGCACCTGACCGGCACCTCAGTAGCCGGCTTCCTTCTGGTGGCGGAATGCCAGGACGTAGACGGCGCCGTCGGCCGGAACATAGCGGTACAGCGCGACGTAGCCCGAATCGCCAAATGCGATGACCAGCTCGCGGAGTTCGGGCAGATCGGGATACGGCCGACCACTATCCGGCGCCGTTTCCAGCAGCAGGAACTGCCGCGCGATCGCCTGCGCCGCACGCACCGCCACCGACTTGTCCCGTTCGGCGAGGAACCGGCGACAGCGGTCCAGCCCCCGGGCAGCCCCTTCGGTGACGACTAGAGCGGTTTCACGGTGACTGGAAAACCCATGCCGTCATAGCCGGGCTTGTCCCGGCCATCTGTACCAGCACCGTGCCGCGATTGATGGCCGGGACAAGCCCGGCCATGACGATCTCTGACAATGGCAGGTTTCCAGTCAGCCGGAACGTGCTCTAAGTGTGGCACTCGGGCAGGCTTGCCTCAGCCTCCGAACCCCAACTGTCCAGCCAGGCGCGGACCTCCGCCCCGGTCAGGTGGCGGCCGGTTTCGCGGTAGGCGGTCCAGGCAGCCAGCGCCTCCTGCCTGAAGCTCTCGCGGGCTTCCTCGCGTTCGACATATTGGCGGATCGCCTCGCGCATGACCCAATGCGGGGAGCGCTGGCGCAGGAGGGCGAGGGTCTGGACGCGGCCCTTCAAAGCGTCGTCGAGCTTGATTGAGGTGGCCATGGTAGTGCCTCTTATCAGAAGGTATTACCTATAGGTACCATAGGTACCGACCAGGGCCTTGTCCGTGGTGCGCACAGAGGCGGCGACGGCGCGACCCGCCCTTGCAAGCGACCGGGACGCCAGCACCACCGGCCAGCGCCCCTCTCTCCGAGGAAGCCCCCTACCGCGCGGCCACCTGCCAGCCCGGCAGGTCGTGCAGGAACTTCGCCATCGCCGGCCCCCACAATTCGGCATGGAAGATCCCGGCATGGCCGTACCCGCTCTCGCCGCCCGGCAACACGACCAGCCGCCCCGACTTAAGGTGCATGATGGTCTGCCGGGTTGCCGTGAACTGCACCGGATTGACCGCGTCGTCGGCAAAGTTGATCGCCAGCATCGGCGCCTTGATCCGGTCCACCGCACCCGCCGGGTCGTAGTCGGCGGAGCTCTCGAAGTCATACAGATAGTCGTTGGCGTCCCGCGTGCGATACTGCGCGACCAGGTCGTCATAGGCCGCCAGCGTCTTCGCGCGGTCCGGTCCCAGCGCCTGCAGCTTTTCCGGGTTGCCGACCATCAGCGCGAACAGCGGGGCCGCGGTCTGCATCCACAATGTCGGCGGATGCGCGGGGTCGTAGTCGCCGCCCATCCACGCCGGGTCGTTGCGGATGGAACGAATGATGATCTGCCGCCAGATCAGGTTGCGCCCGCTGATCTGCATCGGCATCGACGCCACCGGCACCAGCGCGTCCATCGCATCCGGGAAGCGCTCCCCCCACATCCAGGTCTGCATGCCGCCCTGCGAGATGCCGGAGACCAGCTTCACATGCGCGATGCCCATGCCCAGCAGCATGGCATGCTGTGCCTCGACCTGGTCGGTGTAGCCGTAATGCGGGAAATGCGCGTGCAGCCCGTCGGAGGGCTTGGTCGAGCCACCGATGCCGATGCCGTCCGGCAACACGATGAAGTAACGTTTGACATCCAGCGGCTGGCCAGGCCTGAACAGGTTGTCGGCCAGGGTCGGTGCGAGGTAGCCCTTGCCGGTACCTGTGGTGCCGTGCAGCAGCAGCACCGCGTTGGTGACCTTCCCGGCCGCATCGCGCCGGGCCGTGCCGAGGGTGGTGTAGTGCAGCTTCAGCAGCGGGATGTGCTCGCCGCTCTGCAAGGCGAAATCATGCAGCTCCACGTCGCCGTCCTGGGGCTGGAGCGCGTCGTGGGCCCAGGACGCGGCCGGCAGCAGCAGCAGGCCGGACACCAGCCAGGTCAGAAGCCGTCGCATCATTGAACCTTTCCTCTGCTCGAACCGAAGTCGTATCATTTCGTACGATACCGTATGGAAAATTGAAACCCGCGTGGTCCGCAGCGGCTCATGCGGCAGCGACACTCGTCAGAAAGACATCGACCGACTGGTGCAGCCTGGTGACATTTCCGGTCAGACCCTGCGCCGCGCGCTGTACCGCGTCCGACGTGGTCGCCGCAAGCTGCACCGCACCCACGACCCGCCCGACCGAGGCGGACGCCGTCTGGGTGCTGGTCGCGGCGTCGGCAGCGCTGCGGGCGATCTCATTGGTGGCCTCGGATTGCTGGCTCAACATGGCGGCGATCGCGTTGGAAATGGTGTCGATCTCACCCACGGTACGGGCGATCTGCGCGATCGTCTGGACCACGTCGGCAGTCGCGGTCTGCACGCCCTTGATCTGCGTTGCAATTTCCTCGGTGGCGCGCGCGGTCTGACTGGCGAGCGCCTTGACCTCCCCCGCCACGACCGCGAAGCCCTTGCCGGCATCGCCGGCCCGCGCCGCCTCGATCGTTGCATTCAGCGCGAGCAGGTTGGTCTGGCTCGCGATCTGATCGATCAGTTTCACCACGTCGCCGATCCGGGTGGAGGCCTTGTGCAGCCCGTCCATGGTCTCGGTGGTCCGCCTGGTCTCGGCGACGCCCTGTGTCGCGGTGGCAGAAGCCTTGGCGATCTGCTCGCTGACCTGCCGGATGGAGGCTGAGAGCTGCTCCGCCGCGGCCGCCACGGTATGGACGTCATGCGCGGAATGGCCCGCCGCATCGGCCGCAGCGGTCGACTGCTGGTGCAGATCGCGCGCGCCTTGCGCCAGGTCGGTGGACGCGTGGTCCATGGTACCGGCGGCGGTTTCCAGCGCCGCAATCACCTCGGCCACCTGGCCACGGAACAGGTTGGACGAACGGTCGAGCCCCGCGAGCCGACGCTCCCGCACCGCTTCCTGCTCCGCGTGTTCGGCCTCCAGTGCCCGGGCTCGCTGTGCATTGCTGCGAAACACCATCAGGGCCTGAGCCATGCCGCCAATTTCGTCGCGGCGATCGCTATCGGGGATCGCGGTTGCAAGATCGCCCTCCGCCAAGGCATGCATGGCGCCGGTCATCCGCCGGATCGGACGCGCGATCAACACGACGGCGCCCCACACCGCCAAGGCCAGCAGCAGCACCAACGCGGTGCCGACGCCGGCCAGCATGCGCATGAAGCCGACGCTCAGCGTGGTCTGGGCCGTCGCCTGCAAGCGCTCGCGCAGCGCCTTCACCTCAGCCTCCAGCTTGCGGCCGGCTTCCTCGGTGGCGGCGCCGCGATCCTGCGCTTCGTTGATGACGATATTCGCCATCGCGGGATCGGCCTTGATCACGTCGAGCGTATCCGTCGCGATCTTGGCGTAGTCGTGCAGTTTGGTCCGGAAATCCTCGACCGTGGCAGGCGTCACCGCCAACCCCGCGAGCGGCAAGGTGTCCGCCGTCTGGACCGCCTGCGTCACGCCGTCGGCGGCGGCGGCATAGGCGGCATCGAGCAGCGTCTTGTCCAGCCCCATGGAGCCCCAGGTGATCGCACGGAACATCGCCCCGTGCGCGCGGGTGAAATGGAGCAGCGCCGCCCCCACGTCGTCGCCGAGCACGACCGCTCGGCCGTACCCTTCCTCGGCTTGCATGATCTGGGCCCGCGACACCGCGAACAAGCCCAGTGCACCGAGCAGGACCACGCCGCCCAGCAGCGGCGCCAACAACGATTTTGCGACGATCGGCAGGTTTTGAAGACGCATGATCGAATGGCCTGGTCTGAGGGCCTACTTGTAAGCGCCGACGCCCAGGCGCATGTCGCCCACGGCGATGATGTAGGTGCCCTTCGGCTGCACCTTGTGGGTGTTCGGATTGGGCCAGTTGTATGAGATCCAGCCGCGGTCCTGGATGGCGATCAGGTTGCGGATGATCGGCGTGCCGTCGACGTCCTTCATGTCGATGAGGACCTTGCCGACCAGCGAGGGCGTGCCGGCGTTGAACAGGCACTTCCCTTCGGTGTTCCAGATATAGACGTAGAGATCGCGGTCGCGGAACGGACCGTCGGCGACGGAGAAGGCCGCGGTGGCTTTCTCGAAGCCCTCGGCCTGCAACAGGGCGGCTGCTTTTTCCGCCATGGCCTTGGCTTCGTCCGGCGTCCCCTGCTCGCCACCCGCCCACGCGGCGTGCAGCGGAACGATGCCGAGCATCAGCGTGGTAACGGCAAGAAGCCGCAGAAATGCCCTCATAGGATCGGTCCTATCCTTCAGGTTGGTGGCGCACCTTACGCTGGCAGCAGAGTATTAATAATCCGTGTCGAACCCGTACCGTCACAATCCGTGTCGACCTGCACCGTCGACCCGGCCAACGGTCGGTCCCGACGGACATGCCAAAAGCGTGTCCACCCGGCGCGGGACAACCGTGCTAAAATGGCGCATGGCATCTTACATCATCGCTTCGCGCGGCGACCCCAGCGCTGGCTACGAAGTCAGGGTTATCGGAGACACCGGCGGCCGGCATACCATGCTGGGCTTCGACACCGAGGCGGAGGCCAAGGCCTGGATCGCGCAGGACCGGCGGCTCAACGAAACCCAGGACCCCCAGCAGCAGCCGGCCGAATCGCCGCTCTGAGGGAAGCCCTCCGGGCGAGCTAGAGCGGTTTCACGGTGACTGGAAAACCCATGCCGTCATGGCCGGGCTTGTCCTGGCCATCAATCGCGGCACGGTGCTGGCACAGATGGCCGGGACAAGCCCGGCCATGACGATCTCTGACAATGGCAGGTTTCCAGTCAGCCGGAACGTGCTCTAGCCTGTTGTTGGTCGCCTGATGAGCGGGTGGTGGCGTACGCGCCATGGAACGACCGGGCCTGAATTTGCCCCCGCCTGAATTTCTTCCGGGATCGACGTCCGACCCCCGTCACCGGCCTGAAATCATCGCCCGGATGCGCGAGGCCAGCACTTCCATCGCGAACGGCTTGACGATCAGCTGCATGCCCGGTTCCAGCATGCCGTTGCCGAACACCGCGTTCTCGGCATAGCCGGTGATGAACAGGACCCGCAGGTCCGGCCGGCCCACCCGCGCGGCGTCCGCCAGTTGCCGCCCGTTCATCCCGCCCGGCAGGCCGACATCGGTCACCAGCAGGTCGACGCGCTGGTCCGACAGCAGGATGCGCAGGCCCTCGGCGCCATCGGCGGCCTCCAGCGCGATGTAGCCCAGCTCGTTGAGCACCTCCGCCACCAGCATCCGCACGGTCGGCTCGTCGTCCACGACCAGCACGGTCTCGTTGGGCTGGGCGTACAGCGGGCCCAACGGCAGGGCATCCGGCGCCTCCTCGACCTCGGCCACGTCGCGATGGCGCGGCAGATAGAGCTTCACCGACGTGCCGCGGCCGACCTCGCTGTCGATCTGCACCTGCCCACCGCTCTGGCGGACGAAACCGTAGGCCATGGACAGCCCGAGCCCGGTGCCCTGCCCGAGCGGCTTGGTGGTGAAGAACGGGTCGAAGGCACGGGCGATGACCTCGGGCGACATGCCGACGCCGGTGTCGGTGACGTGCAGCCCGACATACTGGCCGGCGGCCACGTCGCGCACCTGGGCGGCGCGGGCGTCAAGGTGGGCATTCTCGGTCTTGATGGTCAGCCGCCCGCCGTCGGGCATCGCGTCGCGGGCGTTGATGCACAGGTTGAGCAGCGCGTTCTCCAACTGGTTGGGATCGCACAGCGTGGTCCACAAACCACCGCCCTGGACCACCTCCAGCGTGATGGACGGGCCGATGGTGCGCCGGATCAGTTCCTCCATCCCCGCGATCAGCCGGTTCGCCTGCACCGGGCGCGGTTCCAGCGGCTGGCGGCGGGAGAACGCCAGCAGCCGATGGGTCAGCGACGCGGCGCGGTCGGTGGCCCCGCGAGCGGCGACAATGTAGCGGTCCAGCTCGTTCGTCCGCCCCTGGGCGACGCGGACCTGCAGCAGCTCCAGGCTGCCGGAGATGCCGGTCAGCAGGTTGTTGAAGTCATGTGCCAGGCCGCCGGTGAGCTGGCCGACCGCTTCCATCTTCTGGCTGTGGCGCAGCGTCTCCTCGATCCGCTCGCGTTCGGCCATCTCGGCCAGCAGGCGGTCGTTGCTCTCCGACAGCGCACGGGTGCGATCGGCGACGCGTTCCTCCAGCGCCTCATTCAGCGCCCGCAACGCCCATTCGGCCTGCTTGCGCGCGGTCACGTCGGTCGCGACGCAGATCGCGCCGGCGACGCCGCTGGGCCCGTGGATCGGGCGCGCCTGGGCCAGCAGGAAGACGCTGCTGGCGTCGTCGAAGCGCAACTCCAGCTCGACCGAGGGCACGTCCTCCCCGCGCGCGGCGCGCTGCAGCGGCTGCTCATCAGCGGGTACTTCCTGCCCGGCGGCGTTCAACATGCGGAAATGCTCCGGTTGCTCGCCTTCGGGGGCCGACAACAAGGCGTTGGCGCCAGCCGGCAGGCGCAGCAGCCGGGCGGCGGCGCGGTTGCCCTGCACCTGGCGCGCCTCCGGGTCGTAGGTGAACCAGACCGCGACCGGCACGGTCTCCAGCACCGTCTCCAGCTCCGCGGTGCGGGTGCGCAATGCGGTCGCCGCCTCGGCGCGCAGGCGGGCCATCGCCAGGTTGGCGCCGACCCGGGCCACCAGCTCGCGGGCGGAAAACGGCTTGGTCAGGTAGTCGTCGGCGCCGGCATCCAGGCCCTCGGCGCGGGCTTCCTCCCCGGCGCGGGCGGACAGCAGGATGACCGGCAGCTCACGCAAGGCGGGGTCGGCGCGGATAGCGGCGAGCAGGCCGAAGCCGTCCAGCTCCGGCATCATCATGTCCGACAGCAGCAGGTCCTGCCCGGTCTGGCGCAACGCAGCCAGCGCGGCCTGGCCGTCCGGCACGGTGGTCACCTCGTAGCGCGAGGCAAGCAGGCGGTGCACATAGTCGCGCATGTCGGCATTGTCGTCGGCCACCAGCACACGCGGGCGGGTCCCGCCGGCGGCCCGCTCCTCCCCCGGTTCGGGGGCGACGGCATCGCGCGCCGGTTCGGCATGTCCGGCGGGCAGCCAGCGCAGGGCTTCCTCGACGAACGCCTCGACCCGCATCGCCGCGGGCGCCGCGTCGCCGTCGGTGCCGACCCGGGCGGTGGGCAAATGGGCGGTGGGCAAATGGGCGGTGCCGAGCGGCAGGCTGACGGTGAAGGTGGTGCCGACGCCGGGCGTGCTGTCGGCGGCGATCGAGCCGCCATGCAGGCGCACCAGTTCGTTGACCAGGGCCAGGCCGATGCCGCTGCCTTCGAAGCTGCGGCTGCGCTGGCCCTCGATGCGGTGGAAGCGCTCGAACAGCCGCGGCAGCTCGTCGGCCGGCACGCCGACGCCGGTATCCTTCACGCGCAGCACGATATCGCCGTGCTCGACGGTCAGGCGGACGGCGATGCTGCCCCGGAAGGTGAACTTGAACGCGTTGGACAGCAGGTTGAGGACGATCTTCTCCCACATATCGCGATCGACATAGACGTCCGGCGGCAGGGGCTGGAGGTCGGTGTGCAGCGCCAGCCCGGCGCGTTCGATCGCGGAACGGAAGCCGGCGACCAGGTCGGCGGTCAGGGCGGCGAGGTCGGTCGGCAGGAAGCTGGCCTCGACGCGGCCGGCCTCGAGGCGGGAGAAGTCCAGCAGCGTGTTGACCAGGCGCAGCAGGCGCAGGCTGTTGCGGTGCGCGAGCTCCAGCCGGTCGCGCTGGGACGGCGGCAGCGGCACCGCCTGGTCGTTCAGCGCGTCCTCCATCGGCGCCAGCATCAGTGTGAGGGGCGTGCGGAACTCGTGGCTGACATTGCTGAAGAACGCGGTCTTGGCGCGGTCGAGTTCGGCCAGCGCCTCGGCGCGGCGGCGTTCCTCCTCATAGGCCCAGGCGTTGGCGAGGCCGGCTGCCACCTGGCCCACCACGAGGCGCAGGAAGCCGCCATAGGCGTCGTCGAGCGGGCGGAACGGGTTCTCCGCGGCAACCAGGAAGCCGGCGGGGTGCTCGTGGCCCTGGGCGGTGATCGGCAGCAGGACGGCGCGGCGCGGCGGGCGGTCCCAGGCGCCGACGGGCACCGCGACCCCGAGGCGGGCGGCGAGCGGGGCCAGTGCCACGTCCTCGATCTCCGAACCGGTCGGGTCGCCGGGCGGCTGCCAGAGGGCGTCGGACGCGTCGAGGTCCAGGACAATGGGGGCGAACGGGTGGCCGGTGGCCAGCCCGGTGGCGGCGACGAGGCGGGCGCTGCCGCCACCCGGCTCGAACAGGTAGGTCAGGGTGAAGGGCAGGTCGCGCAGGGCCGAACCGAGGCCCTGTTTGATGGCGCGGCTGACATCCGCCTCGTCGCGCGCGCTGGTCAGGGAAGCCGCCAGGTCGCGCAGCGTCGCCATCCGCCGTTCCCCGATCACCCGCTCGGTTTCCTCCGCGACGACGCACAGCATGCCGCCGATGCCACCGGCATCGTCCGGCGCGGGGCTGTAGGAGAAGGTGTGGTAGGTCTCCTCGGCGTAGCCGCTGCGTTCGAGGAACAGCAGCAGGCCCTCGTCCCAGGTGGCCTCCCCGGTCTGCAGCACGCGTTCGATGCGGGGGCCGATATCGGGCCAGATCTCCTCCCACACCTTGCTGGCCGGCGCGCCCAGGGCCCAGTCCTGCTTGCGCCCGAGGGTGGGCAGGTAGGCGTCGTTGCAGAAGAACGTCAGGTCGGGGCCCCAGGCGAGCCACATGGCATAGCGCGAGGTGAGCATGATGCGCAGCACGGTGCGCAGGGCCTGCGGCCAGCCCACGAGCGGCCCGAGCGAGGCCTCGGTCCAGTCATGGGTGCGGATGGTCGCCCCCATGCGCCCGCTGCCCGCAATGAAATCAGATGCCGCGTCCTGCGGCGCGGGGTCCGTCCGGATGGGGGGCTTGATGGGAGGTGTCGGCGGGCTGTTCATGCCGGCGGGAGCCTAGAAGCTCGGGGCGGCGCCAGGAAGCCATGGGGCCTGCGTGCCGCGGCGCGCAGACCCGGCGCGGGCGGACGCGGCAAATCTGCAAAGCAGTAGAATCATTACCGGTTACCTCCGGTAAGCGTATTATTCTGACGTCCTACTGTACGCATCACCCCGGCGGCGATGGTGGGTCAATTCTGCGGGAGTAGCGGCCAGCCCGGATGCCTGACCGTGAGATCGATGCCTCACCCCGCGACGGCGGCAAGCGATGCGCCGGTGCCGCCTCGCCCAGCCAGCGGCGCACGGTGCGGCGATTGCCGGGAGGGCCGAACGACCTGCCGGGCGCCTCGCCGGCGACGGCGAGGACGCCCGGCAGGGATCGCCGGCGTTGCGCGAACCGGCGCGTGGGATGCGCCGGTTCGCCGTTCGGATCAGCCGGCGTCCTGGTCGCCGCCCTCGTCGGTTGTGACCCCCACGAACACCGGCTGGCCGTCGCGGATCACCCGCAGCGCGAGCGCGTGGTCCTTGCCGTTCAGCGCGGCCCGCATGGCGTGCGCGGCCTCCGACGGGTCGGACACCGGCCGGTTGCCGACGCCCACGATGATGTCGCCCGGCTGCAGCCCGGCGGTCTCGGCCGGCGAGCCCGGACGCACGCCGCGCACCACCGCACCCTGGGTGCCATCCGGCACGTCGAGCTGGTTGCGCAGTTCGGGCGACAGCGGGGCCAGGGCCAGGCCGATCTGCCCCTGGCGGCTGTGCTCGCCGGTATCGTTGCTGGCGACCTGCTCGTTCGGCATCTGGCCGACCGTCACCGCGACGTCCTGCGTGCGGCCGTCACGCAGCACGCTGAAATGCGCCTGGTCGCCCGGCTTGATGTTGGCGACGTCGAGGGCGAGGTCGCGGGGGTTGGTGATCTTCTGGTCGTTGACCTGCTGGATCACGTCGCCCGGCTGCAGGCCGGCCTTGGCGGCAGGGCTGTCGGGCTGCACGCCGGCCAGCAGCGCACCGGAGTTGTCGGTCAGGTGCAGCGCGCGGGCGGTGGCGCCGGCGATGGTCTGCGCCTCCACGCCGACAAAGCCGCGGGTGACATGGCCGGATTGCTGGATCTCGGCCGAGACGGTGCGGATCATGTCGGACGGGATGGCGAAGCCGATGCCGACCGACCCGCCGGTGGGCGAGAGGATGGCGGTGTTCATGCCGATCACCTTGCCGTCCTGGGTGAACAGCGGGCCGCCCGAGTTGCCCTGGTTGATCGGCGCGTCGACCTGGATGAACTGGTCGTACGGGCCGGCGCCGATGTCGCGGCTGACCGCCGAAACGATGCCGGCGGTGACCGACCCGCCGAGGCCGAACGGGTTGCCCATCGCCACCACCCACTCACCCGGCTTCACGTCGCGCGAGTTGCCGAGCTGGATGTAGGGCAGCGGATGGCCGGCATCGACCTTGAGGATGGCGATGTCGGTGCGCGGGTCGCGGCCGACGACCTTGGCCGCCAGCACCTGGCCGCCGTCGAGCGTGACGCTGACGCTGGTTGCGTCCTTCACCACATGGTTGTTGGTGACGATGGTGCCGTTGGCATTGATGATGAAGCCGGAACCGCGCGCCTCGACCGCATGCGCGCGCTGCTGCGGCACCATCTGGTTGAACGGGAACGGCAACTGCATCGGGCCGGCCTGCTGCTGGTCGTCCCCGGCATCGGCCTTCAATTTGGTCGTGATGGAAACGACCGCGGGCTTCACCTGGGTCACGAGGCCGGTGAAGTCGGGCAGCGTGCGCGGCGCAGCGGTGGCATCGGGCGGATTGACCGGCGCCGGCGCGGCGGTCGTGGGGGTCTGGCCGGTGGCATCGACCGCGGCGAAACTGCTGGTCGCGGCGAAACCGCCGATGGCGGTGCCGGCGAGCAGCGCGGCAGCCAGCGTGGCGGCCCGCCAGGTCTTGCGCGGGAGTGTGCGCGGCGTGGTCGGTTCGGGGGTCATGCTTCCTCCGTGGGGACGAGTGGGTGACATCGGAACTGCAAACGCGGGTAAGGTGCGTGGGTCGCACCGGTCACCCCCGAAACATGATGGTGGAGAGGTGAACGTTCGTCCCATGGAGCGATTAAACGAACGTCATGTCGGTTAAACGTTTGTCACGGGGCGGTTATGCACGACTCTGCAATGAACGGCGTGCCGGCCGCCGCCGGCGCCACCGCTGCGAGGAAGGCGTCGAACGCCGCGCCAAACGCCCGCAGGTCCGCCGGGTGCAGCGTGCCGCCCACCTTCAGCCGCCGCTCGGCGACACCGGCCAGCGCCGCCAACCGGGACGCGCAGACGCTGTCGGCCGCGCCTTTCAGCGTGTGCACCTCCCGCAGGCACGTATCGGGGTCGAGCGGCGTCGCCAGCCGGACCAGCCGGGTCCGTGTCTCGGCCACGAACATCGCGTGCAGCATCGCCACGCCGTCCGCACCGATCTCGGCAGCAAGCGCATCGAGCGCCACCCGATCGCACGCCACCGCGTCCGGCACGCCCTCTCCGGCGGGCGACGGCACGCTCGGGCGGTCCGGCGACAGCGGCGGCGCGACGGCAGCGCACAATGCGGCCAGCAGGTCGTCGCGGCGCACCGGCTTGGACAGGAAGCCGTTCATGCCGGCATCGAGGCAGGCCTGGACGTCCTCGGGGAACGCGTTGGCGGTCAGCGCGATGATCGGAACCCCCGCCGTTGCGCCGCCCCCCGTGCGGATCAGGCGCGTCGCCTGCAGCCCGTCCATCTCGGGCATGCGCATGTCCATGCAGACCACGTCGTAGATCAAGGCGGCGACCGCCTCCACCGCCTCCCGGCCGTTGTCGACGACGTCGAGCCGGACATCGAGCCCCTTGAGCAGCTGGCGGGCGACGAACTGGTTGGTGGCATTGTCCTCGGCCAGCAACATGTGCAGGGGGCGCCCGAGGTCGTGCAGCATGGCGCGGAAGCGCCGCCGTGCGTCGCCCCGCGGCGTCGCCAGGCTGGCCGGCCGTTCGGCAAGCGGCAGCACCAGGCGGACCCGGAAAACGGTGCCCTGCCCCGGCTGCGAGTCGACGCCGATCGTGCCGCCCATGTTCTCCACGAGCCGCTTGCTGATGGCGAGGCCGAGGCCGGAGCCGCCGAAGCGGCGGGTGATCGACGTGTCGGCCTGGATGAACTCCCCGAACAGGCCGGCGACCGCATCCGGCGGGATGCCGATGCCGGTGTCGCTGACGGACCACTCGACGATCGCCCGTTCCGGTCCACCGATCGCCGACCGGCCGCTGTCGTGCACGGCGACCACCACGCCGCCACGTTCGGTGAACTTCACCGCGTTGGACACCAGGTTGAGCAGCACCTGGCGGATGCGGCCGGCATCGCCCAGCAGGCCGGCCGGCAGCCCCGGCGCGAGCTTCGTCGTGAGCGTGAGGCCCTTGGCGCTTGCGGCGGCCCCGAGGATACTGGCCAGGCTGGCGGTCAGGGTGTCCGGTGCGAACGGGGCGAGCTCGAACGCCATCCGCCCGGCATCCAGCTTCGAATAGTCCAGGATGTCGTCGATGATCCGCATCAGGCTGTCGCCGGAGTCGCGGATCGTTCCCACCACATTGCGCTGTTCGTCCGTCAGCGCGTCGTCGAGCAGCGTGCCGGCCAGCGCGAGCACCGCGTTCATCGGGGTGCGGATCTCGTGGCTCATGACAGCGAGGAAACGGCTTTTGGCGCGGCTGGCCGCCTCGGCCGCCTCCTTGGTGGTGCGCAGTTCCGCCAGCATACGCTCCAGATCGGCGTTGGCGGTGGAAAGCTGGTCGGTGCGGCGGGCGATGTCCGCCTCCAGCGTGCGCTTGTGGTCGGCCAGCGCGAGGTCGCGGGCCCGCAGCGCAACCAAGGTCTCCTCCAGGCGCCGGAAGGTGGCGCGCACCAGGCGCAGCGGCAGCAACCGGACCGAGAAGAAGATCGCGAATCCCAGCAGCGTGCTGGCGACGGCGGTGGTGGCGGTTTGCACCAGCACATGGGTGGCGCTGCGCACGACGATCAGCCGGCCGACGCGCACATCCCCGTCGCGCAGGTCGGCCTCCCGCCGCACCGCCGGCCAGGCAATTGCGGCGCCCACCTCCAGGATGAGCGCGTCATCCGGCGCGTGCAGCATGCGCTGCTGCACCGGCCAGGGGCCGAACCGCCCGGCGGCGAGGATTTCCCCCAGCCGCAGGACCTCGAACGTCCACATGCGGGCATTGCCGAAGATGTGCCGCGACAGCCGCATCGCAGAGTCGCGGGTGGCATTCTCGACCTCGGCGGTCTCGTACTGCCAGGCGGTATAGAGGTAGCCCAACGGCACCGACACCGCGACGCACACCGCGAGCGTGGCGGCAAGGATGGTGACGACACGGGCGATCCGGCGTGCCTCGTCGCCGAGATTGCTGGGAGGAGGCACCGCGCCGGACCCGACGCTCAGGGTGGCGCCGCCGCCGGCGATACGCCCGCACGGCGGAGCACCCGGGCGCCGTCCGGCGAGGCGACGAACGCCAGGAAGGCGCCAGTGGCGGGCGGCATGGTGTGGCCCCGGACGAAGTAGACCGGACGGGTCAGGGTGTAGGCACCGTGCTCCATCGCGTCCAGCGACGGGTCGATGCCGTCGAGCGGCAGGACGGTGAGGCGGCGGTGTTCGCTCAGCACGGTGACAAGGCTGGTGCCGGCAAACGAGCCGGGGCGCAGTTCGGCCTGGTCCAGGTTGTCCTGGTCGGTGAGCGCGATCGGAATGGTCTGCTGGCGGCGGACGGCGTCCAGCCCTGGGCCGAGACCGGGGAAATGGTCCAGCAGATAGGCCGTGTCGCTGTCCTGCTCCGGGCGCAGGATCAAGCGGATCGGCATGCCGTCCGGCCAGACGGTGCGCTGGCGGGTGAAGATCGCGACGATATCGGCGTCGGTGAGGCTGGCACGGGCGGTCGGGTGCGAGGTGACGAACACGAAGGGGGTGGTGCCGAGCAGGATGGCGTCGGCGCCGGCCTGGCGTTCGGCTTGGGTGAGGGCGCGGCTGCTGGCGGCTATGTCGAGCGCGCCGGCCAGCATGGCGCCGATGCCGCCGGAGCTGCCGAGGCTGCGCGGCTGATCGAGCGTCACGTCCGGATGGCGCAGGCGGAAGGCCACGAACAGCATCCGTACCAGGCCCTGCAGGGTGCCGGTGCCGCCGATCCGCAAGGTGGCGGTTGCGGCAGGCGGCGTTTCACCGGGGGACGCGCTTGCGGGTGCGCCGGGCGCGGCGAACGCCAGGAGGGCCAACAGGATCAGCCGGGCGAGCAGGCGAAGCGTGTGCATCGGTCCCTTCGCGCGCCGGGTGCCTCGCGCGCGCCGGGGCCATCGTGGCGTGAAATGGTTGCCGATCCCTGAAGACGGGCCCTGAAGACGGGGCGAGGAATGATACGCCCTTGGACGCAGGCGACGCAGGCGATAAGATAGCCGGGTGACGAACGGGTGGCACCCCGGTGGGCGGTGCTTTGCCGCGGCGCGCGTGTCCGGTGCCGGGTTAGCACAGTGGTAGTGCAGCGGTTTTGTAAACCGAAGGTCGGGGGTTCAAATCCCTCACCCGGCAGACCGCTCAGCGGAACGCCAGGGCTTCCGCAAATTTCTGATTTTGCTGGAGTTCCTGCCGCCTGATGGGAACACATCGGGGGCACACCGGATATGGCCACACTGCGATGGCAAGGCTTTGCCCCCCCCCCGGACGGGCGTCTGGAAGCTGCGGCGGCGTATCCCGCAACGTTTCCGCGCCGTGGCCGACCAGCGGGCGACACGATCAAGATCAGCTTCGGGACCGCAGACCGAAAGCTGGCCGAGCAGAGCCTTCCCGCCGTGCCCTCGGCTGTTTGGGGAGGTTCCCATAGGCCCGTCCACAGCACCATGCCGCCGGCTTACCAGCCGCACAAAGGCCCTGTGTCGTTCGTCAGGCACCCAATGCAAGCGAATGGATTTACGACAGAGCCGGAGCGATGAGGCGAAAATTGCGCGGGTAGGATAATTCGGTGTGTCCGAGCTGGGCCATTTCGCCCATGATCTTGAAGCCGCGCCCGACATCGCTCATGCGGTATGGCTTTGACATCAGCGCGTCGCCCCCGAACGCCGTCAAATCCTGGTCGTTATTCCCCGTAGAAAAAATGATCCCAACGCTGGTGATTTCGCGTAGGGACCGGGCGACGTCCGTCCCCAGGTCGCCGCCAGCGAGATGGAGGTCGATGACCGCGAAATCGGGATCATGTTCTTCTGCTGACGCGACTGCTTCTTTCAATGAGCGGGCAACACCAGTCACCTGATACCCGTCTGCCTCAAGCTGCTCTTCAAGCAGGAAGGCGATCGAAAGATCGTCTTCCACAATCAGCACGTGTGGCATTGCGAATTCCTTGTAGCGAATAGCGCCCCCAAGGAAGAGGGTGCTAGAATGCGGCAAGCTGCCGTGGCGGCCGCCTGTCAATCTTGGCCGCTCGCAAAATCGTGCGGCCCCCCGTAAAATATGGCTCACTATATCGTGAGCCAAAGACGCACTGCAAGAGGTAATTTCGTAATGTACACGAGATATTTGCGTCATGACAACTAAAATCTTGGCCGCCAGGGTTGAAACACTTCTTCGCCGGGAGAAGGCCCTGTCAAGCTTCGGGACGCTTGCTTTTCGCGAGACGAGCTTGGCAGTGGTGCTCGACGAAGCTGCGCGGGTTTGCGCCGAATGTCTTGGCGTCCCCTTCAGCAAGATTTGCCGGTTTCGTCCGACCGAGGCAGACCTCCTCGTCGTGGCCGGCCACGGTTGGAACGATGGCGTCGTCGGATTCGCAATCTCGGTCGCCGACGAAAGCTCTCCGCAAGGGCTGGCGTTCACCACCGGCCAGCCGCAGCTTTGCCCAAACATAAAAGAGGCCAATACCTACAACCTGCCCCCATTCTATCCTGAACATCGAATTTTATCGACTGTCGACGTCCTCGACGCAGCCAAGACGGGGCCGCCATTCGGCGTGCTTGAGGTTGATAGTCAGGTGGCTGACGCATTCGACGAACACGACATCGATTTTCTCACGGGCTTTGCCAACATATTGGCCGAGGCGGTCGCTACTTCAGAACGCTCTGACGCCCTGCGGCGAACCGTCGCCCGCATGGAGGAACTGGTCGAGGAGAAGGAAACCCTCTCGCAGGAATTGAAGCACCGCGTTCGCAACAGCCTCCACCTCGTCTATGGCCTGCTGAGTGTGGAAATCGACAGTGGCCAGGAGACCATCAGTCTCGCCGCCGTCCGATCAATCGCGCTGAGAGTGATGGGCCTCGCACAGGTCTTCGACCACCTGCTCGGAATTGGGATGAGCAAGGTTATCAACTTCGGAGATTACGTCAGCGCACTTTGCGAGAATATTCCACAACTCTATGGTCAGAAGAACATTAAACTCACCTGCAGGATGGGGCTCCTTCTCGTTGACCTCGACGAGGCCACCGCACTGGGAATTATCGTCACAGAACTCGTCAACAATGCATACCTGCACGCATTTCCCAATAATGTTGGAGAAATCTCGGTCGAGTTGAAGATCGAATCGGATCAGGCGACACTCATTATAGCCGATGACGGTCTCGGCTTTGAGGAGGTTGTCACGAAACGCCGAGGGATGGCTCTCATGAGACGCCTCGTCCAACAGGTGGGCGGGACGCTGACCCTGACCTCCAATAATCCCGGAAGCACCTGGACCATCAACTGGCCGGCAACAAAGATCGTTCACGAGATTGCTGAAGGCAGCCCGACCACCCTTGGACGCATAACGCCAGCGTTGCCTTGACCACCTTCACCACCCCGGATGACCCAGGTGCGTGATATGACCTGGAACGGGAGCCTGGTGTCTCGCGGCGGATGCCTGCCGGGCGCTTGGGATGGAGACATCCAGCCGGAACCTTCCGCTACCTCCAGGCTCTCGGCAGCGACGAGAGGGTCATGGCAGCCCCGAAATTTTCGGGGTAGGCCGGGGACAGCCGGCGGAGCGATCGGCATCTCCGTCACCGGGCAGGCACCTGTCGCCACCGGAGAGCTCTCCCTTGGAGAACCCGGGCGGATCGCGGCGGACGCATGCCCCCTCGCGCGCCATGGGCCATCATCATGGGCACGCAGTGGGAACCACGTGGCAGCAGAGAAGCGACGTAGAGGCGGCATCTTGGCGTGTTCCTGGCGCCGAGGGCGTCGGTTCCCTCAGCCGGAACGCAGGCATCTGCGGAACCCTTGCGGAAGCGTGATGCGACCATAACGCTCACCGACTCATTTCGCACCGGGATGTGGACGTGATTGGACGGTTCGGGCTTTTCCCGCTAAATTACCATTCGATTTAGTCTGATAAAACGTGCTCTATTTCAGAACCCCAAGCAGGGGCGGGCAGTCCATGCCGAAAATCCTCGATCACGATGCGTTGAATGCTTTTCAGCGTGACGGTTTCATTGCCTTTGATCCCCGGCTCCCGCCCGACGAAATCGCAGCCATCCGCCGCATGCTGATGGCGCTGCACGACTCCGGCACCGGCTTCAAGGAAGGCGCGCTGTTCGACGCGATCGGCGTCGATGACGGGTCGGAAACCCGGCGCTTTCCGCAGATCCTGCATCCGCGCGTCTTTGCCCCGGCCCTGCTGGAGACGCAGTTCTACCGCGCCGCCCACGCCATCGCGCGCCAGATGCTGGGTGAGCATGTGCGGTTCAAGGCGGATATCTCGCTGCTGAAGCCCGCCGGCATCGGCGCGGCAACGCCATGGCACCAGGACGAGGCGTTCCAGGACCCCGCCCTGGATTACCATGAACTCAGCTTCTGGCTGGCGCTGCAACCGACCGACCGGTCGAACAGCTGCATGGAATTCATCCCCGGCTCGCATCGCTGGCCGGTGCAGCCGCACTGGTTTCCCGGCGACGACCCACGGGTGCATGCGCTAGAATGCGTGGACGGGTTCGACCCGGGGGCCGCGGTGGCATGCGAGCTGCCGGCGGGCGGTTGCACGATCCACACCCAGCGGACGCTGCATTATGCCGGGCCGAACGTGTCGGACCGCCCGCGGCTGGCCTATGTGCTGATCTTCGACCTGGTGCCGACGCCGGCGGCCGAACCGCGGACATTCCGGTGGCGGGACGCGCATCGGACGGCGCGGGCCCAGCGCGAGCAGGCCTGGCGGCGGCGCGGCGGGCTGCTGGTGCATCTGTGGCGGCAGCGTTCCCGTGTGAGGCTGACGACGCTGCTGTTCGACCTGCGGCGCGCGCTGGCGGCAATGCGGCGGCTGCGGGCGCGCGGATAGCGGCAGGGCAATCGCCTGAAGCAGGAAAGATCAGGGCGCTGCCCTGAAACCCGCCAAGTGGCTCCGCCCCTTGGATCCCCGCCAGGGACACAGTCCCTGGACCCATTCTGTTGGTGTTCTCCGGGGAAAGGAGCCAACCCGGACCATCCGAGGTCCGGGTTGGCCCCTTTCCCCGGAGAACACCAATGGATCGGTTCCAAGGGCCGTCGCCCTTGGCGGGGTTCCAGGGGCAGCGCCCCTGGGCGGGGTCCGGGGCAGCCGCCCCGGCCTTCTGCTTCAGGCGATGGCCCCGCTGCAATGCGGGCGCCCCCCTCGACGTCACGCCCCCTCGGGTCCATTTCTGGGGTCCGAGGAGCACCTGCATGCCCGACACCCTTCTCCGCGACCCACCCGTCCTGTTCATGCCACAGAAGCAGCCGGCCAAGCCGAACACGCGCCGGCTGAAGGTGGTGTCGGAGTATGAGCCCGCCGGCGACCAGCCGACCGCGATCGCCGAACTGGTGCGCGGCGTGACGGCCGAGGAGCGCGACCAGGTCCTGCTGGGCGTCACCGGCTCCGGCAAGACCTTCACCATGGCCAAGGTGATCGAGGCGGTGCAGAAGCCGACCCTGATCCTGGCGCCGAACAAGACGCTGGCGGCGCAGTTGTACGGCGAAATGAAGAGCTTCTTCCCCGACAACGCGGTGGAATACTTCGTCAGCTACTACGACTACTACCAGCCCGAGGCCTATGTTCCGCGCACCGACACCTACATAGAAAAAGACGCGCAGATCAACGAGCAGATCGACCGCATGCGCCACGCCGCCACGCAGTCCCTGCTGGAGCGCAACGACGTGATCGTGGTGGCGTCAGTCTCCTGCATCTACGGCATCGGGTCGGTCGAGACCTACGCCAAGATGGTCGCCAAGCTGGCGGTGGGCGGGCGGATCGACCGCGACACGATGGCCAAGGCGCTGGTCGACCTGCAGTACCGCCGCAACGACACCGCCTTCCAGCGCGGCACGTTCCGCCTGCGCGGCGAAACCGTCGACATCTTCCCCAGCCACTACGAGGATCGCGCCTGGCGCGTGACGCTGTTCGGCGACGAGATCGAGGCGGTGCAGGAATTCGACCCGCTGACCGGGGAGAAGACGGCGGAGCTGAAGGAGATCACGGTCTACGCCAACAGCCACTACGTGACGCCTCGGCCGACGCTGACCCAGGCGATCCGCGACATCAAGGTGGAGCTGAAACAGCAACTGGAAACGCTGACCGCCGAGGGCAAGCTGCTGGAGGTCGAGCGGCTCAGCCAGCGCACCACCTTCGATATCGAAATGATGGAGACCACCGGCTCCTGCAAGGGGATCGAGAACTACTCGCGCTACCTGACCGGCCGG
>JARLIJ010000176.1 GCA_031291795.1 Acetobacteraceae bacterium | reverse complement strand
GCGCAGGCCGGTGCGTTGCCAGTCTGCGTTGCCGGTGCCGTCGAGGGTGGGCAGCAGCGCGGCCCCGGCGATCCGAAGCTGGGCGTCGGCCTGGCGCACGCGCGCCACGGCGGCGGCGATGTCGAAGTTCTGCGCCTGGGCAGCCGCGATCAGCCGATCGAGCTCGGGGGCGCGGAAACCGCGCCACCAGTCGATGGCAGGCCAGGCGGCCGCAGCGGTGGCCGGCGTGGCGCGGTACGCGACCGGCAGCTCGAGGTCCGGGTGGCGGTCGTCCGGCCCCAGGTCGCAGCCGGCCAGCAGCAGCGCGGCGGGGACGGCGACCGCGGCGCGGACCAGGTGCAGGATCGTACGGACCGTCAAGCCAGACCTCCAGGCGCGCACGCGCTTGCCTCGCACGCCGGGGGCCCGGCCGAACGCCGGCGGGAGGGATGCCCGCACCGCGCCGGACCGGCAAGCATCCGGGTCGACAGCCATGTCGGGTATGTCCGCATAAAACGCGGCACAATCATGGTGGGTGCCGGCATGGTTGGTGCCCGCGGCTTGTAACCGACTTATGTCCGGGGCGGCATGCCGCGCGCGAAAAATGCTGTCGCAGGGTGATCCGGGCGGAGGAGCCATGCTGCCGGGTCGTGGCTGTCTCCGCCCATCATGCCAGGTGCCGTATCAAGTGGTGGGCTGGAGGGCGACGCATCCTCGCGAGCGTCCATGCGGCATGGCGGCCTGATATTTTCAACACAGATTAAGCAAAAGGCGATGAGCGCGGATGTACGCAGATCGACCGAACCGGCGGGACTGCCGGCGGTCGAAAATCCCCAGCGGTCGAAAATCCGACGACAGATTTGGCGACACCTTCGGGAATACATCCGGCAGGAGACCGCCCCCCCAGTTGCCGCCTGTCACACTGGCCGGTCCCCATCTCTGAGACACCAAAACCGACCAAAGGCCGATGGCGTCGTCATCCCGGGGAGGCAGTGCACTTCACACCGCTCGGTCCATCTGTGTGAATCCGTGCTTATCGCCTTTGCTTAATCTGTGTTTGAAAATCGGACGCCCCCAGCCGCACCGGCGAACCGGCGCCTTCCGCCGCCGCGCCCGAATACGTCGTTCCCAACCCACCCCTCGCCTGCCGGATCACGCGCACCCACCCGGCGCAGCCGAACGTGACGGCACGCACGCATAAGTTCGTCTGAAACAATCTTGCGTCCGACGCGCCGATATGCAAATCACGCGGGACATAGAGACCAATTAGGCATGGGAGACGTCCGGGGGTGAGTGACACCATCCTGGAGACCGCGGGCATGACCCGCGAATTCAGTGGCTTTGTCGCTGTGGATGGCGTTGCGCTGCGCGTCCGCACCGGCACGATCCATGCGTTGATCGGACCGAACGGCGCGGGCAAGACGACCTGTTTCAACCTGCTCACGAAGTTCCTCCAGCCGACGCGCGGCACGATCAAGTTCAAGGGCCGCGACATAACCCGCCTGAAGCCGGCCCAGGTGGCGCGGTTAGGGCTGGTGCGCAGCTTCCAGATCTCGGCCGTGTTCCCGCATCTGACCGCCCTGGAAAACGTGCGGCTTGCGCTGCAGCGCAAGCGCGGCGCCAGCTTCGATTTCTGGCGGTCGGAGAAAGCCCTGAAAGTATTCGACGATCGCGCACATGAATTGCTGTACGACGTCGGCCTGTCGGGTTTTGCCGAAACGGTCGTCACGCAACTGCCATATGGCCAGAAGCGCGCGCTGGAAATCGCGACGACGCTCGCACTCGACCCCGAGATGCTGCTGCTGGACGAACCCACCGCGGGCATGACCCACAGCGAC
The DNA here is from genome assembly GCA_031291795.1 of Acetobacteraceae bacterium. Taxonomy (GTDB): domain Bacteria; phylum Pseudomonadota; class Alphaproteobacteria; order Acetobacterales; family Acetobacteraceae; genus Rhodopila. The sequence continues at coordinate 4,322 of JARLIJ010000176.1, read as the reverse complement.
GTCGACCGGATCGTGCAATTGATCCGCCGCGTGCGCGAGGGCCGCACCATCCTGATGGTGGAACACAACCTCTCGGTGGTGGAAGGCCTGTGCGATACCATCACGGTGCTGACGCGCGGCAAGGTGCTGGCCGAGGGAGACTACACCACGGTGTCGAAGAACCCCGAGGTGATCGCCGCCTACCTGGGAAGTGCCGATGCTTGAAATCAACGAACTGAACGCCTGGTACGGCGAGAGCCATATCCTGCACGGCGTCGACTTCGAAGTGCGGGAAGGCGAAGTCGTGACGCTGCTTGGGCGTAACGGCGCCGGCAAGACCACGACGATGAAGTCGATCATGGGCCTGGTGCCGCGGCGCGAAGGCAGCATCCGGTTCCGCGGCGCGGAGACGGTGCGGCTGATGCCCAACCAGATCGCGCGCGCCGGCATCGCGATCTGCCCGGAGGAGCGCGGCATCTTCGGCTCGCTCTCGGTGACCGAGAACCTGATGCTGCCGCCGGTGATCGCCCCCGGCGGATTGACCATCGCGGAAATCTACACGCTGTTCCCCAACCTGAAGGAACGCGCCAAAACCGCGCACGGCACGCGGCTCTCGGGTGGCGAGCAGCAGATGCTGGCAATCGCGCGCATCCTGCGGACGGGTGCGAAAATGCTGCTGCTGGACGAGCCGACCGAGGGCCTGGCTCCGGTCATCGTGCAGCAGATCGGCCGGACTATCCGCGAGATCAAGAACCGCGGCTTCACTGTACTACTCGTGGAACAGAATTTCCGCTTTGCCGCGACCGTGGCCGACCGCCACTACGTCATGGAGCACGGCAAGATCATCGACATGATCCCGAACCACCAGCTGGAAACCAGCATGGACAAACTGCACGAATACCTCGGCGTCTGACCGCGTCCGACCAACAAACATCCGGCCGATACAGGTCGGTCCAGGGAGCAAACAACAATGGCCGTCTCGCGCCGCACGCTTCTGACTTCGGCCGCCGCCGCTGGCGCGCTGCCGTTCGCCCGAGTCCGCGCGCAGGGGACGGCGGGGCTGAAGATCGGATGCCTGACGGATATGTCGGGACCCTACAAGGATCTCGCCGGCCCCGGCGCGGTCGCGGCACTCAACCAGGCGCTGGAGGAGTTCGGCGTCGCGGGCAAGGGCATGAAGGTCGAGGTCCTGACGGCCGACCACCTCAACAAGCCGGACGTCGGGGCAACGATCGCGCGGCAATGGTTCGACCGTGATGGCGTCGACCTGATCGTGGAGGTGGCGAATTCCGGCGTGGCGCTCGCGGTCGCCGGGGTCGCGAAGGAAAAGAACAAGGTCTACCTCAATTCGGGCGCCGCGACGTCGGACCTGACGGCGGCTGCCTGCAACGCCAACACGATCCATTGGGTGTACGACACCTACATGCTGGCGAAGTCGACCGGCGGGGCGATGGTGAAGGCGGGCGGCGACAGCTGGTTCTTCATCACCGCGGACTACGCCTTCGGCAAGGCGTTGCAGCGCGACACGACGGAATTCGTCACCGGCGCCGGCGGCAAGGTGACCGGCAGCGTGTCCTACCCGTTCCCCGGCACGGCCGATTTCTCCTCCTATCTCCTGCAGGCGCAATCCTCCGGCGCCAAGGTGCTCGGACTGGCCAACGCCGGTACCGACACCATCAACTCGATCAAGCAGGCCAAGGAATTCGGCATCAAGATGCGGCTCGCCGGGCTGCTGATGTTCCTGACCGATGTGCACTCGCTGGGGCTGGAGGTGGCGCAGGGCATCGCGCTGACCGATAGTTTCTACTGGGACATGAACGACAAGGCGCGCGCGTTCTCCAACCGGTTCTCCCCGCGCGTCGGCGGTGCGCGACCGACCATGGTGCATGCCGGGGTTTATTCCAGCACGCTGCACTACCTGAAGGTCGCGAACGCGATGGGCATCGCCCAGGCCAAGACCGATGGCGCGGCAATGGTTGCGCGCATGAAGGCCATGCCGACCGACGACGACTGCTTCGGTCCCGGTTCGATCCGCATCGACGGGCGCAAGATCCATCCCTCCTATCTGTGGGAGGTGAAGAATCCTTCCGAAAGCAAAGGCCCCTGGGACTACTACAAGCCAGTGGCCTCAACCCCTGCCGAAGAGGCATTCCGCCCGCTCGACAAGGGTGGCTGCCCACTGGTGAAAGCCTGACCGTAAAGGACGTCCCGATGTCGCTCTCACGCCGAAGCCTGCTGTCCGCCGCTGCCGCAACGGCAGCCGTTCCCCTGGTACGCGCCCGCGCCCAGGGCGCCCCCACCATCAAGATCGGGGTCCTGAACGACCAGTCCGGTCCCTACACCAACACCGGCGGCGTCACGTCGGCGATCTGCGCCAAGCAGGCGCTGGAGGATTTCGGCGTCTCGGCCAAGGGCATGAACGTCGAGGTGATCTCCGCCGACCACCAGAACAAGCCCGACCTCGCCGTGTCGATCGCACGCCAGTGGTTCGACCGCGACGGCGTCGACATGCTGCTCGACGTGCCGACCTCTTCGGTGGCGCTCGCGGTGCAGGGCGTCGTGCGCGAGAAGAACAAGGTCTACCTCAACTCCGGTGCCGCCTCGGTGGCGCTGACCGGGGAGCAATGCTCGCCCAACTTCGTCCACTGGACCTACGACACCTTCATGCTGGCGAAGTCCACCGGCGGTGCCATGGTGAAGGCCGGCGGCGACAGCTGGTACTTCCTCACCGCCGACTACGCGTTCGGCAAGCAGCTGCAGTCCGACACCTCCGATCTGGTGAAAGCGTCCGGCGGCAAGATCACGGGCGCCTCGCCCTACCCGTTCCCCGGCACCACCGACTTCTCATCGTTCCTGGTGCAGGCGCAGGCCTCCGGTGCCAAGATTCTCGGGCTGGCCAACGCCGGCGGCGACACTATCAACTGCATCAAACAGGCGCATGAATTCGGCCTGACCAGCTCAATGAAGATCGCCGCGCTGCTGATGTTCATTTCCGACGTGCATGCGCTGGGGCTGGACGTCGCAGGCGGGCTGAACCTGACCGAAAGCTTCTACTGGGACCTCAACGATCGCACCCGAGCCTTCACCAGCCGCGTGCGGTCGAAGACGCCGAACAACCTGCCGGGCATGGACCATGCCGGCTGCTACTCCGCCACGTTGCACTACCTGAAAGCAGTGGCCGACCTGGGCGTCGCCGCAGCCAAGAAAGATGGTTTGGCAACCGTCAACCGCATGAAGGCCATGCCGGTCGACGACGACTGCTTCGGCCAGACCAGGATCCGCGAAGACGGCCGCAACCTCACCCCCGCGTACCTGTTCGAGGTGAAGACGCCGTCCGAGAGCAAGGGCCCGTGGGACTACTACAAGCTGGTGGCCACCACACCCGGCGAGGAAGCCTACCGTCCGCTCGCCGACGGCCATTGCGCCTTCATCAAGTCCTGACATTTTGTTAGTTTTGTGGGTCGATTCAGCCACCGGGCTGAAGTGCCCGTTGGCATCGGACCACCAGGGAGCGGCACGGCCGGGAAACTTCCAATGATCATGATATTCGGCATTCCCGGCCCGCTGCTCTTCGGGCAGCTCCTGCTCGGGCTCATCAACGGCGCGTTCTACGCCATGCTTTCGCTGGGGCTGGCGGTGATCTTCGGCATGCTCAACATCATCAACTTCGCCCACGGGGCGCTGTTCATGATGGGCGCGTTCTGCTCCTGGATGCTGCTGGAGTATTGCGGCATCGGATACTTCCCCAGCCTGATTCTGGCCCCCCTGATCATCGGGGCGTTTGGCATCGTGCTGGAGAAGACCATCATCAGCCGGCTGTACAAGCTCGACCATCTGTACGGCCTGCTGCTGACCTTCGGCATGGCCCTGGTGATCGAGGGCCTGTTCCGCAACGCCTACGGCTCGTCGGGCATGCCGTACCGCATCCCGGCCATCCTGCAGGGCGCCACCAACCTCGGCTTCATGTACATGCCCAACTACCGCGGCTGGGTGGTGCTGTGCGCCGCGGTCGTCTGCCTCGCCACCTGGGCGATCATCGAGAAGACCTCGCTCGGCGCCACGCTGCGGGCCGCCACCGAGAATGCGCCCATGGTGCAGGCGTTCGGCGTCAACGTGCCGCGGCTGATCACGCTGACCTACGGCGGCGGCGTGGCCCTCGCGGCCTTCGCCGGCGTGCTGGCGGCGCCGATCTATTCGGTGAACCCCAACATGGGCAGCAACTTCATCAACACGGTGTTCGCCGTCGTCGTCATCGGCGGCATGGGCTCGATCATGGGCTCGATCCTGACCGGCTTCGGCCTCGGCGTGGTCGAGGGGCTGACCAAGGTGTTCTACCCGCAGGC
>JARLIJ010000027.1 GCA_031291795.1 Acetobacteraceae bacterium | reverse complement strand
GTTCCTGACCGAACAGCGCCTGTGCGGCGTGTATGAGGCCCGGCCGAACGATTGCCGCGGCTATGTCTGCTGGAACCAGGAAGACGAGACGGTCTACGACTACGCGGTCTTCCTGCAGTCCCCGATCGCCAAGCTGCGCCTGGCCGAACACAACGTTAAGAAATAGCGGTCAGGCGGCAGGGCCTGCGAGGGCCTTGCGCATGTAGACCCGCTCGAAGCCCTTCTCGGTCACACGGCCGGTTTCGACGTAGCCGAGGCGGCGGTACAGCACCTGGTTCTCCACCATCAGGACGTGGGTGTAGAGGACGATCGCCTGGAAACCGGCCGCCCGCGCGGCATCCTCGGCGAAGCGCAGCAACTCGCGACCGTAGCCGCGGCCCTGGCCTTCCCGCCGGACGGCGATGTTGTCGAGCAGGTACGCGTCGTCCCGTTCTTCCAGCACCAGCAGGCCCATGATGCGACCGCCGTCCTCCCGCACCCAGGCCTGGCCGGCGGCGATGCGGGCGGCATAGTCGTCCTGCATCGGGCCCGGCGGCTTGCCGATCCGCGGGACGTAATGCCGGTAGGCGTCATGCACGATGGCCCGCAGGGTGGCAGCCTCATCCGGCCGCGCGAGTCGGATCATCGGCCAGGTGCCCCCCGGCTTCCGTCGAGGCGTTCGCCCCCCATCCCGCGCGGTCCCCGGCAGAGCCCCACCGACCCGAAACAGGGGCGGACGGTGACACGATCTGTGTCACGACTGACACGATCCGCGTACAGTCGTGACACAGAACGTGACACATCCTGTGTCAGTTGCACGGGCTGGCAAGGCCTTCTGCCCTGCCCCACGAGACGGGAAAACGGTTGACGCGGCCTCACCCAGCACGTCCGCGGCGGTCCAATGCAAGCTCCGACGCGTGGCTCGATGCAGGGTCCGGTGCAGGCAAACCGGGTGAGCTTTCCGTCCACGCCGGGACAAATGCCCGCGCGGCGCGCGACGACCGGTCCGTTATATGGGGCGCCCTGCATCGTGGCCGGTCTCGTGTCGCTACAGAAGGCGGCCTTTCACAGCGGATGAAAGGCAACCCGAGGCTGCCTCACACCGGCATCTCGAAGGCTCGCGAGAACCGTTGCAGAGCGGGCCGGCGCCGTCAAGGCACGCGCGCCCCGCAGATCGCGCCCGCGCCCCCGGCGGTTGCCACCGTCCCGGCGCAATGACAGAACCGCCGGCCGCGACCGGGAGGAAACAAGATGCCGGAAGGAGTGCAGGTGCCACAGCCTGCCGTTGCCGCGCGCCGTACGCTGGTGCTCGCCGCCTGCCTGATGGCGACCTTCATGGCCGCCGTCGAAAGCACCATCATTGCCACAGCCATCCCCACCATCGTCGGCGACCTCGGCGGGTTCAGCCTGTTCAGCTGGGTGTTCACGATCTACCTGCTGACCCAGGCCGTCAGCATCCCGGTCTACGGCCGCCTCGCCGACATCTATGGCCGCCGCACGATCTTCTTCTGCGGCGCAGGGCTTTTCCTGGCGGGATCGACCCTGTGCGGCTTCGCCGGCAGCATGGTCGCGCTGATCTGCTTCCGGGCCCTCCAGGGATTCGGTGCGGGAGCAGTACAACCGATCGCCGCCACCATCCTGGGCGATATCTATACGCCCACCGAACGCGGCAAGGTCCAGGGCATCGTCTCCTCCGTCTTCGGCGTCTCCGCCGTCGTCGGCCCTTCGCTCGGCGCCTTCCTGATCCAGCACCTGAGCTGGCCCGTGGTGTTCTGGGTCAACCTGCCGATCGGGATCGCCGCGATCGTCATGATCGCGCTGTTCCTGCAGGAGACCGTGCAGCACCGCCAGCATCGTATCGACTGGCTGGGCTCCCTGCTGCTGCTGATCGCCGTCGGTGCCCTGATGCTCGCGTTGGTGCAAGGCAACTCGCTCGGACGGCCCGTGCTGGCCGGCAGCATCGCCGTCGGCGTGGTGGCGCTGGCCGCGTTGCTGCTGCACGAACGCTTTACAACCGAACCGATGTTGCCGCTGGAGCTGTGGCGCCTGCGCGTGATCGTCGTCGGCAGCCTGGGCAACGGCACCGCCGGCGCCGTCATGATGGGCGTGTCGGCCTTCCTGCCAACCTACGTGCAAGGTGCGATGGGCCGAACCCCCGTCGCCGGCGGCCTTGTGCTGGGCGCGATGTCCGTCAGCTGGGCCCTGTCCAGCATCTTCGGCGCCCGCATCATGGCGCGGACCAGCTACCGCCTGGTCGCCGTGCTGGGCGGCCTGTGCCTGTTCGGCGGCTGCCTGATCCTCGTCGCTTTGACACCCGCCGACGGCCCAGCCTGGGCTTCGCTTGGTTCGTTGGTAATCGGCATCGGAATGGGGTTCACCAGCACGGTGTTCATCGTGTCCGTGCAGGCCTGCGTGCCATGGCGCCAGCGTGGCGCTGCAACCTCGTCGACGATGTTCCTGCGCTTCATCGGCCAGTCGATCGGGGTCGCGACCTGCGGCGCCGTGCTGAACGCCACGATGGTTGCGATCGATCCGACCGCGGCCCATGCCGTCGACCGGCTGCTGGATGCAACCGGACGTGCCGCCATGCTGCCGGCGGAGCTGGCGCACCTGACCGACGTCGTTGCGCGGTCGTTGCACAACGCCTATCTGCTGGCGAGCGTGTTCGCATTTGCGACATTGCTGATCGCGACGCGCCTGCCGGCACGGCTCAGCCCGGCGCAGCAGACCCGCCTGGATTAGAACCGGCGGGCGGGCAATATCTTTGGGACGGCTATATTACCCAGCAGTGGCGTCGCCGGTGTCGCCGCGCAGAGAGCCGGAGCATGATGGAGATCACATCAAAGCTTGACCGCCGCTACGATCGCAGCCTGAGCAGGCTGCCGCGCGCGTGGCGTGGCTGGCTTTGGGGGCTAGCCATGCTTGCAGCGTCGTCAGCCGATGCCTGGGCGGCCGCCCCGTCCACCCAGTCTCTCCACCGCGACGGCCCGTCGGGCTTCGGCAACCTGCCCTATGGCAGTTCGGCCGACGACGCGGTGCAGCTGAACAGATACAACGGACGCCTGGTCCCCAACGGCAAGAGCGCCGTGATGACGTACAGCGTGGAGATTCTTGGCCTGACATTCCAGGTCACGCAGAACTATGATTCCGGCCGTAAAGCCACCGATGCAGTTGCCACCACGTCTTCCGTGGAGACGACTACCGCCTGCGCGGCTCGTTTCAATTTCATCCTGAATGCACTGCAGGCCAATTACGGCAATCCAACGGCGGGGCCGCTGGCCAGCCATGACGCGACCGGAACGGCGGACACCTATACCGTCCTGTTCGAGTTCAGTAAGCAGGATGGTATCGAGGCAGTGGCGACCACGCCCAGCGGCGGCGCGAATCCAGCGGCTGCCGCCGGATCCGCCGCCACCCCCCCGCCACGCGGCCCGTGCGACATCCGCCTCCACTACCTGCCGCCCGGGTGGGTCGGAAAGCTCTGACGCCGGCGTGCGATGCGTGGCATTGGCCCGCACCGCACCCCGGGTCAGGCTGTCGCGATCCTTATGGCGTCACCACGATCGGGGTCAGGTCCTGGAACCAGCTCTGCGCCTGCACGAAGCCCTTCAGCTTCGGCGACAGCGCGCGCGGGTTCAGGTCATGCGCGACCCAGATCATCACCGCCTGGTCGTTCATCATCTCATGCAGCTTGGTCAGCAGCACCATCCGCTTGGCGTCGTCGAACTCATTGAAGATGGCGTTGATCAGCGCCTCGGACTCGGGCGTCTTGTAGTGCCCCCAGTTGGCGCCGGCCGGCGTCCACTGGCCGGACCACACATGGCGGATCAGGCCGTTGAACGGATCGACCAGGTTGCGACTGACATTGATGCCGCTGAACTCGGGGAACTTCTCGGCACCGGCGCGTGAGACGTTCAGCAGCGCGTTCCAGTCCATCGTCGTCAGCGTGACGTCGAACCCGACCGCGTCCAGCTGCGACTTCACCACCTCGTTCATCGGCAATGGTTGCATCTGTCCCGAACCGGACGTCGAGATGGCAAGGTTGATCTTGCAGGGATAGCAGCCGGCTTCCTTCAGCAGCGCCGTCGCCTTGGCCGGATCGTATTCATACTTCACCGGATTGCCGTAGTACGGCATGCCCGGAGGCGCCGTGCTGTAGCCGGCGATCGCCGTGCCGCCCAGCAGCTCCACCACATCCTGGCGATTGAGCGCGTAGTTGGCGGCGCGGCGAACCCGGATGTCGGTCATCGGGCCGTTCTCGAAATTGAGCTGGTAGCCCCAGTTATGCGGATAGGTGTTGGTGACGACGTTCATCCCGGCCGCCTTCAGCCGCGGGATGGTATCGGGGTCGGGCGCCTCGATGAAATTCACCTGGCCGGACAGCAGCGCCGCTGCGCGGGTGGAGGCTTCCGGCATCGGGATCAGCACCAGCTTGTCGTGCTTCGGGATGCGGTCCTTGTCCCAGTAGTCCTTGTTGGCAAGCAGCTCCAGCCGCTCATGCGCGACCATGTTGCTGTAGCGATACGGACCGGTGCCGGACGGATGAAACATCATGGCATTGCGGTCGTATTTCAGGGCCTCCGCGTTGCAGCGGCTCACCAGCATGACCTGCGGCAGCAGCTGCGGGAACAGCGACATCACCCGGTCCAGATTGATGGCGACGGTCTGGTCGTCCACCTTGTCGACCGAAACGACATTGCCGACGTAGCTGCGCCCCAGCGCGAATTGCAGCGGATCGAACTGCGGGGATTTCTGGTCGAGGATGCGCTGGAAGTTCCACACCACATCATCGGCGGTGAACGGGCAGCCATCGTGCCATTTGACGCCTTGGCGCAGGGTGAAGAGCCAGCGCTTCTTGTCGGCCGGATCGACCTTCCAGGACGTCGCAAGCCCCGGCCGGATCCCCGCCGCGCGGTCGCTGTGCGACAGGTCGAACAGCACCAGCGCGTCGTACAGCGAGTAGCCGACGAAGCGCACGCCTTCGCTGCCCTGGTCGGGAATGCCGGTGGTGATCGGGATGTCGCCGGCGGTCATCGCCACCGTGAGCACGGACTCGGCCCGCGCGCCGGCACTGGCGAGCAGCACGGCGAGCGCGGTTAAAACGTTGCGGAAACGCATTTCTGTCCCTTGTCAGTATGTGGCGAAGATTCGCTCGATCCCGGCGGGATCGCTGGTGACGGTCAGCGCCAGGGCCAGCAGCAGCCTGGCCTTTTGCGGGTTCAGGTTGTCGGCGACCAGGAAGCCCCAGTCGCGCAGGCGGGTGCCGCGGAACGTCCGCCCGCTGCCCGCGCGGGTGCACTGGATCACGGTGATACCCTTGGCCACCGCCTCCCGCAGCGCCTCGCCGTCGCCGCTGCCGGCAAAGCCGGGAGCGAAGCCGGCCGAGATGATTCCCTTGGCCCCGGCGGCAACGAAGGCCCGCACGGCGGCGCCGTCGGAGCCGGTGTAGGCATACGCGATATCCACGCGGGGCAAGGCGTTCAGGCCGGCGATGTCGAACTCGGTGTCCGGCATGCGCCGCCGCACGGGCGCGCGGTAGAACGCCACGCGATCGCCGTCGGCATGGCCGAGCACACCGAAATCGGGGCTTCGGAAGGTTTGCAGGCGGAAGGTGGAGGTCTTGGTCACCTCGCGCGCGCTCTGGATTTCGTCGTTGAGCAGCACCAGCACGCCCATGCCGCGTGCTTCGGGGCAGGCCGCGACCTTCACCGCGTTGACCAGGTTCATACCGGCGTCGCTCGACAGCGCGCTGGCCGGGCGCTGCGATCCGACAATCACCACCGGCACCGGAACCTTCAGGGTCAGGTTGAGGAAATACGCGGTTTCCTCCAACGACGCGGTGCCGTGGCCGATCACGATGCCGGCGAGGTCGGGGTGTTCCTGCACCAGCGACGCGCAGGTTTCCGCCAGGGCCTTCCAGTCGGCGAAGAAGATCTCGTAGCTCGGCACGTTGCGGAAGCGGACCGGGAACACCTCCGCCACCTCCTGCACCTCGGGGAATTTCGCCAGCAGTTCGGCGGCGTGCAGCATCACGCCGTTGGCGCCATAGTCCAGGATATCGAGCGGCCCCTTGCCGATCGAGGAAATCGTTCCGCCGGTACCGATAAACGCGACCTTGGGTTTCACGCCGCCACCTGCGCCGCGCCGGTCATCAAGCCTGTGAGCATGTCAGTGTCCATTACATCGCCAAAGGTAAGGTAGAAGGCGGTCAGCGAAGCCTCATGCTCCGCCTGCGTGCTTGCTGCGTTGGCGTCGCTGACCATGACCACGCGGAAGTTCGACATCATCGCGTCACGCGCCGAGGATTCGCAGCAGACATTGGTCACGGTGCCGGTGATCAGCACCGTATCGAAGCCGCGCGCACGCAGGCGCGCGGGCAATTCGGAGGCGCCGGGCAGGAAGGCGCTGAAGCGGTATTTCAGCACGATCTCGTCTTCCGCCCGCACGTCGAGGGTCGGCCACAGATCATGGCCCTTGGTGCCCTCGGACATCGCCGCAGCGCGTTTGGCGCGCATGGCCGGGGTGGCGATGTCCTGCATCACGGACCACTCGGTCAGGCAGCGTGCGTCGAACGTGTTCTTGATCCAGAACACGCCGCCGCCGGCTGCGCGCACGGCGCCGGCCAGGCGGTTGACGTTGGGCACGATGTCGCGCGCGGCCGGGCAGACCGCGTGGCCGACCGCATCGTCCATGAAAGCGAGCTGCAGGTCGATCACCACCAGTGCGGTGCGCTTCGGGTCCAGGTCAGCGAAGATATGATCCGTGCCGCGACGCGCCACCACGCGGTCGACGATCGCCGGCGGAAAGGTCACTCCGTTCATGTCGTTTCCTTTGTCCGGAAGGATCAGGCGAAGCTGTGCACCGCCGCTTCGACGCGGATGCAGCGTGCCATGCGGCCTGGTTCGGGGCTGCGCGGTTCGGGGATGGAGGCGCGGCATTCGGGCGTCGCATAGCGGCAGCGCGGAGCGAAGCTGCAGCCGGCGGGCAGCCGGCGTAAATCGGGCGGACTGCCGGGGATGGCATCGATGTCCTGGTCGCGCGCCTGGCCGTGCACCGTGGAGGCCATCAGGCCCTGCGTATAGGGATGCAGCGGCGCGCGCAGCACATCCGCCACGGGGCCTTCTTCCACGATACGACCTGCGTACATCACGGCGATGCGGTCGGCGATCTCCGACGCCACGCCCAGGTCGTGCGTGACGAAGATCGTGCCCATGCCGAGTTCGCGCTGTAGCTTGCGCAGCAGGATCAGCACCTGGATCTGCACCGTCGCGTCCAGTGCCGTGGTCGGCTCATCGGCCAGCAGCAGGCGCGGATCGCAGGACAGCGCCATCGCAATCATCGCGCGCTGGCGCAGGCCGCCCGACAGTTCGTGCGGATAGTTGTCCAGCCGTTGCGCGGCCGACGGGATCTTCACCAGTTCCAGCAGTTCCAGCGCCCGTGCCCGCGCCGCACTGCGCGAGATGCCCTTGTGCTTGCAGATCGTCTCGATGATCTGCGTGCCGATGGTGTAGACGGGATCGAGCGCCGTCATCGGTTCCTGGAAGATCATCGACACCAGGCCGCCGCGCAGCCGCCGCAATGCGCCGCGGTCCAGCGACAGGATGTCCTGTCCGTCGACCTGCATGCGGCCGGTGATCTTCGTGCGGCGAGGCGGCAGCAGGCGCATCAGCGCGCGCAGGGTGACGCTCTTGCCGGAACCGGATTCGCCCAGGATGCACAGCACCTCGCCCGGCCGGACCGAGAACGTGACGCCGTTCACCGCGTGCACGGTCGCCTCGCGCGTGACGAAGCGGACCGTCAGGTCTTCGACCTCCACCAGGTTCGGTGCCAGCTTCATGCCACCATCCATCTCAGGCCGCTCCCACGGTGGCGCGGGCCATCGAATGGCCGGATGCCGGATCATGCAGATGGCAGGCCGCAACATGCGAGGTGCGGTCGTGCCACTCCCCGAGGACGGGGGGTTTGGCGGCGCAGACTGGTTCGGCGTGGGGGCAGCGCGTGCGAAAGCGGCAGCCGGACGGCGGATCGATCGGGCTTGGCGGATCGCCGGTGATCGGCGGTTCCTCGATGCGGTTGGCCGGGTCCATCGACGGGCGGGAGCCCAACAGCGCCGTGGTGTAGGGATGCAGCGGACGACTGAAGATTTCGTCGACGGGGCCGAGTTCGACGACCGACCCGAGATACATCACGAGGACGCGGTCGCTGATGTAGCGGACGACGTTCAGGTCGTGGCTGATGAACAGGTAGGTCAGGTTGAAGTTGGCCTTCAGGGCGCGCAGCAGGTTCAGCACCTGCGCCTCGACCGATTTGTCGAGTGCCGAGACCGCCTCATCCAGGATCACCATGCGCGGCTCGATCGCCAGGGCGCGGGCGATGTTGACGCGCTGCTTCTGGCCGCCGGACAGCTCATGCGGATAGCGCGGGCCGAACAGGTCGGGGTTGAGGCCGACCTTCACGAGGATATCGCGCGCGGCCTGGCGCGCCGCGCTGCGGCTTTTGCCGTGGACATAGGGACCGAACGCAACGGAATCCTGCACCGGCATCCGGGGATTGAGCGAGGAGTAGCTGTCCTGGAACACCATCTGCACCTGGCGGCGTAGCGCATTCACGCTGATCCCGCGCACCTCGGCGACGGTGTCGCCGTCGAACACAAGCTCCCCCTCGTCGGGTTGGATCAGATGCAACAACAGCCGCGCCAGTGTGGATTTTCCGCAGCCGGATTCACCGACGATGCCGAGGGTCTCGCCTTTGAACAGGGTAAAGGAGACGCCATCGACGGCGCGCACCACGGCACCCGGCGCGCCGCCCTTCACCTTGAAATGCTTGCGCAGGTCGCGGGCGATGAGCAGCGGCTGGGCGGGGCCGCCGCGGTCGAAGCTGGAGGGGGGCATCATATCCATGGCGTTACATCCGCACGTCCATGGCCGCGCGTATCCCGTCGCTGACCAGGTTGAAGCTGACCGAGGTGATGAAGATCGCCACGCCCGGCAAGGCGCAGATCAGCGGATTGACATAGATCGACTGGCGCAGCGTGCTGAGCATCAGGCCCCAGTCGGCAACGGGCGGGCGCACGCCAAGGCCGAGGAACGACAGGCCGGATGCCAGCAGGATGCCGACGCTGACCAGCGACGAAGCGTAGATGAAGACGGGGCCAAGCACGTTGCCCAGGATGTGGAAGCGCAGGATGGTCAGCGTGCCGGCGCCGGTGGCGCGCGCGGCTTCCACGAAGTCCAGGTTCTTCACCTGCGCCGTGGCGGTTTCCGCGACGCGGCACATGGCGGGTGTGAACACCAATGCCAGCGCCAGCATGCCGTTGCCGATGCCGCCGCCCATGGCGCCCGCGATGGCGACCGCCAGCAGGACGGACGGGAAGGCGTAGAACACGTCCATCGTGCGCATGATCGCGGTGTTCACGCGCTTGCCGGCGAACCCGCCGATCACGCCCAGGGACCCGCCGATCACGGTGGCGATGACCACCGGCACGACGCCCATCAGCAGCGAGATGCGTGCGCCGTAGATCAGCCGGGACAGCATGTCGCGGCCCAGTTCGTCGGTGCCGAGCAGGTGGCCCCGCCAGCCGAACGGCTTCAGGCGGCCGATGATGGATTCCTTGTAGGGATCGAACGGCGCGATCATCGGGGCGAAGATCGCGGCGAGGATGATCAGCAGCACGATGGTTCCGAATGCAACCGTCATGGGGTCGTAGCGCAACCGGTAGGCGACGCTGGCCCAGTAGCCGCGGACCTTCAGGGCCTGGACGACCGGCTCCTCGGGGGGAGCCGTCTCCTGCGTCATCACCGCCGAACTCGCCATGATCAGGCCCGCCGGATGCGCGGATCGATCAGCGACTGCAGCAGATCGACCAGCAGGTTGGTGGCGACGAAGATCATCGCCAGGAACAGGATCGTGCCCTGCAGCACGGGCACGTC
>JARLIJ010000175.1 GCA_031291795.1 Acetobacteraceae bacterium | reverse complement strand
GGGATTGGCGCCGGTGCGGCTGGTAATCGTGGGCGACGGCCCCGAACGGGCGGCTCTGGAGGCGCAGGTCGCCTCCCTCGGCCTGGTCGGACAGGTGACATTCACCGGCCATCGCGAGGATACGCCGGCGCTGTATGCCGGCTTCGACCTGTTTGCATTGTCCTCGGACACCGAACAGATGCCGCTGTCCGTGCTGGAGGCGATGGCCTCCGGCCTGCCGGTCGCGGCCACCGACGTCGGCGACGTGGCGGCGATGCTGGCGGCGGAGAACGCCGGCTTCGTGGTCCCGCTGGCCGAGGATGCGCTGGCCGGCGCGCTGGCGGCGCTGATCGATGATCCCGAACTGCGCCGCCGTCTGGGTACGGCGAACCGAACCAAGGCGGCGCGCGAGTTCGACCAGGCGACCATGGCGCAGCGCTGGCGGGCGCTATGGGACGGGACGGCGCCGCCGGCGTGACCTCCATCCGCGCGGTTCCGGTCCGCGACTGGGATGCGCTCGGCCTGCGTTGCGGGCGCTTGAGGCGCGGACCGGCCTCGTTCTTCCAGAGCTGGACCTGGGTGGGTTGCCTGGCGGCAGAGCGCTATCCCGATCCGGTGCTGATCGAGGCCCGCGCCGGCGGCGAAACCATCGGGCTGGCGCTGTTCAACCGCCGCCGCTTTTACAAGCGAAGCCTCTCCGACGGTTCGGTCCGGCTGCATTGGGTGGAGGCCGGATCGGCATTCCACCCGTCACTGGTGCTGCATTTGGTCCTTTCGGGACTGCACCGGAAGCAGGGCGCCGGACAAGGCTGAGTCGGCAGAGTTTACAGATGGGCCGCCGGCGTCCGACGCCAACTTTTCAACCAATTGAAACTACTAGTGTTTTTTACCGGTACAAAATTTGCACATTGCAGCGTGCTGAATTTGATATTTGTTTGTCTCGTACGACGTCGCGCGTGTATAAAATTACATCCCCGCGCGCCGATACGGGAGTTTGTCGTCGGAATGAATGGGACGAACCGGTGAAGTCATCGCTTGCCTCAGCCACGTCGCTGATTGCCCTGCTCGCCCTCGAGTCCGGGGGCGCCTCGGCGACGACCATCTCAGTCAACCCAACCAGCCTCAATTTTGGTGATGTCTATCTTGGGGACGGCGCTACGCCGGCGGCCTCCAAGAGCACCGTGTTCAGCGTGAACAACACCAGCGGGTCCAGCCAGACCTTTTCGCTGCCCGCGGTCAGTTCGGCGGGATTCACCGGTTCTGCGAGTACGCTGACTGAGACCGGCCATAGCTCAAGCTCGGCGACAGTCACCTACACCTTTGCACCGACCGTTACAGGCTCGGTCACTGTCACCGACAAGACAACGCAGACCACCGGCACAGGAACAACGCTGACGCTCACCGGGACGGGCGTCGCGCCGGTCGCGAACCTGTCCGGCGGCGGGTCGGACGGCTATGTACTGGTGGGCAAGACGGCGACGCTGGCCGTAACCGCCACCAACACCGGCAATGGCAACTCGGCGACCAACGTCGCATCCAGTATCAGCAACCTGAGGGGCACGCTCGGCAGCGCCTCCAATACGGAATTCACCGGCAGCAGTACCTCGGTTTCGCTGAAGGATTCGACCAGCACGAGCGTCACTTACACCTTCGCCCCGACCGCGCGCGGGGGGGTAACGGCGACGGTGACCGGCGCATTCGTCAATGGCGCCGCCAGCACCGACGCCGCGACCAATCTTTCCGTCAGCCTGACCGGGACCGGCGTTGCCCCGGTGGCGAACCTGGCCGGCAATTCGGCCGGCAACGTCCTCGTGGGTCAGTCGACGACGGTCACCGCGATTGCCACCAACACGGGCGACGGCCACCTGTCCGGTCTCGCGACCAGCATCACGAACCTGAACGGGACGATCGGCAGCGCGTCCGGCGGCATCTTCAGCGGCGCAGGCAGCTCGGTCAGCATCTACGATGGGACCAGCACGGCCGTCACCTACACGTTCACGCCGTCCGTCGTGGGGGCGACGACGACCACGGTGACCGGTGCCTTCACCGACGGCAGCAGCAGCAACGGCGCCACCAGCCTCTCGGCGACCCTGACCGGAACCGGCGTGGCGCCGATCAACAGCGTTTCGTCGAACACCGCCTATGTCCGGAACGGCACCAGCGGCACCGGCACCCTCGTGATCACCAATATCGGCAACGGGAACACGTCCGGCGTCGCCTCCAGCATCAGCAACCTCAACGCCTCCAGTATCTCCTCGGTGCTGGGCGCCGGCTTCACGGGCACCACCCCGAGTTCGATCAGCCTGGGCGACGGCAAGGCATCGACCGTCATCTATACCTACACGCCGGTCAGCCGCGGCTCATCGAGCACGACGACCATCACCGGCAAGTTCACCGACGGTAGCACGCTCGGAAACAACGCCAGCCAGGCGCTCTCCGCCACGGTCTCCGGCACGGGCGTGGGCCCGGTCTACAAGAGCGTGTTCAACGGAACCACGCTGGCAGCGGTCGCCACCGCCGGCGGCGCCACCGTCACGACCGGCCCGACCGTCGCGCTCGGCACGCTCGGCCTGCACTCCGCCATGACCGAGTACATGACGCTGAAGAACACCACCACCGACGCCAATGGCGGCGATACGACGCTGACCGACCTGACGATCAAATCCTACGCGCTCAGCGGCGCCAACCCGAGCGACTTCGCAATCACGCTGACCCCGAACTCGGTGGTCGGCGAAGGCGGCACGCTCAGCCTGCCGATCAAGGTCACCGGCAACACGCTCGGACTGGAATCCGCGACGCTCACCATCTACACCGACGAGAGCGTCGCCTATGGCGGCACCGGCGACACGTTCACCTATCTGCTGACCGCCCAGGTGCCGGAGCCCGCGACGCTGGCGACCCTCGGCGTTGGCCTCGCCGGCCTGGCCTTCGCCCGTCGGCGCCGCGCCCGCCCCGAGGTCAGCGCCCCGGTGGCCCCGCCCCGCCCGCAAGGCTGATCCCGCCGGCTTGGCGCCACCTGGCCGCCAGCCGCCCAAGCGCGTGCCGGACCAGCACCGGCCAGCCTGCCGGACGCCAGGGATTGACCAGCAGCAGGCCGATCCGCTGCCGTCGCGCCCGCGCCCAGCCCTGCTTGTAGTCGTCGTCGCCCCGGCCAAAATCGATCGCGGCGACGCGGTCCTGCTCCAGCAGTCGGCGCAGCATCAGCGCGGTCAGCACCGTGCCCGGCGAGAGCGGCTTGAACGCCTCGTCATGCGCCAGTTTCAGCACCGTGGCGCGACCGTGATCGACCGCCCAGAATTGTGCGGCGACCGGTTGGCCGGCGATCCGCCACACCCCCAGGCGCAGCATGCCCAGCGGGGCCAGCGCGCGCATCAGGGCGGCGTTGAAGCGGGGAAACGGTTCGGGCTCCTTCCAACTGCTTGCGTAGACCGCTTCGTAGGCGGCGATGCCCGCCTCCAGCCCCGCCGGCCCATCGACCACCGTCAGCACCGCACCCGCCTGCCGGTCGGCATGGCGCAGGCGGCGGCGAATGGTCTCGCGCAGCGCACCGGGGCGGTTGGCAAGGTAGGCGGACCAATCCTGCCCGGCGACGGCCTCATGCCAGTTGCCGAAATGGGCAAACCGCAGGACGCACAGGCCGGCCCGCATCGCGGCGGCTGCCAGCGCCGCAGTGGATGGCGCATCGGGATCCAGCGCCTCCAGCCGGGTGACGGCGGAGCGGCGGCAGAACCGGGTGAGCGCGATCAGGGCGGCCGCCTGGGCTTCGGCCGAGATGCCAGGCGCCAGCGCCGGCGCGTAAAGGCAGGTGTAGGGCGTGGTCAGGCTGCCCAGCGCGCCGTCCGCGGCCCGGCACAGGACGAACAGCGCGGCAGGCTGGCCGCCGATCCGGCAGAGCAGGAAACAGGGGGTGCTGCCGGCCGGCATGGCCTCGGTCTGCACGCAATCCCACCAGGCGGGACTGGCGAACAGCGTCGGTTCCAACAGCGCCAGGGCGTCAGCCGGAAGCGTCGCGACAGCGGTGAAGATCTCGGTCCGGACCGGTTCAGCGCATGGCGTACCAGGCACGGCCGATCCATTCATGCATCGCGAAGTAGCCAGCCTGCCACACCGACTCGCGCGGCAGGAAATCGTCCCAGCGGAGCGAGGCGTCGCTGTCGTACGGCGTCGGAGCGGGTGTTGCATGCAGGCCGGTCCGCGCGAAGGCCGCCAAAGCGCGCTTCATGTGCCAGGGATGCGTGACCACGTAGACCGAGTGGATGCCCTCGGCGGTCAGGATCGCTGCGCTGTCGGACGCATTCTCCCAGGTGTCGCGCGACCTGGTTTCCGTCCAGCGCACCGGGACCCGGAAATCGTCGGCAAGGCTTTGCGCCATCAGCGCCCCGACCGGCGGGGTATCGGGCTGGGTGACCCCACCGGTGACCAGGATGGGCAGGCCGGTACGGCGCTGGAGTTCCGCGCCGCTCCGCAGCCGTTCCAGCGTCAGGATTCCCACCCGGGTGCCGGGCGCGGGGCCGCCCACATGGCTGACTTCGGCGCCGAGAATGATGATGGCCTGTGGCGGATCATCCGCCGGCGGCGTGGTGTCGAGGCCGGTCTCGAGCGCCACCAACAGGGTGTCGGACACGGCCGGCATGGCGAAGGCAAGCAGGCCGAGCACGGCCAGCCAGGCGAGTCCTCGGCCAAGGCGGGGGGCCGCGTGCATCAGCAGCAGCCCGACCACGGCAAGCGTGACGAACCCGAACGGCGGAAGCACCAGGCTGACGAGGAGCAGTTTCAAGGACACCCCGCGGGGTTAACGGCCGCCAGCCATCCAGTCCAGCACGTTGCGCAATCCGTCACTTAATACCGCCGGGTCGACCAGGCCCAGCGCTGCCCTGCCCCTGGCGGGAGAGCCCACGGAGTGCCGGATTTCCCCGGCCCGCGGGGGACGGTGCGTCACATCGAGCGCCGAACCGGCCAGAGCCGCGATATGGCCGGCCAGTTCCAGCACCGAGGTTGGTCGGCCCGTGCAGAGATTGAACACGGCTGCCTCGGCCGGACGCAGTCGCATCGCCGCCAGCAGGCCGGCCACGATGTCGCCGACATAGACGAAATCGCGCGTCTGGCGGCCATCGCCAAACACGTCGATGGGCGCGCCACGGCTGATCCGCTCGCAGAAGATCGAGATCACCCCGGAATAGGGCGAACGTGGATCCTGGCGCGGACCGTAGACGTTGAAGAACCGCAGGCCGACGGTGGGAATGCCGTGCACATGGGTGGCGACCCGCGCGTGCAGCTCGCAGCCCAGCTTGTCGGCACCATAGGCGGAGAGCGGCTGGCGCGGCGCATCCTCGGAGATCGGCACGGTCGGGCAGTCGCCGTAGACCGCGGCGGAGGACGCATACACGACCGGAACCTGCAGCCCCGCGCGGCGCAGCGCCTCGAAGAGCACGATCGTGCCGGAGAGGTTGGTGCGGTGCGTGCCGAACCAGTCGGTGATGCCACGCTCCACCGAGGCGATGGCGGCGAGGTGGAAACAGCCATCGACGCCCTGGACGGCCTCCAGCACGGCGTCCGGATCGGCCACATCCCCGTGCACGAGCGTGACGCCGTCGGGCAGGTTCGCCCGATGGCCGGTGGACAGGTCGTCCAGCACCCGCACCGTGTCGCCGCGCGCGCACAGGGCCTCGCAGAGATGCGATCCGATGAACCCGGCCCCGCCGGTAACGAGCCAGGTGCTCATGCGGGGATGGCCGGATGGGACGGGGAAAGCCGGGGCGTTGCCCCGAACCCCACCAGGGGGCTTTGCCCCCCGGCCCCCCACCAAGGGCACAGCCCTTGGAACCGCTCGGGGTTTCCTCTGAGAGGGGACATGACGAAGCCCTCTGCAAGGCTTCGTCGGTTCGGCCCCCTCTCAGAGGAAACCGGGAATGGGTCCAGGGGCCAAGCCCCTGGCAGGGTCCAGGGGCAGCGCCCCTGGTGGGGTTCGGGGCGACGCCCCGACCTGGCCCGCCGCACCCGCTCACCCTGCATGGGACAACAGCACCTGGCGCAGCCCGGTGGCTTTTATCTTCATCGCGTCGGTCTCCGTCCTTGGGACCACTTATTCACGCCGCTGCGGCGGATCGCAAGCGGCGCACGGCTGCTGGCCAGCCTGCAGATGGCGGAGTAAAGAATCGATTCCATTCCGCTGTCGAAGGCGTGCCGAAGATGAAATGTCCCCGTCTGATCCTGTCCGGCCTGTTGCTCGCGGGCGGACTTGCCGCCAACCCCGCCGCTGCCGCGAGTTTCCGCTGGGCGAACGACGGCGACGTCAATGCCATGGATCCCACCACCCGGCAGGAGACGGTGCAGCTCTCGTTCCTGGCCAACATCTATGAGCCGTTGGTTCGGCGCAACGCCACGCTGGGGCTGGAGCCGGCACTGGCGGAGAGCTGGGAACAGACCAGCCCGACCGTCTGGCGCTTCCATCTGCGCCATGGCGTCACCTGGCAGGACGGTTCCCCGTTCACCGCCGACGACGTGGTGTTCTCGCTGAAGCGGATCCTGTCGCCCAATTCCTCCATGCGGGCGCCGCTATCGCCGGTGAGGGAGGCCCGCAAGATCGACGATTTCACGGTCGATCTGGAAACCACGCAGCCGGACCCGATCCTGCTGCAGGAGCAGACCAACTTCCTGATCATGTCGAAGGCCTGGTGCGAGGCGCACAACGCCACCGAACCGGTGATGATCGGCAAGGAAGACAATTACGCCCTGCACAACGCCATGGGGACCGGCCCGTTCAAGCTGGTGTCGCGCGAGCCGGACCGCAGCACGGTAGTGGAGAAGAATCCCGGCTGGTGGGACAAGCCCATACACAACCTGGACCGGGTGGAAATGGTGGTGATCGGCAGCGCCTCGACACGGGTCGCGGCCTTGCTGTCGGGCGACGTCGACATGATCTACTCGGTCCCGCCGCAGGACATGGCGCGGATCAAGGCCGCACCAGGCCTCGCGCTGCTCCAGACTCCGGAACTGCGCACGATCTACCTGGGCTTCAACCAGACCCGCGACGAACTGCCCAGCTCGGACGTGAAGGGCAAGAACCCCATGAAGGACCAGCGGGTGCGCATGGCCATCGCACTGGCGATCGATGAGCCGCCGATTGCCAGCCGGGTGATGATGGGCCTGGGGCATCCGACCTGGACGATGTGGGGGCCGGGGATCAACGGCTACGACGCGACCCAGGACGTGCGGCCCAAGGCAGATCCGGCGAAGGCGAAGGCGCTGCTGGCGGAAGCGGGCTATCCGAACGGCTTCCGGGTTGCGTTCGATTGCCCGAACGATCGCTACGTCATGGATGAGCAGATCTGCACCGCGATCGTGCCGATGCTGGCGCGGATCGGCATCAAGGTCGACCTGATCGCCCAGACAAAATCCAAGTATTTCACGAAGATCCTCGCCCCCAATTACGATACCGACTTCTACCTGCTGGGCTGGACCCCAGCGACCTACGACGCGCACAACGCGCTCTACACGCTGCTGGGAACCCGCGACGGCAAGCGGGGCGAGGTGAATGCCGGCGGCTATTCCAACCCGGCGCTGGACGACCTGATCGGCAAGATCGGCGTCGAGACCGACCAGGCGAAGCGCACCGCGATGATCCACGACGCGAATGCGATCGTTCAGCAGGATGTTGCGGCGCTGCCACTGCACCAGCAGGTGATCGTGTGGGCGGCCAAGTCGAACATCGAGATGGCGCAGCCGGCGGACAACTTCTTCCCGTACCGCTTCGTGAAGGTGAAGTGACGGGCGGTTCGTCCAGCGTCTCCGGCGGGACGAAATCGCGCCAGCGCCCCGGTGTCTCGGGCGGCGTCACGGTCGATGGCGGCGATCGCGGCAAACCAGTCCGCGGCGTCGCGCTGCGCCAGGCCGGAGCGGTTGAACAGCGACATGCCGGTCGAGGAAGGCGCGTGGGAACTCTCCCGGCCGGTTGATCCCGATCCGTCGCCCGCCTGGCCCCTGCCACGCCGGAGATGCGGCTGGGACTGTCGCGGGAAAGCTTTGGTCTACCCGACGGAAAACGAGATGAAGCTCAGCAACTCCGAGGTTGCCATCGGCTTTTCCAGCACTTTCATGACGCCGAGCGCGAGCGCCTGCCGGGTGACCTCATCGTCGCGGTCGCCGGTGATCAGGAGCGACGGGGTGGCATTGCCCATCGCCTTGAGCCGCTTCAGAAGCTCGAGGCCGGTCATCTCGGGCATGTTCTGGTCGACCACGAGGCAGGCCACGTCTGCCAGCTGCGCATCGTCCAGGAACGCCTGGCCCGATTTGTAGGTCACGACCTGATAGCCGACGATCTCCAGGAGCCCGCGCAACACTTCCCCAACGTCATCGTCATCGTCCACGATCGCGATGACGGCCTCGGTCTCCCGGTCCATATTGGAAGTCTCCTGTTGTGGCTGGTTCGAGGAAGCCAGGGTGTGCGGGACGGCGAGCGGGTGACCGCCGCAGCCACACGCAGCCCCTGTTGCGGTCAAGGGTCATGCAGGGGATCGCTTCGGCCACCGGGCCAACCAGCGTTATTCCGACGTCGCCGTGCGTCACCGTGTCGCCCGAATCCGGGTGCATCCGGCCTGCGATGGTCGTCGATAGGCCACAAGGTACCCGGCATGGCAAGCCAACAACCCGTTTGAGCGATTCGTCCGCGTGGTCCGGATTGTTCCGCGACGCCGGGGGACGGGTCCAATCACGACACCGCGTCAGCTCCTGGCGGCGCTTAGGATGACCCGGCGCCCTATTTGACGAGCACCTGGGTGGCCTTGCGCGTATTGCTCACGGCCTGGCCGACCTGCTGCACGGCCGTCGAGATCTCCACCATGTTGTCGTTGATGGCCGCCACGCCGTCGGCCGCCTGCTGCATCGCAGCGGACATTTCCTGGGTCACGACGCTCTGCTCCTCGACCGCGCTGGCGGTCCCGGTGACGTATTCCAGCACCGTGTTGATCGACGCGCCGATCCGGGCCAGCGCGGACACAACCTCGCCGGAGACCATCTGCAGCCCCTCGATTTCCCGGGCGATCTGGTCGGTGGCGTTGGCGGCCTGGCTCGCCAGGTTCTTGACCTCGCTCGCCACCACCGCGAACCCTTTGCCGGCATCGCCCGCCCGTGCCGACTCGATCGTCGCATTCAGCGCCAACAGATTGATTTTCCCGGCGATATTACGGATCAGGTTGACGATTCCGCCCATCGACTGCGACAGCGCCGACAGCTTCTGGATTGCCCCGTCCGCATCGACCAATTGTCCGTGGGCGGCATCGACCGCGGTCTTCGACTTGGCCATGGTGTCGGTGATACCGCGCACCGAGGCGGCCAGTTCCTCCGCACTTGCGGCCATCGCCTGGACGTTGCCCGACGTGCTCTGCACCGCACCCGAGGCAACCTCCGCCTGGCCGGTCGAGCGACCGAGCGCACCGTCAATTTCATCGAAGTTCCGGTCGACCAGCGATTTCAGGTCGCCGAGCTGGGCGATGCGGGTGGTGATGTCGGTGGCGTATTTTACCACCTTGGACGGCTTGTCGTTGAGGTCGAGGATCAGATTGTACGACGCCTCGATCCAGACCTCCTTGCCGCCCTTCCCGATCCGCTTGAACTGGGCCGCCTGATAGTGCCCGGCCCGCAGGTCGTCCCAGAACCTGCGGTATTCCGGGCTCCCGCGATAGGCGGGATCGACGAACATGCTGTGGGGCCGGCCCTGGATCTCAGCCAGCCGGTAGCCCATGACATCCAGGAATTTTTCGTTTGCCGTCAGCACGTTGCCGTCAAGGTCGAATGCGATCACCGCCTGGGACTTGTTGATTGCGGCGATCTGTCCGGCCAGATCGGCGAATTGCATCTTCTGTGCCGTTACGTCGGTGGCGACTTTCACGATCGTGACCGGCTTGCCGTCGCGCCCGAGGACCGGGTTGTACGACGCCTCGATCCAGACCTCCTTGCCGCCCTTCCCGATCCGCTTGAATTGCGCGGCCTGGTATTTGCCGGCCCGCAGCGCCTCCCAGAACTGCCTGTATTGCTCGCTCGCGCCGTAAGCGGGTTCCACAAACAGGCGGTGCGGCTTGCCCTGAATCTCGGGCAGCGTGTAGCCGAACGCGTCGAGGAAGCGCTGGTTCGCCGTCAGGACGGTGCCGTCGAGGCTGAACGCGATCACGGCTTGCGAGCGGTCGATCGCGGCCAGGGTTGCCAGGGCGATGGCACCGGCCCCGGACCGTCCAAAATGCAACATGATGGTCCCTTCAGTCGGAATCCGGCTGCCTGGATGGCCTGGGACACGCCGCGGACGGGAACAACCTGCGACGCGCCCGAGAGAGCGAACTCCCGACGCTGGACGTTCGCGACCCTAGCCCGCGCGGGTAAACGACTCGTTACCAAGCCGCATTCCGACCGCCCCGCGGGCATCCGCCCGACACCAGCCCGCGGGCATCCGCCCGACACCAGCCCGCGGGCATCCGCCCGACCAGCCCGCGGGCATCCGCCCGACCAGCCCGCGGGCATCCGCCCGACCGCGCCTCCACCCGAGAGGCTCCGAACCCCGACCGCTACGGCACCTGCGCCTTCTTGTGCGCCAGAAGCGCCATCAGCCGACGGTCGCGCCATTCCTGCCGCACCGGTTGCATGTTCACCGGCAACTCTGCCCGGCGCGCTGCCTGCAACCGATTGATCAGCGCCGGGCTCCATTCGTGCAGCGTCATCTGCCGCTGCAGCTCGGCGTAGAGCGGGCCGTAGCGCGTGCAGTAGTCCGCCAGGCCGCCGGGGGCGTTCAGGTCGATCGTCTCGAGCGGGCCCATGAAGCTCCAGCGCAGGCCGAGGCCGTCCTTCACCAGCGCATCCAGATCGGCGGGCGAGATCACGTCGTCGTCCAGCAACCGGAATGCCTCGGCCAGCAGCGCGCCCTGCAGGCGGTTGAGTGCGAAGCCGTCCACCTCCTTCTTCACCGTGGCCGGCACCTGGCCCGCCGCGGTCATCAGGGCGCGAGTACGGGTCACCACGTCCGGGTCCGTCCAGGGCGCGGGGCAGAGTTCGACGAGCGGAATCAAGTAGGGCGGATTGACCGGGTGTGCGACCAGGCAACGGGCCCGGCCGCGCAGGTCGCGGGTGAAAGCGCTCGCCGGGATGCCGCTGGTGGAGCTGGCGAGCACGGCATCCGGATGCGCGGCGCGGTCGAGTTCGTCGAACAGCGGGATCTTCACGTCCAGCTTTTCGGGGCCGTTTTCCTGCACGTGCTCCGCCTCGTGCACCGCGTCCCATAGCGATTTCATGGGGTTGATGCGCGCCAGGACCTCGGCCGGCGGGTCGGGCAGCAGGCCGGCCGCCTGCAATTCCGGCAGCCGGTCGGCGATAAAGTCCAGCGCCGCCTGCACCTGCTGGGGGAACTGGTCCCACAGCGCGACCTCGAAGCCGGCGCGGGCGAACACGATCGACCAGGCGCGGCCGATCAAGCCAGCACCGACCACGGCAACTTTCGTCATGCGCGGTCCTCCTTCGGGCGGCAGATGACACCGGGCAGCCCCGTGCCGCAACCGGCCGGACGGAGGAAGACCGGGGCGCGGGCGGTTTGTGGACCTGAAGCTGACCTCTGCCGCTGTCGCCGAACGGGTCGAGCATACGCGGATCGACGCCGGGCGGGTCGTCGTGATGGACCGGGGTTACGCGCGGGTGCGCGACTTCCAGGCCGTGCTGGAGGCCGGGAGTGATTTCATCACCCGGGTCGGCTGGCGCGCGTTGCGCCTGCAGGATGGCGCGGGCCAACCGGTGGACGTGATAAAGCTGCTGCCTGAGGATGACGCACCGCACGACCACGATGTGTGGGTCAAGAGCATCGCGCAGCCATTGCGTCTGGTGATCCAGCGCCTGCCGGTCGAGAAGGCGGAGCGGGCTCGCCGCAAACGGGCGCGCAAGGCCAGCAAGAGCGGTGCCCGGCTCGATCCTCGGACAGCGCAGGCCTCGGGCTATGTCACTCTGCTGACCTCGATGCCCCGCGCCCGTGAGCCGGCCGGGGCGGTGACGGCGTGCTATCGCAATCGCTGGCAGGTCGAGATTGGCTTCAAACGGATGAAGACGTTGGGCGGGATCGGTAAATTGCCGTCGGCCGAACCAAGGCTGGCCCGAACTTGGTTGCTGGCGCATCTGATCGCTGTTGTCCTCACCGACGATCTCGCCAATGAGATTGTCGGTTTCCCCCCTCGGAGCGGTGAACCGCCGCCCGTGCCGGCGCTGCTGTGGGCCGCGTGGCAGAAGGCACGTGAGATCTTGAAATGGGCCATCCTGCCGAAGCCCAAATTCGCCACACGCGCCGATCTCAAACGCTTTCGCCGACGCCGCGCAGAGGCGCCGAGAACCCGCCGATTGCAAGCGTGTCTTCTCAGACCGCCTTAAATTCGCGCCTATGGGGCGCTGCCCCGGACCCCGACCAGCCTCGCCGCCCCCGAGCGGGTTCAGGGCAGCGCCCTGATCCTTCTGCTTCCGGCGATTGCCCTGTTACCACTCCACCGCCGGCTCGTGCGCCGCGACGCCGAGGATCAGCACCAGGCCGCCATCCGGCATGGTGCTCGCCTGCAACCGCAGCGTGGTGTCGTCCGGTCCGGTCTGCGTGAGGTCCGCGGCCGGATCGTCGCTGCGCAGCCGTTCGATTCGATGCGCCACCTCGGCCTCGATATCGGCAACCACGCCGAACAGCCCGGCAGCCACCTGGCGGCGCAGCAGGTCCTGCAGGGACAGCCCGTGCTCCAGCATGTCCTCCGGCAAGCCGCACGCCGCGGCAAAGCGCGCGTTCCAGCCGGTCAGCCGCAGCGCCGCGTCGAACGTTGCAATGCCGTCGGAGACGCCGCGCTCGATCGCCGTGATCTGTGCGTTGGCGAGCGCCACCCGCTGGCGGCCGGCTTCCAGTTCGGCCTGGGCCATCTCGACCTTCGCACGATCCCGCTCCGCCGTGCGGCGCTGACGGCGCGTGCTGCGCACGGTCACCAGCGTCACCAGCATCAGCCCGGCGATCGCCAGCACCAGCAGCGTGGTCAGCACGGCCAGGGATTGCGCGCCTTCCGCCCAGGTGCTGGCCGGCGCCATCGCCTGCGCCTCGACCATGGCGACCACCACGACCAGGTCGCGGTCCGGCACTTTGCGGAACGCGTGGATCCGCACCACCCCGTCCATGCCGGACGGCCCGATCCAGATGCCGCCGTCCGGCCGGTCCTTCATGGCGAGGAACATCGGCGTCTTCGACACGTCGATCTGCGGCCGCCGCGCGACCGGCCCGGCAAGCGCCTGCACGCCGCCCCGGCGCAGATCCATCAGCGCGGTCACGCCGTTGATGCCGAGAACCGCCTGGCCATAGAGCTTCGTGAGGGCAGTGGAGCGGTAGGACGCCCCGATGATGTAGTTCTTCGGATGGTCCAGCGGCCGCACGACATACATCAGGAACTGCCGTGCCTCGGTCAACTGACCGGTCTCGCTGATCATCAGCTCGCTGTTGCGGGTCCTGCGCCCGTCGCTTTCGAACACTTCGAGCGAGCCGTGCGCGAAATTGACATAGGCGCTGCCAATGCCCTGGCCCTGGGCGTTCGGCAGGATATCCTGGGTGATGATCTGGTGGTCGTCGGCGATGAAGATGTCATCGGCGACCGCGGTCAGGGCCGGCAGACGCTTGCTCCAATCGGTCAGGCGGAAATTGTCGCTGTTTTCCTTCCACGCGGCCTGCAGGACGGTCAGCGTCTGGTCGATCAGCAACAGCTCATGCCGGACTTCTTCCGATAGCGTGGCGGCCTGCGCCGTCAGGGCGGTTTCGGCGCGGTCCTGCACGTCGGCAGTCTGGTCCTGGACCGCGCGGTCCGTGACGATCCAGATCAGGCCGATCAGCAGCGCGGCCAGTACGGCAATCGCGACGGCAGTCAGGACTTCGGTCCGCCCCATCTGGTTCTGCGACTGCGAGACGGGGACGAGCTCGCTTGCCTTGTAGCGGCGCGCGGTGGAGCCGGTCCGACGCCGCGAATACCTGCGACTGCTGCCGCTCATGAAACGATCCTCCGCGCCCCGGACCATCCGATGACGATGGTGGGGGCCTTCAACGGCCTGCACATCGCGGTCGGACGCTCATCTGGCGATCCTGACGTGTCCGGTGGACATGCGGTGGCCGCCGCACCAGCGACCTCTGCGGCTTTACCGTTTGGCAACGAACTCTGCAACATTTTGAATGCGTCATCCCACCGGCGCATCCAGGCCGCGACGAAAAGACGGCTGCGTGCCACGGCAAGGGGCCTACGCGGACCATCCGAGGTCCGCGTAGCCACCCTCTCCCCCGATGAACACCCATGGATCGGTTCCAAGGGCCGGCGCCCTTGGCGGGGGTCCAGGGGGCGGCGCCCCCTGGTCGGGGTCCGGGGCGGAAGCCCCGCCTACCGGCGCCGCGGGTCCAGTGCGTCGCGCAGGCCGTCGCCCACCAGGTTGAAGGACAGCACCACCAGGAAGATCGCCAGCCCCGGGAACACCGCCAGCCAGGGCGCCTGCGACAGGAACCGCTGGGCCGCGTTCAGCATCGAGCCCCAGGACGGCGCCGGCGGCTGCTGGCCCAGGCCCAGGAAGGACAGCGACGCCTCGGCGATGATGGCGGCGGCGATCGCCAGCGTGCCCTGCACCAGTACCGGCGGCACGATGTTCGGCAGCACGTGCCGGAATGCCACCCGCCAGGGCGGATTGCCCAGGGCGCGGGCGGCTTCCACGTATTCGTTGCTTGCCGCATCCAGCGTTGCCGCCCGCGCCACCCGCATGAAGCGCGGCGCGGTGGACACCCCGATCGCGATCATCGCGTTGGTCAGGTCCGGCCCGAGGAACGCCGCCAGCGCGATCGCCAGGATCAGGAACGGGCAGGCCAGCATGGCGTCCACCACGCGGCTGAGGCAGATATCGGTCCAGCCGCCGGCAAACCCCGCCAGCAGTCCGGCCGGCACGCCGATCCCGGCCGCGATCAGCACCGAGACCACGCCCGCCATCAGGCTCGCCCGCGCGCCAAAGATGACGCGCGAAAGCACGTCGCGGCCGTTCTCGTCGGTGCCCATCCAATGTGCCACCGAGGGCGCCTTGCGGATGGCGGTCCAGGACGTGGCGATCGGGTCGTACGGCGCGATCAGCGGGGCGAACGCCGCCACCGCGATGAACAGCACGATCACCACCAGGCCGGCCACGGCCACCGGACGATGGAGGAAGCGGCTGAGCGCCAGCTCCCGCGGGCTGCGGGCACGCGGGATCGGCGGCGCAGCGGCGGCGATTGTGGCGCTCATGCGCCGCGCAGCCGGGGATTGATGACCACGTACAGCACGTCGGCGATCAGGTTCAGCATCACGTAGAGGAACGCCGTCACCAGCACGACGCCCTGCACCACCGGGTAATCGCGGTTGAACACCGCATCCACGATCATCTTGCCGAAGCCCGGGATCGAGAACACCTGCTCCGTCAGCACCGCGCCCGAGAGCAGCGTGCCCAATTCCAGCGCCCCCAAGGTAATCACAGGAATCAATGCGTTACGCAGCGCGTGGCGCAGCACCACAACCGACTCGCTCAGCCCCTTGGCGCGCGCGGTGCGGACATAGTCCTGGTCCAGCGCGGTCAGCATGGCGCTGCGGGTGTGGCGCATCAGGATCGCGGCGATCGCGTTGCCCAGCACGAAGGCCGGCATGATGGTGGTGGCGAGCGATTGTCGCCAATCCTCGAACAACCCGACATAGCCCGATGGCGGCAGCCACCCCAGATCCACCGACACCAGCAATATCAGCATGATGCCCAGCCAGAACGTCGGCGTGGACAAGCCCGCCAGGCCGATGGCGTTGGCCAGGTAGTCCCAGAACTTGTTGCGGTAGACCGCCGCGACGATGCCGGCCGGCACGCCGATCAGCACGGCGATCGCGAACGCCATGAACCCGAGCTGGGCGGTGACCGGCAGCTTCTCGGCGATCAGCTGGGCGACCGGCTCGCGGATGCGCCAGGAATACCCCAGGTTGCCGTGCAGCACGTTGCCCATCCAGTGGAAATACTGCACCGGCAACGGCCGATCGAGCCAGAGTTCGGCGCGGATCTGCGCCAACACCTGCGGGTCGCCGCGCTCCTCGCCCGCCATGATCATCGCCGGATCGCCCGGCATCAGCTGCTGCAGGCAGAAGACCAGTACGCTGACCAGCAGCAAGGTCGGGATGATCTGCGCGATGCGCCCGCCGAGATTGCCGCTCATGCTACTTCGCCATCTCCAGCCCCTGCAGCCGGATCAACCCGTCCGGCACCGCGCGATACCCACTGATCTTGCTGGACATTGCCGCGATATTCCGAGGGGTCCACAGGAACGTCATCGGCAGGTCCTTCTGCAGCTCCGGCCACATCTGATTGTAAGCGGCCTGCCGCTTCGCCAGGTCCACGTTGCCGCGCCCCTCGTCGAGCAGCCGGTCGACTGTCGGGTTGGAATAATGCCCGATATTGTTGCCCTGGCCGCTGTGCAGGAACGCGTAGATGTTCCCGTCGATGTCGACCCGGCCCGACCAGCCGATCATGTAGGCCTGGTACTCGCCGCGCTGCGACGCCTGCAGCGAGGAGGCGAACTCCATCGCCTGGATCTTCACGTCGAACCCGGCCTCGGCCGCCATCGACTGGATGACCTCGGCAGCCTGCATGATGTCGGGCTCGTTGTAGGCCAGCAGGTCGAGCTTCACCGGCAAGGTCACGCCGGCCTGCTTCAGCAGTGCCTTCGCCTTGTCGACGTTGCGTTCGGCCACCTTCACGGCGGGGTCGTAGAACGGCGAGGCGGGCGGCACGGCCTGGGCGGTCGGGATATACATGTCGTTGAACACGACGTTGACGAGCGCCCGGCGGTCGATTGCGAGGTCGAGCGCCTGACGCATCAGGGCGTTCTTGCCATACGGGTTGTCCGCCGCCGGGCCGTTGGCCAGGTTATTGGTAATGCTGAAATAACCCAGCGCGTCGGACACCACGAGGCGAAGATGCGGGTCGGCCTTGACCGCCGCGGTGTCGGTCGGAAGCACATACTCCGCGATGTCCACCGTGCCGGCCTTGAGGTTCGCCAGCCGCACCGAGGAGTCGGTCAGCACCTGGTAGGTCACCCGGTCGAAATGGATTGCCGCGGCGTTCCAATACTGCGGGAACTTCTCCAGTGTCACATGGTCCTGCGCCACCCGTTCGGCGAAGCGGAACGGGCCGCTGCAAACCGGGTGGGCGCCGAAATCGCGGCCGGCCGCTTCGGTCGCCTTGGGCGGCAGGATCATCCCGGAGCGGTCGGTGAGCTGCGCGAGGAACGCCCCGGACGGCGCCTTCAGCGCGATTCGCACCGTGGCGGGGTCGACGACCTCGACGTGGTCGATCGCGGCGAGCTCGCTGCGGCGGAAGCTGCCGGTCATCGTCAGG
Source organism: Acetobacteraceae bacterium (assembly GCA_031291795.1). Lineage (GTDB taxonomy): Bacteria > Pseudomonadota > Alphaproteobacteria > Acetobacterales > Acetobacteraceae > Rhodopila. The sequence continues at coordinate 671 of JARLIJ010000175.1, read as the reverse complement.
TAACGCTCGAGCGTGTATTTGACCGCGGCGGCATCGAGCGGCTCGCCGTTCTGGAAGGTGACGCCGGCGCGGAGATGCAGGACCAGGGTCTTGTCGTCCGCCCACTCCCAGCTGGTGGCGAGTTGCGGGACGATTTCCAGTTTCTCGTTTATGTCGAGCAGCTTGTCGCACAGTCCGGCATAGACGATGCGGCTGACATAGGTGGTGGCGAGGGCAGGATCGAGGCTGTCGAGGTCCTGGCGCAACGCGATGCGCAGGGTTTGCGCCTCGGTTGGCGGGGCCCCGGCAAGGAGCGCGGTAAGACCGCAGGCAGCGGCCAGCAGGATGCGTCGCATCGGCAGGAACTCCGGGGATCAGGCAACAGGTCCGAGCTTCAGGTTCCTAATGCGAGCCGCGGAGCCGGCTTGCAAGCTCTCGTGATCGAGGTGGAACGAGTCTTTGCAGAATGCAGCCCTGCCATGGCGCAGTTGCATCGAAAAGCGCCGGGTCGCGCCCGACACGAGGCACGCCGGCGCCGAAGGGTCAGGGCTCTGCCCCATAGGCACTAAGATAGTGTCTTCCTGCCGTAGTTGACTGCTTGTCTTCGTTTTCGTCTGGGGTTGGCGAGGCGTTTGTGGAGGAGTGGCGAGGGTCGTTCGAGCATGGCGAGTGTGATGGGTGGCACGATCGCC